>JARIEX010000141.1 GCA_031127095.1 Gemmatimonadota bacterium
CGCGCGCCGCGACGAGCGACAGGCCGATCGGGCAGCCGTGCAGCGTACCGAAGGGCAGGGTGATCTGCGGCAGTCCGCCCAGTCCCGCCATGCACAGCATCGCCAGCGCCCGCTCGCGAAACGCCACCGTGTCGGCTGGCGGCAGCTTCAGCAGCGGCGCGATGTCGGGCACCGTGGGGAGCACCAGCACCGCGTTGTCCGCGAGCAGATCGTCCAACCGAGCGACAATCGCCACGCGCCGCGCACGCATCACCGCCACCTCCTGGGGCTGCACCTGCGCCACCGCGTCGAAGCGCGGGCCCACCTGCGGGCCGAACGTCGGGCGCACGCGGGTGATCCACGACCGATGCGCAGTCCAGATGTCGTCGTACTGCAGCACGCGAAACACGTCGAACCACGCGGGCAGTCCTTCCGCACTCACCGTCACCGGTTCCGCGTCACCCAGCAGCGCGGTCACGCGGGCGACGGCCGGTGCGAGCGCGTCGGCCGCGCCGGAGAGCGCTAAATCGAACGCGTCCGTGGCGAGTAGCACGCGACCGGGTACGGCCGCGGTGCCGCCAAGCAGCACGTTGCCCACCTGCGCCAGCAGTGCCGCGTCGCGGGCGAACCAGCCCACGGTGTCGAAGATCGGCGCCAGCGGGCAGGCCCCCTGCAGCGAGATGCGCCCGTGCGTGGGCCGGATGCCGTAGACGCCGCAGAAGCTCGCCGGCGCGCGTACCGAGCCGCCGGTGTCGCTGCCGATCGCAAAGTCCACCAGACCACCGGCCACCGCGGCGGCCGACCCGCTGGAGGAGCCGCCCGGGACGCGGTCCGGCGCGGCCGGATTGATTGGCGTGCCGTAGTGCGCGTTCTCGCCGGTCAGGCTGAACGCCATTTCCTCGGTGTGCGTTTTGCCCAACAGATGCGCGCCCGCCTCGAGCAGCTGCGTGGCCACCGTGGCCGTGGATGACGCCGCGTCGTGCGTGGCCAGCCAGTCGGGGTTGCCGAAGCCCGTACGATGCCCGGACACATCGAAGATGTCCTTGAGCCCGAAGGTGAGCCCGTGCAGCGGCCCGCGGTCGGCACCCGCCCGCTCCACGTGCGTGTGCGTACAAAAGGCGCCGAGGTGATCGCGATCGAGGATGCTGCTGCCGGGATGTCGCATGCTAGCGCTTCACCGGCTCCGACCGCAGAAAGTCGATGCCTCCCGCCTGCTGTCCCACCTCCACCGACGCCACCTTCGTGAGTGTCGCGAGATCGATCACATCCACCGTGCCGGGCTCCGAACCCACGCCTTCCACGGAGATGAACGCGTAGCGGTCGTCGTCGCTCACCGCGATGCCGTGCACCACTTTGCGCGTGGTGGGAATGCGCGCGAGCTCCGTGCCCGACACCGCATCGAACACCGACACCGAGGCGTCGCGCTTGTTGGTGGCAATGAGCCGCGCGCCGTTGTGCGTGGTGGCCAGGTTGTACACGCCCGGGCCGGCCGGAATCCGGCGTACCAGCGTCCACGATTTCGTGTCGATCTCCACCAGGTCGCTGGACTTGTTGCACGCCACCCACACACGTGCACCGTCGCGCGACGGCTGCGCCCACGTGGGGGAGCAGGAGATGTCACCCGGCTTGGGCGGCTCCATGCCGTGTCCGGACATGTCGGCGGCTGCACCACCATGCCCGGCATGTTCACCCGCGCCACGCTCGGGCGGCGCGCCCGTCATACCCATCTCCTTCCCCTTGGTGAGGAAGAAGTGCCGACTCACCGACAGTGTACTGGCGTCGATTTCGGCCAGCGTCTCGTCCATCATGCACGCCGAGTAGTGCTTGGTGCCGTCGGTCGACAGGCGCGAGCCGTGCGGCATCGTGCAGGTGCGGATGCGTGCGATCTCCACCATTTCCTTCGCCGCCACCACCGACACGTCGCTGGTCTCCATGTCGCCGTGCAGATTGAAATTCACGACAAATACCAGCGCACCGTTGGGCGACACCTGCGCCGTGGCGGGAAAGTTGCCCAGCATCACGCTGCCCAACTGCGTGTCGGTGGCGGCGTCGTACTTCACCAGCTTCCCGAACGGCGTGCCGTGCGCGATCGTCACGAAGTACTGCGTCGCATCGGGCGCAATCGCCACGCCGTGCGGGCCGGCCACTTCCATCTGCGACCAGCCCACGTACTTCTCCCGCTCCACGCGCGCGCCGGCGGGCCCGAAGCGCACGAGCGCCACGCGGTCCACCGATTCACTGGCGACCAGCACGAGGTAGTCCCGCGCCGGTGGTTGCGCACGCAGCGTGGAGCTCGCGCACAACAGTGACGTCAGCAACGCGGCGTGCAGCGAGCGTGCCCTCACGGAATAACCTTCTTCACCGGCTTGGGTTCGATGCGCACGATCCACAGGCCGTTGTTGTCGTCGTTCACATACGCCAGGCCGTCCTTCGGATTCACCACCACGCCCCACGTCATGGCCGCGTTCTTCACTTTGCCGTCCATGTCGGCCGTGTTCAGGTGGCCGATCTCGCGCCCCTGCGCGCGCAGATCGCCGCGCAGCTCCCCGGAAATGTCGAACACGCGGAAGCCGGCGTTGTACGCACCCATGTACAGCGAGTCACCGGCCACCCACAGGTTGTGGACGCCGCCGTGTTCGGGCTCGTAGAACGCCACCGCCTTCGGGTTGGCGATGTCGGACACGTCCACCACCTGCAGACGACCGTAGGCGCGGCCGGCGGACGCGTCCTTCGTGCCCTTGGGCCCGGCGGCGGGGAAGACTTCGTCGGCGATGAACACATAGTTCTTGTGGCGCCACGCCGTGTGCGTGCCACGGATGAAGCCCGGACCGCCGTCCACTTCCACCTGCTTGTACATCGCGTTCAGGTCGTACTTGAACTGTGACACCTTGACCGGATTGGACGGCGAGCCGCCCTTGACCCCGTTGCCCACGTCCAGCACGATCAGCCCGTCGTTCCAATAGCTCGCGTACAGCAGGCCGTCGCGCAGATCGATGTCGTGCAGCGAGCGGCCGGCGTCGGGACGTCCTTCGGTTTTCCAGCGCGCCACTTCCTTCGGATGGTACGGATCGTTCACGTCGATCACGTGCAGCGCGCCCGTGCCGTCGTTGGTGAGGAAGATGAACGTGCCGTACTTGTCCTGCTTGTACACGAACGCTGAATGCACGCCGCCGGTCACGCCGTCGGTGAACTCGGCGATCGGCTTCGGATGCGCCGGATCTTCCAGCGAGGCAATCACGATGCCATTCTTGCGGTCGCTCGCACCTTCGCGCGTGAACACCAGGAACTTGCCATCGGGGAACGTCATCACGTCGTTCACGCGGCGCGTGTTCGACACGATGGAGTCGGTCACCTTCGGATCGGCCGGGTTGCTGATGTCGAGCGCATACAGCACGTCACCGCCGCCGCCCGAACCGAGGTAGGCGTGTTTGCCGTCCTGATGAAGCCACACTTCTTCGGTGGTGAAGCGCGTGCGGGGCAGGCGCCCCACCAGCGACAGCGGCCGGCGCACATCGCGCGGGGCCAGCGTGATCGTGCTCTCTACGCTGCGGGCGCCGAACGAGGCGGTGATCGTGTACTCCCCGGGCTCGTAGCCCACGAAGGCGCCGTCGGCGTCGATCTGCCCCTGTCCCGGCGAGAAGCTCCACGTGGGCGTGAGCCCCGCGATCGTCTTGCCGGCCGCGTCCTTGGCGGTGATCGCAAACCGCAGCACGTCGCCGGTGCGCGCCTCCACGTGGCCCGGGGTGAGCGACAGTGACGACAACGACGCGGCCGCCACGACGACCGGCAGGCGCTGCGAGATCGCGCCGCTGGTGGCCACGATGGAAGCGCGGCCGGCCCGGAGGGCCGTGATGAGCCCCGTGGCACTGACGCTCGCCACCGCCGCGTTATCGCTGGACCACGCGATGCGGTCGGCGCGCACGTCACCCGTGGCGGAGTACGCGCGCGCCGTGGCCCGTACGCGCTGGCCTACCACCAGCTTGGGGGTACTGGGCGACAGTTCGATGCGCGCCGCCGGCCCCGGCACGGCGGTGATGTCGATGACTTCGAACACCGGCGCCGCGCCGGGCATCGTGGCCGTGACCGTCACCGGCAGGACGGCGGTGGAGCTGGCCGTGAGCAGCCCCAGCGAGTCCACCTTCCCCTCGAAACGGGCCGAGCCGCCCAGTCGGTACCGCACGGTCACGCCGGCGAGCACGTTCCCCTGCGCGTCGCGCGCTTCGGTGCGCAGGCGCATGGTGTCGCCGGCCACGATGGTACGGCTGGCGGGGGTGATCACCAGCCGGGCAATCGACGGCGCCGCCTGCGCCGAGAGGGCGGCCAGCGGGGTCGCCAGCGCCAGCAGGACCGGCGCGATGGTGAAGAAACGCGTCATAAGCAAGGAGGCTCAGGGAGGGGGCCGACAGTGCGATTTCGGGAGAGCACACCGGGAATAATGGGAGCGGAGCACGCGCGCGTCGAGCAACGACACCCGACTTCCGCCGCTCCGCTTCCGGCTGCACCTTTGGCGATCGTCAGGCGACTATTCGCGTCGCCCGGCAGACGTCCGAATCAGGAGAGGCACGTTATGCAACTCAAGTTCATCAGCATGATGGTCGATGACCAGTCCAAGGCACTCGCTTTCTATACTGACGTGCTTGGCTTCGAAAAAATGGCCGACCTCCCCTTCGGCGAGTACCGCTGGCTCACCGTGACCGCGCCTGATGGCATGGCGGGGGTGGAGCTGGTGCTCGAGCCGATGGCGTTCGAGCCGGCGCGCGTGTACCAGCGGGCGCTGTTCGACGCGGGCGTGCCGGCATCGGCGTTCATTTCGACCGACATCCACGCCGACTTCGCGCGCCTCAGCGCGGCCGGTGTGGTGTTTCGTGGTGCCCCGACCGTGATGGGGCCGATCACCGCCGTGTTGTTCGAAGACACCTGCGGCAATCTCATCAATCTCGTGCAACCCGCATGAACCTCGTGAATCTGGTGACCGTCGTGCGCGGCTGCACCCTTGGCGCGGCGTTGGCGCTCGCCACCGGACCGTCCGCGGGCGCCCAGCCGGCGCCGCCGCGCCAAACGGAGGCCGATGCCTACACCCGCTACGAGTTGCTGGCGCCGGGATCGGCTAAGTTCCGCATCGTCTACGACGTGACCGCCACGACCGCCGGCGCCACGCACTACTTCAATCCGATCCGTGCCGGCAGTATCGCCACCGATGAACATGTGAACGATCGCGCCACGGGCAAGCCGCTGGTGTTCGACGTGGTCGGCGCCGCCGTGGCGCGGGCCGGCGGCGTGCGTGTGTCGGACAGTTTGCAGCAGTACATCCGCGTGACGTTGGCGCGACCGGTGCCCGCGAACGGCGGCGAAGCGCGCGTGCTCATCGACAAAACGTATGAGGACGCCAAGAGCTACTTCATGGACGGCACCACGCTGGTGTTCAACCGTCCGCTCGGCATCAAGCGCAACGCCGTGGTGCTGCCAAAGGGCTACGAGCTCGAGTCGTGCAATTATCCGTCGCAGATTCTGCAGGAAGCCGACGGGCGCATCGCGATCAGCTTCTGGAACACCACGCCCGCCGAAGCGCCGCTCATCCTGCGTGCGCGCCCGGTCGCCGGCCTCGGCACCGGCCCGTCGGCGGGGCGGTCGTCGGTGCAGGCACGGTTGACCGAACGGGCCATCCAGTCGCGGGAGATCGTGTATTTCCTGCAGCAGCCGGAAACGCACGCGTTCGACTTGTATCACGACTACACCGAAGCGCGGGCCGGCGTGGATCACTACATCAACGTGGTGCGGGCCGGCAGCCGCGTGTCCAATCCGTCGGCACGCAATCTCGATACCGGTGAACCGCTGCGGCACGACGTGCTCGCCGGCGCCGCGATCACCGCGGCGAAACTCGACATCGGCGAGCCGGTCACGCCGGCCACGGAAGTCGTGGTGTTCCGCTTCGCACCAGTGGCGCCGGGCGCTACGACCCGGCTGCGCATGTCGGAGACTTACACCGACAGCGCCCGCTACCGGCTCGTGAACGATGAACTCGTGTGGGACCGCGGCTTCGGTCGCCCGGCCAACGCGGTCGTTCTCCCTGCGGGGTGGGTGCTGACCAATAGTGCCATCCCGGCCACGGTAACCACGCTGCCCGACGGGCGCGTCCGTCTCGATTTCATCAACCCGCGCCCCGACGACCTCGCGGTGCTGATCACGGCGCGTCGCCGCGCGGCACCGCCGCGGTAGCCCGCGCCGCCGCCAGCCGGTAGACTCCACCAGCCGCTCCGTTCACCCTTCCGCCCGCTTCGTCATGCAATGGTCGATTGTCGGACTCAACATGTTGTACGCCACTCTCGGGGTGGTGCTCATGTTCGTCGCGTATCGCGTCATCGACCTGCTCACGCCGCAGGTGGATTTCGCGGAGGAGCTCAAGAAGGGGAACGTCGCCGTCGGACTGTTCGTCGCCGCGATCTTCATCGCGGTGGGCATCGTGGTTGGCGGTGCGCTGAACTGATGCGCGCCGCGCGACGGGTCGTCGTGGCCTTGGCCGTGCTGGTGGGCACCGCGGTACCGCCGCTCGGTGCGCGCCCGCTGGCGGCGCAACCGCGTGTCGCCGCCGATCGCTACGACGACACGTTCCGCAAGGCGTCCAAGCGCTCCTTCGGCCCCGGCTTCGACTGGCGGTTGTTCAAGGCGCAGGGGATGGCCGAGAGTAATCTCGACCCCGCGGCGCGCAGCCGGGTTGGCGCGCGCGGCCTGATGCAACTCATGCCCAGCACCTACCGCGAGGTCGCGTCCGACAACGTAGACCTCACGATGATCGACAGCCCCGAACTCAACATCGAGGCCGGCATCGCCTACGACCGCGTGCTCTGGCAGCGGTGGGCGCGTGACTCCGTGGGCGACGATCGGCACCTGTTCATGTTCGCCAGCTACAACGCCGGCCGGGGCACGCTGTTGTCGGCGCAGCGCCGTGCGCGCGCGCAGCGGCTCGATCCGCGCCGATGGCGGAACATCGAAACCATCGCGGCCGGTGTGCCCCGCTGGCGGCACGGCGAGACGCTCGAATACGTCCGCCGCATTGCGGCCAATCTCGAGCGACTCGACGACCGCGGCCGCGTCGTCGCGGGCACGGCGACCGCTCGTGGCCTGCGCCGATAGCCGCGCGCGGCATCGTCGCGTGCCGATCCTCTCCACTCCTGCCGTGCGCTGATCATGACTGACGCCATCGACCCCCGCGAACTGGTGTTCACCTGCCACATGCCGGTGCCGCCGCATCTGGTGTATCGCGGCTGGACCGATCCCGCGCTGCTGGTGCAGTGGTTCACACCGGCGCCATGGAAAACGGTGAAGGCCGAGGTGGACGTGCGTCCCGGCGGGTCCAACTACATCGAGATGGAGAGCCCCGAGGGACAGCGGGTCCCCAACCGTGGGGTGTACCTCGACGTGGTGCCGAACGAACGCCTCGTGATCACGGATGCCTTCACGAGCGCCTGGGAACCGTCGCCCAAGGCATTCATGACGGTGGTGCTCACGTTCACACCGGAAGGCAGTGGCACGCGGTACACCGCGCGCGTGCAGCACTGGTCGGAGTCCGACCGTGAGTCTCACGAGGAGATGGGGTTCCACCACGGCTGGGGCGCGGCGGCCAAGCAACTGGCCGCGCTGCTGGCCCCCCTGGTGCCGGGCGCCGGTGCTGCGGGCGAGGACACCGCCGTCTGAGCTGCCGTGTGAGTTGCCGTCTACGCCGTCGGCCTTAGTGCTGCAGGTAGAACTGGCTCTGACTCAGGTCGGTGGTGCCGCTGGCCACCACCTCGAGCTTGGCGATGGCCCCGACGCCCACCAGTAGCCCGGGCGTCGTCCAGGTGGACCGGCCACCGATCGCGCGCACCTGCAGCACCATGATCCCGCCGGGCTGCAGGTCGTTGTCGCGCACGCGAAATGTCGTCGTGGTGTTGCCGATCACGGTGCCGAGCCGCGTACCGCGGGCGCGGTTGGTGTCGGCATCATGCGGGGGTCAGCGTCGTGCCTTCCGCACGCCGGTCCAGATCACGATGGAGCCGCAGCCGTTGCGCGAGTCGAACTGCGGCGGCACGCTCGCCGTGCGCGCGTACACTTCCACCCCCACGACCTCCTGCGGGTTGAGGATGCCGTCGAGGTTGCCGTCCGGCACCGGCACGTTCATCCCATTCAGGAAGACGGCCGGGGCGCAGTTCCCACCGGACGTCGCGCCGCGCATCATCACGCGCCCCTGCGCTGACTGCCCCTGCGCGATCGCGATGCCGGGCACCGTCCGGAAAATGTCGGCCATGAACATCGGCGACCGCTGAGCCAGCTGGTTCTCGTCCAGAAACGAGCCGAAGCCGCCCCGCCGCCGCTTTTCGAACT
>JARIEX010000142.1 GCA_031127095.1 Gemmatimonadota bacterium
CCGAGCACGTCGAGCAGTGCCACGGCCCGGGTGGCGTGCGCGGCCACAGTCATGGAGAAGGACCCGGCCGGATCGCTCCGGCCGTGCCCCAGCAGGTCGAGCACCAGTACCCGGTGCCCCTTCGGCAGGCGCGGCAGCACGTCTTGCCAGAGGTGCGAGGACAGGAACGCCCCGTGCAGGAGCACGATCGGCACGCCGGCCCCGCGCTCGCCGAACGCGTAACAGTAGAGGCGGGCGCCACCGACGTCGATGAACTCGCCGCGCATCAGAGCCGGAGCACGGGAGACGCCGCAGGGCGCGGACGGCGGAAGGACGAACGGGCGCTCATGAGAATGCGTCAATCTCGGCGGCGGGTATCGACACGGCAACCGACACGGCACCCCCGCGGCGCTTCTCGTGAAAACAACACGGGGGGTGCCGATCGGCACCCCCCGTGCACTCCTGCGGACCCACGCCGGATCAGAGACCGCCGCGGCGTCCGCCCTGCGGCATCGCGGCGACGTTTTCGTCGAACTTCTTCTTCTGGTCGTCGGTCAGGATGGCCTTGAGCGCGTCGTTCCGTTCCGTGTTCATCTTCTGCATCGACTCGCGCATCGCCGCCATGTCCCCGCCGCCGCTGCGGGCCGCCTGCATCATTTCCTGCTGCTTGTCGCCGGCCTGCATCATCACCGTGTCCACCTTGGCAGACTGTGCAGCGGTGAGCGTGATGTCCTTGAACAGCTGCTCCTTCTGACGCGCCATCCGTTCGGCGGGCGTCCCCTGCATGCCGCCGCGGCCACCACCACCACCGCCACCACCGCCCTGAGCATAGGCAGGAACAGAGACCGCGAGCGCCGCGGCCACAGCGAGCATGCGAAGCGTGTTCTTCATAGAGTCCGGATCCGGGTGGGTCGTTCGGCACGGCGCACGGCGCGGTCACGACGTCGGCGTGCCTCGGAGAGTAGACGCAGCAGTGCGACAAAGTGTTAAGTGTCACCGGTCACATGGATGAGTTCGTCACTTGGCGCACACCGTTCGTCCCTTCGCCTCTGGCGGAACCCGCCGGTCGAAGTGCAATTTGCACAGGTGACCCTTCCGACTTCGATGTCGCCGATGTCAGCGCCTGGGCCGCTTCCGGTCCCGCCGGACGCGCACGTCCCGCTGCACCCACCGGTTCCGATGGCACCACCGGCTCCTCCTGGGCCGGTCACTGTTCCGATGAGCTGGCTATACAGGACCGCGTCGTCATCGGTACAGTTCCGCGCCACGAAGGCCTTTTTTCCCAAGGCTGCGGCGGAACCTGAGTGGAACAGGGTGCCGTACGGGAGCCGGCAGGGGTGGCACTTGCTGTTGATGCAGGACGGCGATGGTCAATGGCCCGGCGGTATGCTGACGGTCCCGTCAGGCACCACGGTGGTCGGTGTCGGGACGATTCCGGCGTACCGTCGCCTGCTCGAACTGGGATGGGATCCCGATAGCCCCGGGCTCAGTGCCACCAAACGGCTGCTGTTCCGGTTGCTGGCCGAGGACGAGGATCCCTCGTTTCTGGCGGAGATGATGCCCGCCACGTGGGACGAGGACCTGATCCGGCGTGGCCGGTTGCTGTTGCGGGAGGCGGCGGCTGCGGCACTGGCCCAGGCCGGCTACGAGAGCGATCCGCGACTGCGCGGCGCGGCGCGGCGTCTGGTGGACCGGGTCATGCCGTTCCTCAGGTCACCGTTGGCGCAGAAGCCGTGGATCCGGATCGGGAACCAGCACGTGCTGCCCCCC
Source organism: Gemmatimonadota bacterium (assembly GCA_031127095.1). Taxonomy (GTDB): domain Bacteria; phylum Gemmatimonadota; class Gemmatimonadetes; order Gemmatimonadales; family Gemmatimonadaceae; genus Gemmatimonas. The sequence goes on from JARIEX010000142.1 coordinate 1,750, forward strand.
GAGGTGACGGCACCGTCGTTCCATTTGCTGGTCATGCTGGCCTACATGCCGCAGTTCCGCAGTGAGCACCACGAGTTCATGGACCGGCTCTTCCGGTTCCTGACCCAGCCGTGGCCACGCCAGCAGCCGATGCAGCAGGTGGGTCCGCATCTGCTCGAGCAGCCGCATCTGGTGCTGGGCGACCTGCTGCCGACGCGCAATGCGATGGATGCCGACATGGCGTCCTCCCTGGGGTGGCTGGAGATCATGGCCCGGCTCGGCTTCCTCAAGCGGCACGATGGCTGGTGCAAGCTGCTCGACCGGCTGCTGGATGACCGCGACCGCAAGCATATCTGGACGCCGCCGAGGTCGGTCGTGATGCCGGAACACGTGCCTGTCTGGTCGTGGCCGTTGCTGCCGCTGTCCGATCCGGGCTTCGGGGACGCCTCGCCGGGGGCCTTTTCGGCCGATGTCACCTTCCGGCTGGCGCTGGTCGCGCAACTGTGCGGGCGGGAGATCGCGCTGGTCTAGCCTTCCCCGGCGGCCGGATCGATTAGCTTTCCCGTCACCACATGACTGCAATCGACCCTGACACGCTGATCGACGATACAACGTTCGCCGATCTGGGCCTCGCCCAACCCCTGCTCGCCGCGCTCGCTGATGCCGGCTATGAGCGTCCCACGCCCATCCAGCGCGATGCCATTCCGGTCGCGCTGAAAGGGCGTGACCTGATCGGTCTCGCCCAGACGGGCACCGGCAAGACGGCGAGCTTCACGCTCCCGATGGTGCATCGCCTGCTGGGTGGACCGCGCCGCACGCGCGTGCTGGTGCTCACGCCAACCCGGGAGCTGTGTCTCCAGGTGGAGGAGAGTGTCCGCAAGTACTCGAAATACGCGCCGGTGGATGTGATCCCCGTGTTCGGCGGCGTCGGGTACGAGCCGCAGGAGCGCGCGTTGCGCAGCGGCGTGGATGTCGTGGTCGCGACGCCGGGACGCCTCCTCGATCACCTCGAGAAGCGCAACGTGGACTTCTCGTACCTCGAGACGCTCGTGCTCGACGAAGCGGACCGCATGCTTGATATGGGGTTCGCCCCGCAGCTCAACCGGATCGTAGAGCAGATTCCGAAGTATCGGCAGACGCTGCTCTTCAGCGCGACGATGCCGCCGGAAGTCGAAGCGCTGGCACGCAAGTATCTCCGCAAGCCGGTGGTGGTGCAGCTGGGGCGTCGCTCGTCGGCCGCGACCACGGTCACGCACGCCGTGTACCCGGTGCCACGCGGCCGCAAGAACGACCTGCTCGTGCATCTGCTCACCAAGGACGCGCACGACTCCGTGCTCGTGTTCACGCGCACGAAGAGTGGCGCCGACCGCGTGGTGCAGGATCTGGAGCGGGCCGGCGTGAAGGCCGGGGCCATGCATGCCGACAAGTCGCAGCGCGAGCGGATGGCGGCGCTCGAGGATTTCAAGTCGGGCAAGCTGCGCGTGCTGGTGGCTACCGACATTGCGCAGCGCGGTCTCGACATCTCGGGGATCACGCACGTGATCAATTTTGACGTGCCGCAGCAGCCGGAAGACTACGTGCACCGCATCGGCCGCACCGGCCGCGCGGCAAGCACGGGTGACGCCTACACCTTTATGTCGGCAGAAGAGATCGGCATGGTGCGCACGATCGAGCGCACGATCGGGCAGGAGATTCCGCGCGTGAGCGTGCCGGGGTTTGACTTCGGCACCTGATCCGGCGCCGCCGGTCAGTGCCGTTGCACGCGACCGAGCCGTGAGACGGTGATGGTGTCGGCGTGGCCGCCGCGCGTGAGGATGACGCGCAGGTTGGCCGCGCCCACGCCGAGCCCCGTGGGGGCGTAGCTCAGCGAGTCTCGGCTACTCTGCAGCGTGAGGCCGCCGCCGTGAAAGTCGCCCGCGGCCAGCGTATCGGCGGCCGCGTGGACCACCACGCGTGAGGTGGCGGCGTTGAAGCGGACCGCCGTGGCGGTGCCTGTGGCGATCGCGTGATCGCGGGCCAGCGCCAGCAGGGCGGCCGTTTCCTGTGCGGCCATCGTCACGTCGAGTGCGGCCAGCAGTGATGCCCCCGAGGTAAGGGCGACGGCGGCCATGCCGCTACAGAGCGTGAGCACGGCGAGCTGTTCAACGAGCGTGCTGCCGCGGCGGCGCGATGAACGCCGGAGGGGATGCCGAGCCGGGGGCATGGTGGGTGAGTGAGCGGGAAGGGGGCTGCCGCGAGCGCAACGTCGCACGGGACGACAGTATCCATCAGGCGTCGCCCGATCGTGTCATCCAAACGACGCGCCCCTACCCGCCGCGCCGCACGGTGCGCCGGCGTGCCCATGCGTTCACACGCGTTCCCGGTGCCTTGACGGCGTGACGATGCGATAGATTGCGGTGACCATCTTAACCCACCCGATCCATCTCTTCAGACATGCGGATTGCGATTTCCACCGGCGGCGGTGACGCCCCGGGCCTCAACGCGGTCATCCGGGCGGCGGTGCTGTCGGCGCGGACCCGTGGTTGGGACGTGCTGGGCATCAAGCGCGGTTTTGCCGGCCTCCTTGGCGAAGATGAAATTGTCCCCCTGACCGAGGACACCGTCCGCGGGATCGCCAATCAGGGCGGCACGATCATCAAGACGACGAACCGCGGGAGTCCGTTCGCGTATCCGATCCAGCAGGCGGATGGCTCGTGGAAGAACATCGATCGCTCCGACGAGCTGGTCGAGAACGCCCGCAACCTCGGTATCGAGGCGATCATCTCCATCGGCGGCGACGGCTCGCTCAAGATTGCATCGCAGCTGGCCGCCAAGGGCGTGCGCGTGGTGAGTGTGCCGAAGACGATCGACAACGACGTGCCCGGCACCGTCACGACCTTCGGCTTCGACACCGCGGTGAATACGGCGATGGAGGCCATCGACAAGCTGCACACGACGGCCGAGTCGCATGACCGGGTGATGGTGCTCGAGGTCATGGGACGCGACGCCGGGTTCATCGCGTTGCACGCCGGCGTGGCCGGTACCGCCGACGTGATTCTGATCCCCGAGATCGAGTGGGAGATCGAGAAAGTGTGCGAGAAGGTGATGGCGCGTGACGCCATGGGCCGTCGCTTCAGCATCGTGGTGGTGGCCGAAGGCTCCAAGCCGAAGGGCGGCATCGAGTCGATCATCGGGGAGTCGCTGCCCGGGCAGGATCGCCGGCTTGGCGGCATCGCTGAGCGGTTGGGGTACGATATCCAGCGTCTGACCGGCAAGGAGACGCGCTCGATGGTGCTGGGACACTTGCAGCGCGGGGGCTCGCCCACGGGCTACGACCGCCTGCTGGCCACCCGTTTCGGTGCGGCGGCGGTGCAGGCGGTGGCCGACAAGCGTTGGGGGCACATGGTTGCGCTGCAGTCGCCGAATCTGGTCACGATCCCGATCGAGGATGTGTTGAAGGAGACCAAGCGCGTCGATCCCAACCATGACGTGGTGCAGGCGGCGCGCATGATGGGGATCTCGTTCGGGGATTAATGGCGACGTGCGGGGTACGGGAGGACAGGGGTAGAGAGCACGCGCCCCCGTCCTCTCGGCATCGCCGTGATTGAGACAGCATCTGTCCACTCTGACGGACGCCGTCTGTTGCCCCGTGAACCCTTCCCCTGTCCGTAGGGTACCGTGGGGCCGATACTTACACAGCAGCTGGGCGGAAGCTGACGGTCGGGTCCGACGTGGCATGGACCCTGCTACAAGGAGACGTCGGGACGTCCGGTGGCCCTCCGTGGTGGAAGGCGCGCGACGTCCTGCAGGAGGAAGGCATGTTCCAGATGCATTGGCGAATGCTTGCCGCGACCGCCGTACTGAGCTTGACGCTCGGTGCGTCGCGGACGCATGCGCAGGGGCGCAGCGAGAAGCGTGAGAAGCCCGACGTGCCGAAGGAGTATCGGCCACCGGCGGGGATGTGTCGCGTGTGGGTGGACGGCGTGCCGCCGGCACAGCAGCCGGCGCCGACGGACTGTGCGAGTGCCGTGCGCAACAAGCCGGCAAACGGGCGCGTGATTTACGGCGAGGATGCGGCCCGGAAGAAATCGGAGCTGCCGGTGAGAGGGTTTGCCAAGCCGCCGGAGCGGAAGGGCGCGCCGCTGATCCCACCGGATCTGTCGCAGGCCGATCCGCGGGTGCGTGATGCGTGGGAAGCCAAAAAAATCACGGACGCGCAGCTGCATGGAGATCCGCCGGCGACCAGTGCGCCGGCTTCGTCGTATCCGGGCGGTCCGTTGCCTCCCGCCGGTCCCGGCGGTGCGGCCGGTGGGTACGTCACGCCCGGCGGTGTGATCGTGCCCGGTGCGGTCAACGACCCGCGTTATTTCGCGACGGCGCCGGGTGTGCGCCCGCCTGGGACGGGGTCAGCGACCTGTCTCGACCGTGACGGGGATGGCTGGTGCGACGATCTGCGCTTCGGTCCGCCCACCTGCAACGACACCGACCGCGACGGACGCTGCGACGATCTGCCCGAGTACGCCTCGCGGGCGTACCCGCAGGTGCTGCCATCGATGAGCGCCGTGACCGACGTGCTGCAGGGGCGGATGAGCGCCGAGATCATGCAGTGGCTGGGCACCAACGAGTTCACGGTGCGTGTCCCCGATGCGGGGCGCGGCGGCGTGCCGTGGCGCGCGATCTTTCTCGATCAGTCCGCAGACCTGTTGCAGGTGTGGACGGATGCCAACCGTGACGGCCGCGCTGATCGCATCGAAATTTTCCGGAACGGCCAGCGCGTCAAGCTGATTCAGCGCTAAGCGCGCACCCCGATCTCACCGTGCCGGAAGCACGAGACGAGATGGTCGTTGACGAGCCCGACGGCTTGCATGTATGCATAGCAGATCGTGGTGCCCACGAAGCGGAAGCCGCGCGCCTTCAGATCCTTTGAGATGGCGTCGGACAGCGCGGTCTGCGTGGGGATCTGCCGTGACTCGGTGCGTCGCATGTCGAGTGCGGCGCCGTTTACGAATCGCCACAGATAGGCGTCGAACGTCCCGAACGCCTCCTGCACCTGCAGGAAGGCCCGGGCGTTGCCGATCGTGCTGTCGAGCTTCTGGCGATGCCGGACGAGGCCCGCGTTCTGCATGAGCCCATCGACCTGCGCCGGCGTGAACGCGGCGATGGCCTGAACGTCCCACTGCCGGAAGGCGTCACGGTAGTGCGGCCGCTTGGCGAGGACCGTGGACCAACTCAGACCCGCCTGTGCCCCTTCCAGCGTGATGAACTCGAACAGCGTGCGGTCATCGTGCACCGGCACGCCCCACTCCAGGTCGTGATACTCGACGTCGAGTGGTTTGACGGGCCACGGGCAGCGAACCGGAGTGTTCATGCCTCGAAAATACGGCGCCGCACACGGATGATCCAACGGTGCCCGCAGGCGCAGTAGATTTCACGGGTGCGCACTCCACGTGATCGTTACCTACCCCCCGACCGCGACGCTTTTGTCGCGGCCAAGCCGCCCACCGGGCGCATCATCGTCATCGCGCCGACGCGCGCCGCGTGCGAGACGATCGAACTGGCCGTCGGCCTGCACCTCGACACGTTTCTCGAGCGCACGCGCGGTGAGGATCTGCGTCGGCTGGCGGCGAGCGGTCACGGGTTCGGGATCGTGGCCGGCACGGGTACCGGCAAGACGCTGGGGATCCGTCCGATCGCCGAGACGATTCTCGGCACCACCGTCCTCAAGACGGGCGTCGTCAATCGCGAACGCGAAGCCACGCCCGAGACACCGTCGTGGAATGTCGTGGTGGTGACCACGGGGATCGCGCGCCGCTGGTTTCAGGACGGCGACATCCAGCCCACTGACACGCTGATCGTCGACGAGATTCACCAGACAAGCGCCGAGTTGGAGTTGTGTCTCGCGCTGGGCAAGCGGGTGGGGTGCCGGTTCATCTGGTTGTCGGCCACCGTCGATCCGTCGTTTTATGCGCGCTACCTCGAGAGTGCCGACGTGCTGCAGGTCTCGGCCTTCGATGCGACCAAAGCGGCCAAGGTCGAGGTGGAGCGCAAGCAGCCGCTCGCGTTTCTCGACGACAAGTTTCTACAGAAGCTCGCCCGGTCGGCGCGTGGTGTGGCCATTTTTCTGCCCACGCGTGCCTCCGTGGAGGAGGCCGCCGAATGGGTGCGCTCGCGATATCCGCGCATCACGGCCGCGCACTATCACGGTGGTGAGCCGATCCGAGTGATTCGCCCGTTCCTCGAGGGCGTGGTCCCGAAGCCGTTCTTCCTGGCGATGACCGCCGCTGGTCAGAGCGCCCTGAACGTGCCGGGGCTCGACACCGTCATCATCGACGACACGCGCTTTACGAACGTGATCGACCGCGGCCGCAACGTGCTCACGCGCGTCCACCTCGGCTCGAACGAGATCCTGCAGATGGCGGGGCGGGTGCACGGGCGCGTGGAGCACGGGCGCGTGCACATCCTCAGCGACCGCGACATCCGCTTTGAGGCCCTGCGCCCCACGGCACCGGACTTTCAGCTGGCCGGCGATTCGGAACGCGTTGCGCTCACGTGCGCCGGGCTGGGCGT
>JARIEX010000143.1 GCA_031127095.1 Gemmatimonadota bacterium
GCGGCGGCGGAGGCGGGCGGGGCTCGTGTCATCATTACCGCCGACCACGGGAACGCCGACGTGATGGTGGACCCGGTCACGCACCAGCCGCACACGGCGCACACCACCAACCCGGTGCCGCTGGTGATCCTCGACCCCGACGAAACCGCTCCGCTGCGCGCCGGTGGAGCCCTGTGCGACGTGGGGCCGACGGCGCTGGCGCTGCTCGGCCTCGCCCTCCCGCCCGAAATAACCGGTCGCGACCTGCGCGACCTGCGCGATCGATCGCCTTCAGCCTCCGTGTGATGCCCGCTCCGACCTCCGTTATTCGTTCCACCGCGCCGTCCGCCCTGCGCCGTGCTCTGACCATCGCTGCGCTCACGGTGGTGGGAGGCGCCGCGCCCGCGTTGCTGCAGGCCCAGGTCGGCAGCCTGCCGGCGAACAGCCCGTACGAAGACGTCAAGCTGGGGCAGAACCTGTCCATCATGGGCGGCTGGATGCTCATGACGCGCGACCCCGCGAACGTGGCCCCGAAGTCGTCGGCTACGGCGGCGTTGCGCTACGATGTCGCCATCGGCGGCCCCGCGTCGTTGTACGTGCGCTATCTGCTGGCGCCCTCCGAGCGCGCGCTGCTGCTCCCCACCAACCCCAAGGCCACCCGCCAGATTGACGCCAAGGGGACGACCACCCATCTGCTCGATGCCGGACTCGATCTCGCACTGACCGGCAAGAAGACGTGGCATCGCCTGATTCCGTCGGTGACCGGCGGTGCTGGCGTCGTCACGGACTTCGCGGCGGTGGATACCGGCTCGTACAAGTTCGGGACGAAGTTTTCGTTTTCGTACGGACTCGGGGTGCGCTACCTGCCGCGCAAGGGGCCGATGATCCGGGTGGACCTCACGAACTTCGTGTGGCAGTACGACTACCCCGATCGCTACTTCGTGAAGGCCGCCGACACCACGTCGGTGCTCACGGACACGCGCAACCGCTCGGCGTGGCGCGGCTCGCGCACGCTGACCGTGGGCCTCACGCTGCCGCTGTTCCGCTAACCGCCGATGCCGCGCACGTCACTCACCCGCCGCGTGACGTTCGCCGCGGCCCACCGCTATCGCCGCCCCGATTGGAGCGACCAGGAAAACGCCGACGTGTTCGGCGCCTGCGCGCACCCGAATTATCACGGACACACCTACCTGTGCGACGTGACCGTGGCCGGTCCGGTCGATGAGGAAACCGGGTTCGTCGTAGATCTCGGGTTCCTCGACCGCGTCCTGCAGCGCGAAGTGCGCGACCGCTTCGACCATCGCAATATCAATCTCGACGTGCCGGAGTTTGCCGACGGGCGGCTCATTCCGACGGGAGAAAATCTGGCGCGTTTCATCTGTGAACGGGTGCAGGGCGCGCTGGCGCACACCACCGCCGTGGTGATCCGCGTCCATCTCGCGGAAGACACCACGCTCAGCAGCAGCTACGAGGTAGACGCATGACCCGCGTGCTCGCGACCCCACGGCCCATCGTTGGGCGTTCCCGCCAGCCGTGGGGCATGGCCGTGCTGCTCGGCGCGCTCACGCTCCCCGCGTGCGCGCGGACGACGCCTTCCCCGGTGGCCACCGCACAGCCGGCGATGCCCGCTGCGGCGCCCGTTCCAGTGCCCGCCGCGCCCGTTCCCTCGCCCACGACAGCCATGGTCCTGCAGGGGATCGTGGATTCCGTGCTGGCCGCGCCCATGTGGCGCAACGCACGCTGGGGCATGCTGATCGTGGACGCTGAGCGTGGCGACACGATCGTGTCGCACGATGCCGACCGCCTGTTCATGCCGGCCTCCAACCAGAAGCTGCTCACCGCCGCGATCGCCGCGCAGACGCTGGGCGTGGACTACCGTTGGCGCACGCCGGTGCTGCTCCATGGTCGTCAGCGGGGCCAGACGTGGCGGGGCGACGTGCTGGTGCAAGGTGCTGGCGATCCGAGCGTGAGTGATTCGCTGCAAGGCGGCAACGCACTCAACGCGTTCCTTCCCATCCGGGAGGCGCTCGCGGCGCGCGGCATTACGCGCATCACGGGGCGCGTGCGCGCGGTCGGCGATGCCTTCTCGGGCGCCACGACCGGCTACGGCTGGGCGTACGACGACTTCGATGCGGCGTACAGCGCCGCCGTCGATGAGTTGATGTTCAACGAGGGCGAGTTGCTGCTCACGGCGCGTGCCGGTCGCCGTGCGGGGGCACCGGTCACCGTGGTCACGTCGCCCACGCGCGCCTATCCGCAACTGCTGGTACAGGCCGTCACGCGCGACAGCGGGGCCGTGCCCGCCGGCGCCCCGCGCCCCGCACGCCTGCAGGCGGCCTACGACAGCATCGGTGATCGCGTGGTGGTCACCGGCACGTTAGCCGCCGGCGACAGCGCGTCGCTGCTGATTGCCTATCGGCACCCCAACGATGCGTACGTCGCCGCACTCACCCAGTCGCTGACAGACGGCGGCATCCGCGTGGACGGGCGCGTCGTCGCGCGCGGCGATACGATCCGACGCGCGGTCGACTCGCTGACGGTGCTGATGTCGGCTCCGTTCCCCGACGTGTTGCGGCGCATGCAGAAGCCATCGCAGAACCAGATCGCCGAACTGCTGTTCCGCACGACCGGACTCGCGGCGAGCGGGGTGGGCACGGCAGACAGTGCGCGGGCCGTGGGCACACGGACGCTCGCGCAGTGGGGGATCACCACCACCGACGCGGCCTATCGCGACGGCAGCGGACTCTCGCGCCATGACTATCTCACGCCACGCGCCGTGATATCCGTCCTGGACGCCATGCGACGCGCACCGTGGTTTGCCACCTACCGTGATGCCCTGCCCGTAGCCGGGGTGGACGGCACCATCCGGTCGCGCATGAAGGGCAGCGCTGCGCAAGGCAACGCCCGTGCAAAAACGGGCACGCTGGACAAGACGCGCTCACTGTCGGGGTACGTCACCACCGCCGACGGCCGGCTGGTGCTCTTCTCCCTGCTCAGCAACAACTTCTCGGTGCCCACCCGCGAAGTGGAGCGGGTACAGGATCTGCTCGTGACGACGCTGGCGGCGCGCGCCCTCGGCACCGCGCGCCCGCAGGCTACGCGGTGAGCACCGCCCCAACGCCCCCCTCGTTCGACGAGGCGCTCAACGCGATACTCGCGCAGGCGGCCGGGCGCACCACCAGCATCGACGCCGTACCGCTGACACAGGCGCTGGGCTGCGCCCTCGGCGGTGCTGTACGCAGTGGCGTGGCACTGCCGCCGTGGGACAACGCGGGGATGGACGGCTACGCCGTGCAACGTGAGGATGTGACCGCCGCCAGCCGCGCAATGCCCTGCACGCTGACCGTGATCGGGGAGAGCGCCGCCGGCGCCGATGCCACGATGCTGCCGACGGTGCGGTCCGGTACGGCGTTACGCATCATGACCGGCGCCCCTGTACCCCCCGGTGCCGATGCCGTGATCCGCATCGAGGACACCGACCGGGGACTCGCGCAGGTGTCGGTGTTCGATCCGCGCGATGCCCTGGGGCGCGGCAACATTCGGCCGCGCGGCGAAGATGTGGCCGCGGGGAGCGAGTTATTCGCCCGTGGTACCACGATCGGCGCCGCGCATCTGGGCGTGTTGGCCAGCATCGGAGCGCACACCGTCTCGGTGCACCGCGCCCCGCGTGTCGCCATTGTCTCGGGCGGCGACGAACTGGTGATGCTTGACCGGTTTGCCGAGGTCGAGGCCGGGCGTCGCATCGTATCGTCCACGTCGTACGCGCTCCCCGCGCTGCTGCGATCGGCCGGTGCGGAGGTGCACACCAGCCCGCTGGTGCCCGATACACTGGAGGCGCTCACGGCCGCCCTCGCCGCCGCGCTCGATCAGGGGTGCGACCTGCTCATCACCACCGGCGGGGTCTCGGTGGGCGCGCACGATTACACGCGCGAGGCCCTGGCGGCGCTGGGCGGCACGCAGACCTTCTGGCGCGCGCGCATTCGCCCCGGCGGGCCGATCGGCACAGGCACCGTGCGCGGCGTACCGTGGATCGGCTTGCCGGGGAATCCGGTATCCACCATGGTGACGGGTTCGCTGTTCGCGTGGCCCCTGGTGCGCGCGCTCGGCGGACACGCGCAGGTGAAGCCGCTGCGGCTGCCGGTGCGCATGCTCGACACCGCGGACACCGCGGCGCCGCTCACGCACTTCCTGCGTGTGGTGCTGCAGAACGGAGCGGACGGCGTGCCGGAGGCGCGACTGGCCGGTGCGCAGGGATCGAACCTGCTCCGCACCATGGCACTCGCCAACGCCCTGCTCGTCGTGCCGCCCGAGATCGCCCGGACCGAGTCCGGCATGTTGCTGACCGCCATCCTGTTGCCCGACGTACCGCTCATGACCTCATGACCCGTCCCATTCTGGCCGACCTGCACGGCGCCGCACTCGATGACGCGATGGGGCGCTGTTTCTCGCTGGCCGAGGAGACGGTCGACATCGGGGGGCTCATGGTGACACTGGTGAAACCGGCCAACGCCGATCACCTGATCAGCGAAGCCGATTACGTGATGGATGAGCGGCTGCCCTACTGGGCCGATCTGTGGCCGTCGGCGCGTGTGCTCGCCGCCACGGTCCGGCACGAAGCCGGACACGGACGCCGTCTGCTGGAAATGGGATGCGGTCTCGGGCTGGCCACCGTGGGCGCCATGGATGCGGGCTTCGACGTCACGGCCACCGACTACTACGAGGATGCGCTGCACGTCACACGCGGCAACGCCGCGCGCAATCTCGGGCGCGAGCCCGCCGTGCGCATGGTGAACTGGCGGGCGTGGCCCGACGATCTGGGACAGTTCGACGTCGTGATGGCGGCCGACGTGCTGTACGAAAAGGAGTACGCGATTCTCGTGGGCCAGTGCATGGCGCGTGCGCTGGCGCCGCACGGCGTGGCGCTGGTGGCCGATCCGGGACGCCTCGCGTTACCGATGTTTCGCGACCATCTGGGCGAGGCGGGGCTGGAAATCTTCGACACCGTGACCACCCCGTTCGAAGAGGGGCCGGTGAAGCAGGAGATTCAGGTGATGCGGCTGCGGCACACCGCCCGGGGATGATCCCGGGCCGTGGCCTGCACGGCGGGTCAGGCCGTGACCGGTGCCGCCGCGAGGCGTGAGGCGACCACCTCGGAAATATCGAGCACCGGCACGCTGCTGCCGGCACCCGTGACGCCGTCGGTGATCATCGTCATGCAGAACGGACAGGCCACCGCAATCTGATCGGCGCCCGTGGCCAGCAGTTCTTCGCTGCGCTCCACGTTCACGCGCTTGCCCACGTTCTCTTCCATCCACATGCGACCGCCGCCGGCGCCGCAGCACATGCCGCGACTCTTCGTGCGCGGCGGCTCCACGAGTTCCATGATCGGCAGCGCCCGCTTGAGGGTGTTGCGCGGCGCGTCGTAGATGTCGTTGTAGCGCCCGAGGTAGCACGAATCGTGGTACGCGACCTTGAGCCGCTGCCCGTGCTCAGTGCCGAGCGGAACACGCCCGGCCTCGAGCAACCGCTCGATGTAGTCGGTGTGGTGGATGACTTCGTAATTGCCGCCGATATCCGGGAACTCACTGCCCATCTGATGGAAGCAGTGCGGACAGAACGTGACGATCGTCTTCACGTTGTACCCGTCCAACGTTTCGATCACGCCCTTGGCGAGCATCTGATACAGATACTCGTTGCCCATGCGCCGCGCCGGATCACCGTGACAGGTCTCTTCCTGCCCAAGAATCGCGAAGCGCACATTGGCCGCTTGCAGAATCCGCGCGAACGCCACCGTGATCTTCTTGGCGCGATCGTCGAACGATCCCATGCAGCCCACCCAGAACAGGATGTCGGCTTTCTCGCCCTTCTCCACCAGCTCGGCCATGGTGGGGATATCCATCCCCTCGGCCCACTGCCCCCGATCCGACGCACTGAATGCCCACGGGCTGCCGTTGCGTTCAAGGCTTGTGAGCGCCGGGGCCAGCTCCTCGGGGAAGCGCGACTCCATGAGCACCAGGTCACGACGCAGTTCGTTGATGATGTCGAGCTGATCGATGCTGACCGGGCACTCCTGCACGCAGGCGCGGCAGCTGGTGCAGGCCCACAGTTCTTCTTCGGTGATCCAGTCGTCGAGCAGGTTCTTGGCGAGCACCGCCGTCTGCTCTTCGGTCGCGGTGCCACCGCTCGCCGCGATCGCGTCGAGCGTCGTGGCCTTCTCGGTGAGACGCGCGCGCGTTTTCACCACGATCATGCGCGGCGACAGCAGCTTGCCGGTACTATTGGCCGGGCACACGGACGTGCACCGTCCGCACTCGGTGCACGAATAGCCGTCGAGCAGATTTTTCCAGCTCAGGTGCTCCACATCGGCGGCACCAAACTGCTCGGCGTTCTCCGCCTCCAGATCCATCGGACGCATGGCGCCGATGCGGCCCGGGCCGCTCGTGTTGGAGAACCACACGTTGATCAGCGACGTGAGCACGTGCAGGTGCTTCGAGCCCGGCAGGTGATTCAGGAAGTACAGAATCAGCACCGCATGGATCCACCACGACGCACGCGCCACGAGGTGCGCCGTGTCCGGCGAGACGCCGCTGAACAGCGGCAGCAGCAGGCCGGAAATAATGCGACCGTCGGGCGACGCGCCCGTGCGCAGTTCCATCACGAAGAGCAGCAACAGCGTGAGCATGAGCGTGGCGATCATGCTCAGGATGAACACCGCATCCGCGCCGCTCACCTCGGCGAAGCGCTTCGGCTTGATCACCAGTCGCCGGTACAGCAGGTACGCGACGGGGATCAGTACGAACACCGCGAACACTTCCTGCGACACCACGTACGGCAGATACAGGAACCGCGGGAGGATCACGTCCCACGTGAAGGGCGTATAGAGCCCTTGAATCATGATCTCGAGCGTGCCCAGGCCGAGCACGCAGAAGCCCCAGAACACGAGCGCGTGCATCATCCCGCCCACCGGATCGCGCAGGATCTTGCTCTGCCCGAGGCCAATGAGGAGGAAGTTCTTCGTACGCTGGTCGGGGTGGTCGGTGCGGACCTCATCGTGGCCGATGCGCAGCCAGCGGTTGAGGCGCCGCGCGCTGCGGGCGAAAAACCCGAGCGCGACGGCGAGAATGACCGCGAAGACCAAATTCGAGATCGTCATGGGCCGATCAGCCCTGTGCTTTTGCGGCCTTCACTGCCGCCGTGAGCGCCGGCATGACGTCGAACACGTCACCGACGATCCCGTAATCGGCAATCTTGAAGATCGGCGCGTCCTTGTCCTTGTTGATCGCGACGATCGTCTTGGAGGTGCGCATCCCGGCCAGGTGCTGAATGGCGCCGGAGATACCGACAGCGATGTACAGATTGGGGCTGACGTTGCGTCCCGTCTGGCCGATCTGATCGGAGTGCGGACGCCACCCTTCGTCGGTCACGGCGCGCGTGGCACCGACCGCGGCATTACCGAAGGCGTCGGCAAGATCTTCGCACAGCTTGAAGTTTTCCGGGGCCTTGAGCCCGCGACCACCGGCCACGATCACGGGCGCGTCGTTGAGATCGAGCTTTCCGGTATTGCCCTGCTTGAGCTCCACCACCTTCACCCGCGACGCCGACGGATCGACGGCCGACGTGATGGATTCGGTGGCCAGCGCACGCGGCGCGGCGGCCGGCTGGAACGCCGCCGGACGCACCGACAACAGTGCCGGCGTGCCAGTGAGCGCCAGCGTGGCGATCACCTTGCCGTTCATGGTGAAGTGCTGCCCCAGCACCGTGGCGCCATTGACGGTGAAGCCGGTGAGATCGGCTGCGAGGCCGGCCCCCAGCTTGGCCGCCACGCGCGGCGAGAGATCGCGTCCCTGCGCCGTGGCGCTGAACAGCGCGTAGCCGTAGGTGCCACTGCCGAGCCGCTGCGCGACCGTCGCCGCGAGGGCTTCGGGATTGTACTGCGCAAATCCGGCATGCTCGAGCACGAGCACCGCGTCGGCGCCGTGCTGGGCCAGCGCGTCGGCCTTGGCACCGATGCCGGCGCTGCCGGCCAGGATGGCGTGGACACTGCCGCCGCCTGACAGATCGGCCAGCACGCGGGCCGCCGTGACGGCTTCCAGCGCCACTTTGCGCAGATCGCCTGCGCGCACTTCGGCGAAAACGAGCACGTTGGCCATCTCAGAGCACCTTCGCTTCGGTCTGGAGGAGTCGCACCAGCTCGGGCACCGCATCGGCATTGTCGCCGAGGATGCGACCGGCGGCGCGTTCGGGGGGGAGCGCCATCGCGTGCACCGTCACGCGGGCGTCACC
>JARIEX010000144.1 GCA_031127095.1 Gemmatimonadota bacterium
TCATCATCCCACGAGCCGGCGATGTAGTACCGGGCGTCGTCGGTGCCGCCGCTGAGGCTGGCGTTGTAACCGGCATTCCGGCCGTTGGTGAAGATCGGCCCGTTGCCAAACTCCGCTTCCTGACGATAGATGTTGACGCCCTCGACCGCGTTGGTCGCCGGGTTGCGGAAGTAGTTGTAGCCGGCCCGCCCTTCCGGATTTTGCATCCAGTTGGTGCCCTGACGCGTCGTGAAATCGAATTTCGGCTTGCCCGACTTGCCGCGCTTCGTGATGATCTGGATCACGCCGTTCGAGGCTTCGGTGCCGTACAACGTGGACGCGGCCGGCCCCTTGATCACTTCAATGCTTTCGATGTCCTGCGGATTGATGTCGTTCAAGCGACTCGCACCGGCACCGCCGCGCTGGCCGGGGCCACGCGCCGCCGTGGCGTCCATTCGGATACCGTCGATGTAGACGATCGGCTCGTTGCTCAGCGAGAGACTGCTGGTGCCGCGCACGCGGAGCTGTGCGCCGGTGCCCACCTGACCGGTGGACGGCAGCACGATCAGGCCGGGCGTCCGGGCGCCGATCAGTTCGTTCACGCTGCGCGCGGGGGCGATTTCGAGCACCTTTGCCGCGTCCACCGTGCTGACCACGTTGCCGATGGCGCGACGCTGCGTCACGCCGGCCGTGCCCGTCACCACCACCTGATCGAGCTGCATCAGCCGCTCGGCGAGATTGAAGTTGGCCGTGAACGTCTCGCCGGCGACGAGCGTGAGCCGTCGCTGCTGTTGCGTGTACCCCACCAGGCGCACGCGCACGGTCACGACACCGGTGGCAGTGCTGACCACGGAGTAGCGCCCGCTCTCGCCGGCGCGGGCGCTGCCGGCCAATGTGCCATCGGCATCACGGAGCACGGTGATCTCGGCGCCGGCCAGCGGACGCTTCGAGGTGGAGTCCACCACCTGCCCGCTAATGGTGACCGGGCTCTGCGCGCGCGCGCTCCCGGCCAGGCCAAGCAGCGCGAGCGGCACGAGGTATCGTGCTAGGCGAAACGTTCGGGACATCGACTCTCCTCGGTGTGAGTCGGAGGACGTGCCGACGGACTGCGGGGTCGGCACATACGATGGGCTCGCGAGGCGCCGTATGCGCATCCGAGATCCATCTGACCGTGCTGACATACGGCGCCGGAAGACGTCTGTCAAATGCGGCGCGCACAGCGGTCGCGATAACGACGCATCGACGAGGGCGGTCCAGCAGGATCAGGGCGTGCGCAGCACACCGTACGCGCTGGGCGCGCGATCAGTCGGACCGGCCCACCAGATGCGCGCGCCGAGCCGCCCGCGGAGTGCCTCTGGAATCGCCGGGAGCGCAACGCGGCGATCGTCTGCGAGGCGCAGCACGTAGCGTGCGCCCTCACGCTCAAGGATGCCATCTTGCGCGGAGATGCCATCGGCCGCCCGGACCACCATCCGTTGCGCGGTGAATTGCCGCGTGGCCGGTGGATCGACGTCGGGTGCACCGATGCGGCCGAAGAGCACGACCTCGAGTCCGCTGGCGGCGTGCAGCACGGGTTCGTCGGCGCCAACCACCATCCATGACACACCGGCCCCCGTCGTGAGCTGGATGCGCGTGTGCGGGTCGTTGCCCACGATCGCGAGCACCCCGCGCAGCGAGTCGGCAACGGGCACCGTGCGCGCCGGTTCTGGAATCACGCGGCCGGTGCATGCTGCGGTGAAGCCGGACGCGACACCGAGCAGTGCGGACAGCAGGGCCACGACACCCCGTGGACGCCGTGGCATGCGGATCACGGCAGCCGCAGGATGGCCACGCGGAGCAGCGTCGACGGCGCGCCGCCCGTCACATTGCGCAGCTGCAGCAACTGGGGCCCCGATGCCGTGCCCGCGAGTTCGAAGTAGGCATGGGCACCACCGCGCAGTCCCGTACGGGTGGACTCGAAGCTGCCGAAGGGCAGGGTCGTGGGGGTGATGGGAAATCCTGTGCTCCAGCGGCTCCGCCACGCCGGATCCGCGTTCAAGCCGGCGTAGATATCACGCAGGTTCCACGTGGGTACGATGACATCCGCGTTGGCCGTGCCAAGCCCCGGGTAGTCGTCGGCGAAGAGCGCGAGCCCCCATCCACCGATCAGGCGGTCCATCGGTACACCGGCGATTGCGGCCAGATTGCTGGTTCCATTGGTGACGCTGTTCGTCAGCGCCCCGAGAAATGCCACATCGCTCGCGCCGTACCGGTCAATGGCGTAGCGCACGAGCGACCACACCGTTTGATAAAACACCGATCCCGATTGGCCCGTCCCGTCACCGTAGGGCGACCAGTTCCACGGCTCGAGCAACTTGGGCCGGATCTCGTTGAACTGACGACGCATGCCGTAGCTCGGACGACGCAGTGCATCGGCACTGTTGCAGGTGGCGTTGGCCGGATTGAAGTCGCAGTAGATGCCGTTGCCGGTAGCGGTGCCGTAGCCGGTGTTGGCTCGCCACGCCACGCGGTGCAGCGACGCGCGCACCCAGATCTCTTCCGCATGCCGGGCCGTGCCTTCCTCGAGCCACGACTGCTCGAACGACGGGGCGTTGTTCGCGACGCGCGCCGACAGCGAGGCGATGTGCTTCACCTCGTGCACCACCGTGCGCGTCATGAAGTAGAACCAGCCGTCGGCGAAGGCGGTGCTGTTCACATTCGACCCGGCCGTTGTGGGGACCGTCCCGTAGAACAGCTCCCCGACGTTGCTCGCGGCCCGGTTCGTGGTGTTGCGCATCGACTGGTCGCACGACGTGACGTACGCGGCGGCGCCGGTGCCGTTCAGCTGCTGCGTGAACACCATCTGGATCCGACCGTCGTTGTCCAGCTGGGCATCACGCCGCAGGGGATCGCCGAAGGTGGACCGGATCGCCTCGTATTGATCGGTGTCGAAAATCGTGCCAATGCGCCCGTAGTAGCCGGCCAAGGCACTGTCGGCCGACGATTGCAGCGCGTTGGCGGAATCCTCCCAGATCACGGCCCGCGCACCGATATAGATCGCGCGCGCCCGGAACGTTTTCGTCGAGTCGGCGCAGCCGCCGTAGTTGTAGTAAAACGCGCGCATGTCGCCCACGGCCGGCGGGGCCACCGCACGCGTGGTGCCGTTGCGGCGGTCGCCGCTGCTGCGGTCGCCGCTGCTGCGGTCGCCGCGCTCGCGGAAGGCGCCGCTGGCCTGCAACGAGGCATACAACGCCCGCTCGCGCTCCAGATGCGACAGGTGTGCCGCGTCACGGCGCGCCGAGGCGTCCGGTCGCGTTGCCTCGTCCGTGGCCGCGACGCGGCTGGGGGGTGCGGCCGGGATGCGCATGGCGCTTCCGCCCGGCGGCGGCGTGTTGCCGGCGATGATGAAATCGGTGAGCGTGTTGGGCGATGTCCCCGCGCTCGACACCACCACGAGATAGCGAGCCGACGCCACAGCCGTGAGCTCATTACACGCGCTGGCATCGGCCGCGGTCAGAATCAGTGATTCGCCGCGGGCCAGGGTGCGCGTCGGCACTGTGAGCGCCGCCGTCAGTGGCACGCTGCCGCCGTCGGTCGTCGCGACGCGGATCGCGACCGCCCCGCTGCTCACGCAGGGGACGACCACGGTGAGCTGCGTCGGCGTGGCGGTCAACACGGTCGCCGCGACCCCCTGTACCGTCACGCGATTGTCTGTGGTGACGGGGGCGAAGCCGGCACCTGACAGCGTGACCGTTTGTCCGGGCACCAGCGCCGTCGGACTCACACTCACCACGACCGGGGCGCGCGAGTCGCTCACGGTGAGCGCGACCGTCCCGGTCTTGCCTTCGCTGGTGGCAGCGATCGTCAGGCTGCCCGCCGCCAACGTGGTGAGCACGCCCGACGCCGAGATGGCGGCCCGCGTGGCATCGCTCGAGCTCCACGTGAGCGTACGCCCCGCGAGCACGTTGCCGACGCTATCGCGCGCGACCGCCGACAGCGGCAGCGTTTGACCCACGGGGAGCACCGGGGGCACGACGGCGATCGTAACGCTCGCGACCGGAACCGGACGCACGGTGATGACGGTCGTGCCGCTGCGCCCTTCACTCGTGGCCGTCAGCGTGACCGTCCCCGGTGCGAGCGCGGTCAGCAGTCCGCTGCCGGACACCGTCGCACGCGCGACGTCTCCCGAGCTCCACGTCACGTCGCGACCGGTTAGCACGCCTCCCACGCTGTCGCGCGTGGCGGCGGTCAGCTGCAGTGCCTGGCCCACCAGCACTAATGCCTCTGCCGGCGAGACGACCACCGAGGCCACCGGCACGGGGAGCACGGTGATCGCCGCCGATCCGACGCGCCCCTCGCTGGTGGCGGTGATCGTGGTGGTGCCGGCGGCCACGGCCGTCAGGAGCCCGCTCGCCGTCACGGTCGCGACCGTCCCGCTGGACGAAGTCCACGTGACCGAGCGCCCCGCCAGCGGCGCGCCCGCCGCACTCAGTGCGGCGGCAGTCATCTGCTGCGGCTGTCCGACCAGCAGCGTCGCGCTGGCGGGGGAGACCTGCACGGTCGCGACCGCGACCGGCCCGGCATCACCCCCGCCGCACCCGAGTGCCCAACCCGCCGCGGCGACGACCGCGAGCCGCCACCGCCGCCGTGGACTCAGCAGGATACGCAGCGGTGGTTGTTCTTGGCCCCGAGCTTCTCGAGAAGTGCCACCGTGTCGAGGAAGGGCGAGATGCGCTGCACCGGCCCGTTCGCCATGTCAACGGTGGTCTGGCCGCTGCGCGCCACCACCATCACGTCGGCGCCCTTCGAGAGCAGGTACTGGATCATCTCGTTGTCACCGCGCGCGGCGGCATGATGCAACGGCGTGTAGCCGTTGAAGTCGCGCATGTTGACATCGAACTTCAGCTCTTCGATGAGAAAGCGCACTGCGGGAATCCACCCGTCTGGCGTATGCCGGTGGTCGTTGGCGGCGAAGCCCTGACCGTATCCCACGCCCGCCGCGGCATGAATCGCGAACACACCCACGCCTCCCTCGGGAATCGGCGCGAGCCCCGACGGATCCTCGCGCGTCACCGCCACCGCGCCACGACGCGCCCTCGGCTTGGGCTTGATCGTCGCGATCATCGGATCGGCGCCCGCCGCCAGCAGCAACTGCATGGCGGGCACGTCGGTCGCGTAGGCCGCGCGGAAGAACGGCGTGGCACCAGAGAAGTCGACCCCGAGATTGTCGCGGTTGTACGTGGTGTACCAGAGCGACTTCACGAGGCGTGCGTTGGGATTCGCCTTGGCCTTGAGCAGCGCATCGAGCACCTCGAGATACGTCGCCTGCTGCTGCAGCTGAAACGCCGGCTGCGGCGTCCGCGTGGTCGGTGCCCACTCCTTGTTCAGCACCGCGAACAGCGGGGCCGCGCCAGCGTCGCTGGCGAGATTGGGATTCGCCCCGTGTTTGAGCAGCCGCATCACCAGGTCGTAGTGCCCGTTGATCGAGGCCATCAGCAGCGGGCTCGTGTGATCACCGGCGCTCACCTGATCGATGTTCGCCCCGCCCTCGAGCAACGCATCGACCGAACCCACCTGTCCTTCGCGCACCGCCAACAGCAGCGCGGTGTGTCCGCCCTGCACGCCCAGCTGTTCGTTGTACGCCGGATTGTCATCGTCCAGGCCGCGGCCACCCTGCGCCGCCAAACGAGTCTCTTCCGCCGCGGCGGCGGCCGCCGCTCCCTCGAGGGCCGCCCTCGTGGCGGCCTGCACTTCCACGTCACGCGACGCCTTCACCGCCGCCTGCACCTGTTGCGGATTCGGCATCCAGTTCAGATTTTTCGTCTGCCCCTGCTCCTCACGCAGCTGCGCCAGCACGGCGTCACGCTTCGACTTGGCCTGCCGGTCCTGCGCCGCGGCGGCCATGATGTCCACCGTCTTCGCGGTGATGGCATGGTCCGCCCCGGCCTTCAGCAGGGTACGCACCGCATCGGCGCGTCCTCGCGCGGCGGCAGCCATAAGTGCCGTCTGCCCCCACGCCGGTTCCTTCGCGTTCACATCAGCGCCCGCCGCGATCAACGCGGTGATCGTGCCCGGAACACCGGCGACGGCCGCCAGATGCAACGGCGTCGCCCCGTCGGTCGTGGCGGCGCGCGCATCGGCCTTCGCGGCCAACAGGGCGCGTACGACGCCGGTCGCACCGCTCTGGCTCGCCACATGGAGCGGCGTGTATCCACCGATCCGCGTGGTCGCCGTGAGGCGTGCCTTGGCACGCAGCAGCACGACGGCGAGTGAGGAGTCGCCGCGGTTGGCGGCCCAGTGCAACGCCGTCATGCCGTCGCCCTGTGCCACGTTCACATCGACGCCGGTCGCGACCAGCGCCCGCACCGTGGCGCCATCGCCGCGCATGGCGGCATCGGCCACCGGCGTCGAGGGCGGGAGCACGATCGGTAAACCGCCTGAGATACCGAGCGCGATCACCCCGAACATCTTGAGCATCGATCGATTCATACGCCCTTCGCTCCGCGTGGGTCAGAGACTGGTCAACGACAGGTCAGAATGAGAATTCGCCGGTGCTATCGCCGAACGTGTTGATGTCGTCCATGCCGAGCTTGTGCATCAGGCTGAGCATCACGTTGGCCATCGGCGTCCCGTCGGGCGCCTTGAGGTGCTGGTTGCCGGACGCCACGCCGTGGCCGCCGCCGAGCAGAATCAGCGGGCAACGACGGTGATTGTGCGTGTTGCTGTCCGACATCGGCGAGCCGTACACGATCGAGGTGTTGTCGAGTAGCGGCGTGTCGCCGTCCATCGTCGTCTTGAGCTTGTCGAGCAGATACGGCAGCAAGCCCACGTGGTAGCGGTTGATCTCGGCGAACTCGCGCACGCGGGCCGGGTTGTTGCCGTGGTGCGACGCCGGGTGGAAGCCCGTTGCCACGCCGCTGTCCGGATACACGCGAGCCGAGGCGTCGCGTCCCATCTTGAACGAGAACACGCGCGTCATGTCGCTCTGCAGCGCGAGCACCTGCAGGTCGAACATGATCTTGACGTGATCGGTGTAGGAATCCGGCACGCCCGCCGGCGCACCGGCCAACTCACGCTCTTCGCCCGACGCGTTGCGCGCCTCGACCTGCTGAATGCGCCGCTCGATCTCGCGGATGTTCTCGAGATACTGCTCCATGCGCCGCCGGTCGCCCGCGCCGAGCTGACGATTCAGCTGCGACACGCGCCCCGTGATCCAGTCGAGCACACTGCCGGTGCTGCGCGTGCGGTCCGCGCGCTCGGCTGGCGTGCCGCCGGTGCCGAACAGCTGCTCGAACGCGACCCGCGGATCGCGGATCATCGGCAGCGGCTCGGTCGGCGAGCTCCAGCTGATCGAGTCGGTGTACATGCACGAGTAGCCGTAGGCACAGCCGCCGGCGCGATCGAGCGGCTCGATGCACAGCTGCATCGACGGAATCGGCGTCGCCTGACCGAAACGCTGCGCATACATCTGGTCGAGCGATGTGCCCGCGAAGATGTCGGAGCCTTCGGTCTGCGTGGGGTGGGCCTGCGTGAGGAACACGGCGCTCGACCGGAAATGGTCACCGCCGATCTCTTCCGACTTGTACGCTTCCGCCATGCGGACGTCGGTGTTGCTCACGATCGTGAGATACTTGCGCCACGATTCCAGCGGCGACAGCGAGGTCGCGCTCAGATCAAACGCGCGTCCGGCCGTGGGGGGAGCCCAGAGATGCTCGGTCAGGCCGAACGGACTGCAGCCGGCCGCGCCGTGCACCATCTCGAGACAGAGCAGGCGCGCCGGATTGGCCGGGGCACTGGCCGCGAAGGCGGTCGTGGGAATCATCGCGTCCAGATACGGAAGCGCGACCATGGTGCCGAGTCCTTTGAGGAACGTACGGCGCGGCAGTGGTTGGCGGCTGATGAACGCCATGAGGCGGCTCCTTACTTGAACGACGGGGACGACGCGCCGGATGACGCGTCGGTGGCTTTCGGAATGGCGCTTTCCGCACGCTGCATGCGGAACGCGGGGCTGCGAACGACTCCAAGGATGTACGCCGACATGCGATGGTCCTGCTTCGACGCGTCGCGTACGATCCCGCGCACGCTCGGCATGTCGTACGCTTCGATACGACGCCCGATGGCGTACGCCATCAGGTTGCGCGTGAAGGTGCGCAGCAGGGCGTCCTCTCGGCGCAGCAACG
>JARIEX010000145.1 GCA_031127095.1 Gemmatimonadota bacterium
GCCGGATTCTGACATATTTCTGCAACTTATGCACGAATTGCGGGACAGCGGGCGCTTCGGGTGCCTGTCGGACCGCCTCCCACTCCAAAACCACATCGCCATGTCCTCCATGAACGGCCCGCGCACAGCCGCCACGCGCGAAATCACGCAGCGTCCGGTTCGCATCACCGTCCGCCCGGAAGAAAACGGCATTCTGCAGCCGACCAGCGTCTGGTTCGGCATGAACACCTTCGGGCTGCGCCAGATGCGCGCCAAGCTCCCCAAGGACATCTACAAGAAGCTCGCGGCGTCCATCCGCCTCGGCAAAAAGCTCGATTCCGAGATCGCGCCCGTTGTCGCGCAGGTCATCAAGGAATGGGCCATGTCGCGCGGCGTCACGCACTTCACGCACTGGTTCCAGCCGCAGACCGGCCTTACCGCCGAAAAGCATGACGCGTTCCTGAACTTCGACGAGAACAAGCTCCCCATCGAGACGTTCACGGGTGAGCAGCTCATCCAGTCCGAACCCGATGCCTCGAGCTTCCCGTCGGGCGGCCTGCGCGCCACGTGGGAAGCCCGCGGCTACACCGCGTGGAACCCGGCCTCGCCCGTGTTCATCAGCGAGACCGGTGGCGTGAAGTATCTCTGCATCCCGTCGGTCTTCATCGGCTACAACGGTGAAGCGCTCGACGAGATGACGCCGCTGCTGCGCAGCTCCGACGTGCTGTCGCACCGCGCCATGGAACTGCTCGAGCTCATCGGCGACAGCGGCGTGCTGCGCGTGAACACCACGCTCGGCGTCGAGCAGGAATTCTTCATCATCGACCGCGCGCACTTCGCGCTGCGCCCCGACCTCGTCATGGCGGCCCGCTCGCTCGTGGGCGCCCCGCCCCCGCGCGGCCAGCAGCTCGAAGACCACTACTTCGGTGGTATCCCCGAGCGCGTCCAGGCGTGCATCAGTGAAGTCGAGCACGAGCTCTACAAGCTCGGCGTGCCCATCGTCACGCGGCACAACGAAGTCGCGCCGTCGCAGTTCGAAATGGCGCCGATCTTCGAAGACACCGACATCGCCGTCGATCACAACCATCTCGTGATGAGCGTCCTGCGCAAGATCGCGCTGCGCCACGGGCTGCAGGCCATCGTGCACGAGAAGCCGTTCGCTGGCATCAACGGCTCGGGCAAGCACTGCAACTGGTCGCTCTCGATCACCTCGGACAACGCGCTCGACGGCACCAACCTGCTCAAGCCCGGCAAGACGCCGCACCAGAACATCCGGTTCCTCGTGTTCCTGGCCGCCGTGCTCAAGGGCGTGCACAAGCACGCCGGTCTACTGCGCGCCGGTATCGCCGTGAGCGGCAACGAACACCGCCTCGGCGCCAACGAAGCGCCGCCGGCCATCATCTCGGCCTTCCTTGGCTCGGGACTCACGCAGGTCGTCGAAGACATCGCCGCCGGTAACACATCGTCCAACAGCGCCGAGCAGGCCATGCTCAAGCTGGGCGTCGCCAAGCTGCCGGAAGTCGAACAGGACAACACCGACCGCAACCGCACGTCGCCCTTCGCCTTCACCGGCGCCAAGTTCGAGTTCCGCGCCGTGGGCGCGTCGCAGAGCATCGCCTTCCCGGTCATGCTGCTGCAGGCCGCCGTGGCCGAAGCGATCGGCGACATCATCGCGCAGCTGCGTGAAGAGATGAAGACGGCCAAGAGCACCGACGATGCCGCGCTCGCCGTGGCCGCCAAGGCGTTCCGCGAGTCCGCCGCCGTCCGCTTCGAGGGCAACAACTACTCCGACGAATGGGTGGTGGAAGCCAACCGTCGCGGCCTGCTCAACCTGCGTCGCACGCCGGAAGCACTGGCGCAGATCCTCACCGAACAGGCCAAGGCGCTGTTCCACAACACGCATATCCTGACCGAGGTCGAACTCGAGAGCCGCTACCACATCCGCCTCGAGCGCTACGTGAAGGACATCCTGATCGAGCTGCACACGATCCAGCAGATGATCGACACGCAGGTGCTCCCCGCGGCGTACGCATTCCTTGGTCAGCTGGCGGGCACGGCAGGACAGGGCGCGGCGGCCGGCATCAACATGCAGCCCATCGTCGATGCCGCAAACTCGGTGTCGAAGATGATCGCCACGCTGCAGAAGAAGCGCGCTGAACTCGCCAAGGTGACCGCCAAGGCCGAGCACATGCACGACGACCTCGCCGCGCAGGCGACGTACCTCACCAGCACCGGCTGCGACACGATGGCCGAAGTGCGCGACGCCGCCGACGCGATCGAACTCGCCATCGGCGACGAGTTCTGGCCGCTGCCGCGCTACCGGGAGATGCTGTTCCCGGTGTGATCGGGGGATCGTTACGGCAAACTCCTTAGGGAGCAGGAAGGAGGGTATCAGGAAGGAGGATGCAGCAACGGCGCGCCGTTCACCTGCTTCCTGCCCCCTGATACCCTCCTTCCTGCTTACTAGGGAGTTTTCAGTTTCTCCACCCGCAGCAACCGCACCTTCCGCTCCAACCCCCACGCGTAGCCGCCGAGACTCCCGTCGGCGCGCACCACGCGATGGCACGGCACCACCATGGCCACGGGATTCGCGCCGCAGGCCGTGCCCACCGCACGCACCGCCTTCGGTGAGCCGATGCGCGCCGCGAGCTCGGCGTACGTGATCGTCTCGCCGCGCGGGATGCGCTGCAACTCGCGCCACACGCGCTGTTGAAACGCCGTGCCGCGCAGATCCAGCGGCAGGGGATGCGCGAGCGCCGCACCGCTGGCCAGCGCCACGACACTCGCGCTGATATCGCCGAGGCTGGCATCGTCGCGCACCAGCGCCGCCGCGGGCAATGCATCACGGAGCGACGCCTCCAGCGCGACCGCATCGTCGCCCAGCACCACGCGATGGACGCCGCGTGACGTCATCGCCACGAGCACCAGCCCGAGCGCACACGGTACGATCGTGTAGAACACCGTCTCACCGGCGGCGCCGCGCCGCAGGGTGCCCGGCGACATCCCCAGATGCGCCGAGGCGGCCGTATAGGCACTCGGCAATGACTCAAACCCCGCACCGAACGCGGCGCTCGATACCGGGACACCCGCAGCCAGCGCCATGCGCAGTCGTTCACTTCGGTGCGCGCGTTGCCAGTCGGCGGGCGTGCAACCCACCAGGCGCAGAAAGACGCGCTGCAGATGCGCGCGACTCACGTTGAGGGCGGCGGCTAGCTGCGCTACCGTCATCGCCGCCGCCTCCATCCGGCCGATCGCGTGGACGACCAACGCGACGTGCGCGGCGCTGGCACCACGGGGCGTGGCCGAGTCCTCTGGGGCAAGGTGAGCCGAGGTCATCACGGACGATACGCGGCGCACCACCGGACCGCGACACGATTCGTCTCCGCCAACCCCGGCGCTGCCGAAAACTCGCCTTTCGCCGGAACCGGGTGCATGCTCTGGCATCTCTCCAATGGGTTCACGCTCTGCCTTGATCACGCACATGGGCACCATCGACCTCGCCGAACTGGTCGCCGGAATCGTCAAGCACTGGAATGGTGTGGACGTGCGGCCGTATCGATTCGGCGGTGTGGAGTTCCGTCTCGATCATCGCGAGATCGGGCACGTGCATGTGAACGGTGTCGCCGATCTGCTGATGCCGGTGCGCCTGCGTCGCGACCTCGTCGCCGCCGGCCGCGCGGAACCACACCGGACCCAGCCGCACTCTGGGTGGATCAGCTTCCGCATGCGCAGCGAGCACGACGTGCCGGCGGTGGTCGAACTCTTCCGCCTGAACTACGACCGGTTGCGGGGTGTCGCCCGCCCGCGGTCCGTCACGTCGCTTGTGACCAGACCCACTCTGCTCGCCGACCGCAGCGCGGACGACCTGCCGGCCTAGTCCTCCGCGAACCCGCGTTACGCCGGCGACTCCGTACGTTCAACCAGCGCCGGGGCCGGGGCCTTGCTCGACAGCAGCTGCGTCACGAAACGCTGTCCTTCGGAGATACGTTCGATCTCGATCGACATGGCATCCACCGCCTGCTCGATGCGCTCCAGACGCGCCGTCCCTTCCAGCAGCTGCGGACTCGGCTTTGGCTGATTCGAACGCTTGATCATGATGCGCGCCGCCGCCCAAGCCAGCGGGCCCCACACCATCACGATCGATACGATGGAGATCGCCGTGAGCTGTCCCGAGCTGAAGGGACCATACCGTTCCGCCGTCGCCTCTTCGGACACGAGCTCGCCGGGAGCCCGGGCCAGTTCGCGGCCGTTCGCCGCGATGTCCCGCTCCAGCTGCACGATGCGTTCGTCCATGACCGACAGTCGCTGCTCCAGCCCCTTGGCGGAGGGCGACTCTGCTGTCGTGCGCCGCAATTCTTTCGCGACCTCGTCGCGACGGCTCTGCACTGACGTCAACTGACGGGACAACTCGCTGCGCTTGGCCTTCAGCGCGTCGACGTCGGCCGAGGTGAGCGGCTTCAGGCTGACCGGAGCCGCGTCGAGGCCGGTGGTGACGCCGACAGGCTGCTGAGGAACCGGGGCCGAGGCGGGAGCCGTCTGCGCGGAGGCAGGTTGCAGGAGGAGCATGGTCAAACCTACGCAAAGAAGCCAAAAGCGGTTACATCACTAGGGACGCGTCCGAGTCCACCCGTGCCTGATCCGTGACCATGACGACTGCCACTCCTTCGCCGGCCCTCGACACCGCGACCGTGCTCCTCGAGGCACAACAGCTCGCACCGCAGGTCATCGACTGGCGCCGGGCGTTGCACCAGAAGCCGGAAGTCGCCTTTCAGGAACACGAAACCGCACGGTTCATCCGGCAGATCCTGGAGCAGATCGGCGGCCTCGAGATCTCGCGTCCCACGGAGACGAGCGTGATGGCGCGCCTCCGCAGCGGTCACGCGGGGCCGGTGATCGCCGTGCGGGCGGACATCGATGCGCTCCCGATCCAGGAGGAGAACGACGTGGCGTACCGGTCGCAGTCCGAGGGCGCCATGCACGCCTGCGGACACGACGGACACACGTCCATCGTGCTTGGCCTCGTCACCCTGCTGGCGCGTCACCGCGACCAGCTGCGTGGCGAGGTCCGCTTTCTCTTCCAGCACGCCGAAGAGCTCTCGCCCGGTGGCGCCGAGGAGATGGTGCGGCTGGGGGTCATGGACGGCGTCGATCAGGTCATCGGACTCCATCTGTGGTCCGGAATGCCGGTGGGACGCATCGGACTGATCGCGGGCCCGGCGATGGCCGCCCCCGACACCTTCTCGTGCACCATCACGGGCAAGGGCGGACATGCCGCCATGCCGCACGACACGATCGACCCGATCGCCATCGGCGCGCAGGTGGTGTCGGCGCTGCAGCATGTGGTGTCACGTCTGGTGGACCCCCTCGATCCCGTGGTCGTGTCGGTCACGCAGTTCATCGCCGGCACCACACACAACGTCGTCCCTGAGTCGGCCTATCTCGCGGGCACCGTGCGCACCTTCGATCCCGCGCTGCGCACCACCGTGCCGGCCATGCTCGAGCGCATCATCCACGGCGTGACCAGTGCCTTCGGCGCCACGTATGCGTTCCACTACGAGCCAGGATATCGTCCGGTCATCAACGACCCCGCCCTCACGGCGCGACTCACCAGCGTCGTCATGCGCACCTTCGGTGCGGACACGATGATCGACATGCGTCCCACGATGGGCGGTGAGGATTTCTCCGCGTATCAGCAGCGCGCACCGGGTGTCTTCGCGTTCATCGGCGCGGGCAACGTGGAGGCGGGCATCGATTTTCCGCATCATCACCCGCGCTTCCAGATCGACGAGCGCGCCCTCGACATCGGCCTGCGGTATCTCACGGCGGCCACCCTCGACCTGCTGGGCACGGCATGACCAGACCGTACCGACTGCTGGCCCTCGTGCCAGCCGTCGCGATCGTGGGAGCGCCATGGTTCGCCAACCGCATCGAGCCACGCCTCCTTGGGATGCCGTTTCTGCTGGGCTGGATCGTGGGGTGGGTGCTCATGGCGTCCATCGTCATGGCGTTCATCGGTGTCCTCGACCGTCGTACGCCGTGATCATCTCGCTGGGCATCCTGTCGGCCACGTTGCTGCTGGCGCTGCTGCTCAGTGTTCGCGGCGCGCGCAGTACCGGCGGCACCACCAGCCTCGAGCAATGGAGCGTGGGCAATCGCGGCTTCGGCACGGTGCTCGTGTTCATGCTGTTGGCCGGCGAGATCTACACCACCTTCACCTTTCTCGGTGGCAGCGGCTGGGCCTATGGACGCGGCGCGCCGGCGTTCTACATCATCGGCTACGGCGCGGTGGCGTACATCATGTCGTACTGGCTGCTGCCGGCCATCTGGACGCGCGCCACCACGTGGCGGGTGCTCTCGCAGTCGGAGTATTTCGCACGCGCCTACAACAGTCCCGCCCTCGGCAACCTCGTGGCGCTGGTCAGCATCGCGTCGCTCATGCCGTATCTCGTGCTGCAGCTCAAAGGACTCGGCATCATCGTCGCGGAGTCGTCGTACGGCGCGATCAGCGCCACGGCGGCCATCTGGATCGGCACCACGGCCACGGTGGTGTACGTCGTGCTCTCGGGGGTGAAGGGCTCCGCGATGACGGCGGCGCTCAAGGATGCGCTCGTGCTGATCACGGTGGTGGGGCTGGGCATCGTGCTGCCGTACACCCTGCACGGCGGGATCGGCCCCATGTTCGCGCGCATCGCGGCGGAACGCCCGGGCTTTCTCACGTTACCGGACGTCGGCATGTCGCCCAGTTGGTTCGCCAGCACGGTGCTCGTGACGGTGTTCGGCTTCTACATGTGGCCGCACACCTTCGGCTCCGTCTTCACGGCGCGTGACGCCTCGGTGTTTCGCCGTAACGCGGTGCTGATGCCGCTCTATCAGCTGGTGCTGCTGTTCGTGTTCTTCATCGGGCTTGCCGCCCTGCTCAGCGTGCCGGGGCTCGAGGGCGCCGACGCCGATCTCGCGCTGCTGCGCGTGACGCGCGCGCAGTTCGGGCCGTGGATCGTCGGTCTCGTGGGCGCGGCCGGGATGCTCACGGCGTTGGTCCCCGGCTCCCTGATCCTGATGAGTATCGCCACCACGCTGGCGCGCATCGTGCGGCCACGGCGTGACGGCGATCCACCCGATAGCGCCACGTGGGCCCGTGTGTTGGTACCGGTACTCGCCGGCGTGGCGCTCCTGTTCACGTTCCGCGGCGGCACCACGCTGGTGACGCTGCTGCTCATGGCCTACAGCATGGTCACGCAGCTCTTTCCGCCCCTGCTTGCCTCACTCATGCCGGCCGCGCGCATCACGGCCAGCGGCGCCATCGCGGGCATCCTGGCGGGTGAAGCCGCCGTGGCCGCCAATACCATCGGTGGCCTGTCGATGCCGGCGCTCCTGCCGCAGTGGCCGCACGCGATCACCGACATCAACACCGGATTTCTGGCGCTGCTCCTCAACGTGTGCACCATGCTCATCGTGAGCCGCCTCACGCCGCCGCGCACGCGGCCGCGTACACCGCGCGTCGGCTAGTCGACCGCGCGCGGAAAGCCGGTGCTGTCGGTGAGCACTTCGGCGATGCAGATCCGGTGTCCCTCAGGATCCTCGAGCTCGAACTCCACCTGACCGTACGGCATGAGTTCGGGGCCACGCACCAGCGGCGTCCGACGGCGCGCATGGTCGAGCAGCGTCGTGAGCGCCTCGCCCTCGAGCCGGAGATACACGTCCCAATCGTGCGCCATCGGCACGCGCGGTACCGGCTGCCGTGACCGGCGCAGCATGAGTTCCACACCGTCGCGACGCAGGATACAGAACGAGAAGGGCGCCACGGCAGGAAACGGATCGGCGACGAAGCCGAGAATATCCTGATACCACGCCATCACGCGCGCGACATCGGCGACGCGGAGGACCGGAACAGCGGAAGCGAAACGGAGCATGTGGGAGGAATGCCCGGACGTGTCCGGAAGTGCCCACCCGGGCGTGTACCGCCGGGGCGTGTACCGCCCCGGGTTACCGCCCGGCCCGCAGTACGGCTGGCGACGAGGGCAGCTGCTGCAGCAGGAAATCGCGCAGGTTGCCACCCATCACGCGCGCGATCGTGTCCTGATCCATGCCCGCCTTGAGCAGCCCGTCGGTGATCGCCGCCA
>JARIEX010000146.1 GCA_031127095.1 Gemmatimonadota bacterium
TGCCGGGCGCGCTCGCCGGTGGCTTTGCCGATTCCCTGCCGCTGCAGATTTTCGGACCGCGCATGGCGGCCGGTGTGGACACCCCGCGCATCGGGGCGCTGGCCACCTTCCGCAAGGACATCGAGCAGGTGGTGCGTCTAGCCGCGGAGCAGGACGCCTACGCGCCCATGGCCACCCGCGCCGCCGAGGTGCTGCTGGAAGCGAGCCGCGCGCCGGCGGTCGGTGCCGACGCCGACGTATCGCGGATCATCCGGTTGTTTCTGCCGCCGGTCGACGGCGCATCGGGTGCCGCATGAGCGGGCCCCGCGTGAGCGCCGCATGACGAAGCGCTTCCGCTCGGCGCACATCCACGAGGGGCTGTTGCGCGCCCCTACGCGCGCCTTCCTCGGTGCGCTCGGGCAGGACGAGGACGAGATCGCGCGGCCGCACATCGGCGTGTTCCACACCGGCGGCGAAATGAGCCCGTGCAACACGCTGCTGCGCGATCAGGCGCAGCATGCCAAAACCGGGATCTACGCCGCCGGCGGGATGCCGCACGAGTGCCCGGTGGCGTCGGTGTCGGATGGGCTGTCGATCGCGCACAGCGGCATGCGCTTCTCGCTGGTGTCACGCGAACTCATCGCCGACAGCGTGGAAGCCTCCACGCGCGGGCATCAGTGGGATGGCATCTTCGCCATTGGCGGCTGCGACAAGAACCTGCCCGGCCTCATGATGGGGATCGTGCGCTGCAACGTGCCGGGCGTGTTCGTGCACGGCGGCGCGGCGCTGCCGGGGCATTTCCGCGGACGCGACACGAACATCGGCGAGACGTACGAGATGATCGGCAAGGTGCTCGCCCACGAAGCGACACCGGACGACCTGCACGAGATCACGCGCTCGTGCGTGCCCACCGCGGGATCGTGCGCCGGGCAGTTCACGGCCAACACGATGGGGATGGTGTCGGAAGCGCTCGGGCTCGCGCCGATCGGCTCGAGCATGATCCCGGCGGTGTACGCTGAACGCGCGCCGTTGCTGCGGCGCGCCGGCGTGGCGCTGATGCGCGCGGTGATGGGCGACGGTCCGCTGCCGCGCGACATCGTGACGCGTGAGGCGCTCGAGAACGCGTGTGCGGTGGTATCAGCCACCGGCGGCTCCACCAATGCAGCGTTGCATTTGCCCGCCATCGCGCACGAAGCCGGCATCCGTTTTCATCTGGACGACGTAGCGGCGGTGTTCGCGCGCACGCCGCTGATTGCCGACCTGCAACCGGGCGGACGCTTTCTCGCGCGTGACCTCTACCACGTGGGTGGTGCCGGTGTGGTGCTGCGCGCGCTGCTCGACCTCGGCGCGCTGCACGGCGACTGCCTCACGTTCACTGGACGCACGCTGGCGCAGGAGCTCGAGCACGCCGCACGCCCTGACGGCGAGGTGGTGCGCACCGCAGACAACCCCCGCTCCACGGATGGCGGCGTGGCCATGCTGACCGGCAACCTGTGCCCCGATGGCGCGCTGCTCAAGACGGCCGGGCTGGCCACGCTGGTGCATCGCGGGCCGGCGCGGGTGTTTGAATCGGAAGAGCAGGCGCAGGCGGCGGTGCGCGACCGACAGTACGCCCGCGGCGACGTGCTCGTGATCCGCAACGAAGGGCCGCGCGGCGGCCCCGGCATGCGTGAGATGCTCGGCATCACCGCGCTGCTGTACGGGCAGGGAGTGGGCGCCGAGGTGGCACTGCTCACCGACGGCCGCTTCAGCGGTGCCACGCGCGGCCTGTGCATCGGCCACGCGGGGCCGGAAGCGGCCGATGGCGGCCCGATCGCCCTGCTGCGCGACGGCGACATCATCGCAATCGACGCGCGGCCGCAGGCCCGCACGATCACGGTGGAGCTGAGCGACGTCGAGCTGGCGGCACGACGGGCCGCGTTGCCGGCGGCCCCCATGCCGCGGCTGGGCGGCGTGCTCGAGAAGTACACAAAGCTCGTGGGACCGGCCAGCGCGGGGGCCGTGACCCACTCCGGCGCCGTGCACTGGCCCGACGACGGCTAACGCGCGACAGAGAACGCGCGGCGGCGAGGGTGGCCGGCGGTTACCGCGGCGCGGCGGGCATCGCCGGCAGGCACATCACGAAGACCTGATAGCGCGTCTGCCCCTCGGGGAGGCGCAGGCGTTCGTTCACCCGCGACTCGGCATCCGTCCCCAGCAACGCCTCAGCGTTGATGTTGAACAGGCAGTCCGCCTGCTCCCAGCGGAAGCGCAACGACCCCTCGTTCGGCGAATCGCGCGGGTCGGGCGTGCGCACCCACCCCACCGCCCGCACCCGCTCGTACAGCAGCACCGCTTCCCGGTTCACACCGATCGCCGTGCCGCCGGCGGCCGTAATGCGACACCCCGCCACGCGCCGCTGCGTGCGCCAGTCGTCGATCGTATCGCGTTCCACCTCGGCGATCATCTGCCGGTCCGTACGGAGAAAGCGCGCCGCCGCGACGCACGACACCGTGTCGGAGGGGGCGGCTGACCGGCCGGTGGCGGGAAGCGTGAGGGTGAGCAGCAGCGCGAGAAGCATCGGGCGGGTCGCCGCGGGGCGCGAGTCGGTGATATCGTGCAGGGAACGAGCCAGACCTTGAAGTTTAACCGAAACGCCCCCCGATGCCGACTGGTGGACGCCACACGCTCGCGCAGTTCATCAACACCGCCCGCCGGGACGCACCGGATGACACGGCGGACATCGACGCGCTGATCACCGACGTGGCGCTCGCCTGCAAGGCCATCGCACGCCGCGTGGCCGCCGGGGCCCTCCCCGCGGGCACGGGCGGCACCGGCCGGTACAACGTGCACGGCGAAGAGCAGCAGCCGCTCGACATCGCCAGTCACGAGCTTTTCGTGCGCGCCACCGAATGGGGCGGTCATGTGGCCGGCCTGGCCTCGGAGGAGCTGGAGGCGCCGTACCGGCTGCCGCCGCAGCACCCGCGCGGCCGGTACCTGCTGCTGTTCGATCCGCTCGATGGCTCGTCGAACATCGACGTCAACATGAGCGTCGGCAGCATCTTCTCCGTGCTGCGCGCGCCGTCGCCCGGCGTGGATGCCGAACCGGACGACTTTCTGCAGCCCGGCACCGCGCAGGTGTGCGCCGGCTACGCGCTCTACGGCCCCAGCACCATGCTGGTGCTCACGCTCGGCCGTGGCACACATGCCTTCACCCTCGACCCCGTGCTCGGGGAATGGGTGCTCAGCCACCGCGACCTGCGCATTCCACCCGCCACACGCGAATTCGCGATCAATGCGTCGAATGCGCGCTTCTGGGAGCCGCCGGTGCAGCGCTACGTGTCGGAGTGCGTGGCCGGCGCGAGCGGCCCGCGCGGTGTGGATTTCAACATGCGCTGGATCGCCTCGCTGGTGGCCGAAGCACACCGCATTCTCATGCGAGGCGGGGTGTTCCTGTACCCACGAGACAGTAAGCCGGCCACGCGCCACGGCCGTCTCCGCCTGCTCTACGAAACCAACCCCATCGCGTTCGTGATCGAACAGGCGGGCGGGCTGGCTACCGACGGCCACGGGCGGGCGATGGACGTGTCCCCCACGGCCCTGCACCAGCGTATCGGATTCGCCTTCGGCGCCAGCGAAGAGATCCGGCGCCTCGAGGCCTACCACCGCGAGGCGTAGACGCCCCAACGGCTGGGGCAGAGATCACGCACCGCGTCGTCGTTTGTGTGATAGATACATCGCTTCGACCTTTTCGCGGGCCCACGGGGTACGACGCAGGAACTTGAGGCTCGACGAAATACTCGGGTCGCTGGTGAAGCAGGCAATCCGGACGCGACGGCTCATCCGCTCCCATCCCACCTCTTCCACGAGTTCGGTGAGGATGCGCTCGAGGGTGATCCCGTGCAGCGGATTGGCGGAGTGATCGTGCGGCGTGGTCATGAACCCGAACGATTGCCTCGCGGACCCGTCTGCGCCAGCGTGGTCGGTCGGCGGCAACACCGTAGCAGCACATCATCGGGGGTCGGTTCACGCCATGTTTCTCCCATGTCTGCTTTCCTGACCCGGCTCGTAGCGCGCGTCACCGCCGCCCTGACCGCGCGCACCGCCGCGTCGCCATCCGCGTCGGCGGCGGGCGATGGCGTCGTGCGCGTCACGCTGCACGGCGTACCCGTGGAGGTGCGCAACACCCGCGCCGACATCGAGACGCCGCAGGTGCTGGCACGCCTCGAGGAGGCGCTTGCTCTGATCGCGACGCATCAGCCGTGGCGGCTCGCGCATCTGCGTCGCGACGTGCGCGCCATCCGCGTGGAACGGCTCGCCTGCCGCGGCGCCTTCGTGCCCGGCGACAGCACCATCATCACCGAACTCACCTTTCTCGCGCGGCGTGACATCAGCGCCGCGCCGGTGGCCTCGTCCATCGTGCACGAGGGCGTGCATGCGCGCGTGCATGCGATGGGCGTGTATCGCGCAGCCGGCGAATTGCCGCGCGAGGAACGGCTCTGCCGTCGCGCCGAGCTGGCGTTCGGCGAAGCACTCCCCGCCGATCTGGGCGCGCCCGTGATCGAGCGGGCGCGCGCGAGTCTGGCGCTCACCGACCGCGAAGTGGCGCCGGCGGTGGACTGGCACGAGGCGCAGCGCCGCCAGGACGACGTCGATCGCACGGCGCACCGTCGCGCCACGTAAGCACGCGCACGGAGGCGCGACGGCGATGGCGAGGGCGCGTCATCGCGACGTGATAGGGTAGCGCGCGGTCGCGCGTGTTCTACACAGCGAGCCCCCGTCGCGCGACTGTGCTCCGCGCCATGGGACCCCTCGTCACTTCACATAGAGAGACCTCATGACGCCCCACTCCTCACGCGGGACGGCGCGGATCGCGCTCGCCCTTGGCCTCCTCCTACCGGCCGCACCACTGCCGGCACAGATCGCCGTGCGGTCGCGCATGGCCATCGATGACGCCGTACACGTGACCTTCGGCCAGCTGTGCGACGACCGCTTCGTGATCCGCAACGACGGCACGAAACCGGTGGCACTCGAATACGCCGTCGAAAAGGGCACGGAACACACGCCACTCACCCTTGAGGCGCGCGAGCAGGTGGAACTGGAGTCGTCGGCCAAGGAACCGCTCGAATTGTGGATCGGCGGCAAGCTGGTGGCGAAAGCGATGAAGGAAAAACGCGCCTGCAAGGACGTGCAGGGGAACGCGTCGGTGCTCGTGGCCCCGCTCGAGGTCGCGTCCTCCACGACGAACGACCGCGGCGCGGCCGCGCGCGGCTACCCGTACGTCGACCCGTTCCTGTACGGCGCCGGGTACGGCTACGGCGGCCTCTACGGCGGCCTCTACGGCGGCTTCAGGTATCGTCCGTTCTACACCGGCTTCGTGGGCGTGCCGATCATCGTGGGCGGCGGCCCGCGCGGGGGCGGCGGCGGGCGGCGCCGGTAGCGGTTAACCACCCCACAGGGAACTTCCCGCACCGATTCCGGCTATGTTCTGCATCCTGTGGCCGGGGTCGGTACGGGTTTTCTCTTCTGGGAGACGTCTGATGATGCGCGCGCTCGTTGCTACCGTCCTGTTCGCTACGCTGTCGTTCGCCTCCACGGCGCGGGCTGCCACCCTGCAAACGGCCGTCTTCGCCGGTGGCTGCTTCTGGGGCGTCGAAGCCGTGTTCGAGCATGTGAAGGGCGTGAAGTCGGTGGTCTCCGGCTACATCGGCGGCACCGTGGTGAATCCCGACTACGAAACCGTCAGCAACGGACGCACGGGACACGCCGAAGCGGTGAAGGTCACCTTCGACCCGGCCGTCGTGTCGTACGAGACGCTGCTGGCCGTGTTCTTCACCGTGGCCCACAACCCCACGGAGCTCAACCGGCAGGGCCCCGATGTCGGCACGCAGTACCGTTCGGCGATCTTCTTCGCCAACGCCGCGCAGCAGCAGAGCGCGACCACGGTGATCGCGCAACTCACGCAAGCGAAGGTGTACCCCCGCCCGATCGTCACCCAGGTCACGACCCTGACCAAGTTCTACGACGCCGAGCCGTACCATCAGAACTACCTGTACAGCCACACCGATCAGCCGTACATCGTGTACAACGATCTCCCGAAGATCGACGCGCTGAAGAAGCAGTACCCGGCGCTCTGGGAGAAGACGCAGGGCAAGTAGGCGTCAGGCGGGGCCCAGCACCTCGGCGAAGAACGGCTCGAGCTCAATCACGAACGACGCGTCGAAACCCGCGGGTTGCCACTCCACACGCTCAGCACAAATGCTCGGGCGCTCGTCACCCGGCAGCCATCGCTCGATCAGGCGCGAGTCGAGGTCCACGATCCAGTATTCGATGCCGGCCCGCTGATAGCGGCCGCGCTTCACGACGCGATCGAAACGCGCGGTGCTGGGCGACAGGATCTCTGACGAAGAGCAGCGGGTGGCCGCGTTCCTCGTCGGTGCGCGGGCGACGACCGTCGACGAGAGGCACCACGTAGAGGTCGGGCTGCACCAAGGTCTTGCGATCCAGAACCCACTCCGACGGCGCGACGAACGTGGCGCCGAGTCCGCCGGAACGTACGAGCTGCTCGAGTATGCTCCAGAGCGCCGTCAGCGCCGACTGGTGAACCAGACGCGGCGTCGGACTCACCAGCAGCTCCCCGTCCACGCACTCGTACCGATTGGACGGATCGTCCGGCAGCGCCTGCACGTCGGCGGCAGTCCAGATGCGGGGCATGAGCGCGGGCATGGCCATAGTGTGCCGAGCAGCGGGGGTAGAGGGCAAGGGGTCACGACCTGATGATGGCGTTCGCAAGCCGAAGCTGTGTCATCACGATCGTGCGCGCGGTGCTCCGATTACGTACGGTCGGCGCAGCTCACGCGGGGCCCAGTACCTCGGCGAAGAACGGCTCGAGCTCAATCACGAACGACGCGTCGAAACCCGTGGGTTGCCACTCCACACGCTCAGCATGGATGCTCGGGCGCTCGTCACCCGGCAGCCATCGCTCGATCAGGCGCGAGTCGAGGTCCACGATCCAGTACTCGATATTCGCCCGCTGATAGCGGCCACGCTTCACGACGCGATCGAAACGCGCGGTGCTGGGCGACAGGACCTCGACGAAGAGCAGCGGGTGGCCGCGTTCCTCGTCGGTGCGCGGGCGACGACCGTCGACCAG
The DNA here is from genome assembly GCA_031127095.1 of Gemmatimonadota bacterium. Taxonomy (GTDB): domain Bacteria; phylum Gemmatimonadota; class Gemmatimonadetes; order Gemmatimonadales; family Gemmatimonadaceae; genus Gemmatimonas. Next base: position 7,112 of record JARIEX010000146.1, read on the forward strand.
CGGCACCACGTGGAGGTCGGGCTGCACAAGCGTGCGTGGGTCGAGCACCCAGTCGGAGGGCGCGCATACGATGGCGCCGACCCCAGCCGAACGCACGAGTGGACCCAGCATCAGCGCCAGCTCGGTTAACGCCGACTGGTGCAGGGTGCGCGGCGAGGGGCTCACCAGCAGCTCCCCGTCCACGCACTCGTACCGATGGGACGTATCGTCCGGCAGCGCCTGCACGTCGGCGGCAGTCCAGATGCGGGGCATGAGCGCGGGCATGGCCATAGTGTGCCGAGCAGCGGGGGAAGATGGCAAGGGGTCACGACCCATCATGACCGTGCGCGGCGCGCCGTGCGTCATCGTTTTCCCGCCGGTGATACCGAGGCAACGCACGGCCGGCCCCGGGATGCATTACCCCGCTTGGCTCCGCGCGCTAGACTCCCACGTACCGCCGCCATACTCAACCTGCAGCCGGGATCCTGATGCGCCGCCCTTCGTCATCCTTCGCCGTGCGTGCTGCCGTGATCGCCCTGCTCGCCACGACCGCGGTGAACGCCGTCGCCGCGCAGTCCAGCATCGCCCCGCCGGCGCGTTTTGCCGATCCCGACCGGGTGACCAAGCTGCGCGCCGCGCTCCCGCAGGTCGACAGCGTGATGCGCGCCTTTGCCACGAACGCGCGCGTCCCGGGCATCGCCTACGGCGTGATCGTGGACGGCAAGTTGCTGCATGTGGCGGCGCTGGGATTACGCGAAGTGCCGAGCAAGGCGGCCGTGGATACCAGCTCAGTATTCCGTATCGCGTCGATGACGAAGAGCTTCACGGCGCTCTCGATTCTGCAGCTGCGCGACGCCGGCAAGCTGTCGCTCGATGATCCGGCCGAGCGCTATGTGCCGGAAATGAAAGCCATGCGCTACGCGACCAGCGATGCGCCGCGCATTACCATCCGCCACTTGATGTCGCACTCCGCCGGTT
>JARIEX010000147.1 GCA_031127095.1 Gemmatimonadota bacterium
CGGTGCCGACCGGCTCGATGTCACCGTGGCGGCGGTTGCCGCCTCCGCGGCGCAGAGCACCCTGGCGGTGTCGCCGACCACGGTCGCGGCCGGCGGGACGGCCACGGCCACGGTGACGGTCAAAGATGCCTACGGCAACGTGATCACCAACGCCACGTCGTCGGCCTTCTCCGCGTCCACCAGCGGCGGCTCGCTGGGGGCGTTCAACTGCACGTTGGGTGTCTGCACCGCCACGTACACCGCGCCGATCCTGGCGGGGGCGAAGACGATCTCGGCCACCATCGGTGGTACGGACATCGGCAACAGCCCGGCCACGGTCACAGTGACCGCCGGCGCGGCGGCGCGCTTCGTGATCTTCGGTGCGGCTACGCAGAACGCGGGCGCTTCGCAGAACATCACCATCCGTGCGCTCGATGCGAACGGCAACGTCGCGACCGGTTACACCGGGGCGAAGAACCTCACCTTCAGCGGGGCAAGCGCTTCGCCGGCGGGCAACGACCCGACGGCCAGCGCGACGGCCTTCGGGACCACCACCTCGGTGACCTTCACCGCGGGTGAAGCCACGGGTGTGGCGCTGGTGCTGTTCAAGGCGGAAACGGCGGTGATCGCGGCCACGGACGGCAGCGTCTCGGCCACCGGTGCCGACCGGCTCGATGTCACCGTGGCGGCGGTTGCCGCCTCCGCGGCGCAGAGCACCCTGGCGGTGTCGCCGACCTCGGTCGCGGCCGGCGGGACGGCCACGGCCACGGTGACGGTGCGCGATGCCTACGGCAACGTGATCACCAACGCCACGTCGTCGGCCTTCTCCGCGTCCACCAGCGGCGGCTCGCTGGGGGCGTTCAACTGCACGTTGGGTGTCTGCACTGCCACGTACACCGCGCCGATCCTGGCGGGGGCGAAGACGATCTCGGCCACCATCGGTGGTACGGACATCGGCAACAGCCCGGCCACGGTCACGGTGACCGCTGGCGCGGCGGCGCGCTTCGTGATTCTGGGCGCGGCCACGCAGGTCGCGGGTGCGTCGCAGAACATCACGATCCGTGCGCTCGATGCGAACGGCAACATCGCCACCAGCTACACCGGGGCGAAGACGCTCACGTTCAGTGGGGCGAGCGTCTCGGCCAACAGCAACGCGCCGACGATCGGCAGCACCGCCTTCGGCACCGGAACATCGGTGACGTTCGCGAGCGGCGAGGCCACCCTCGTGGCCATGACGCTCTACACCGCGGAGACGGCCGTCATCGCGACCACCGACGGCAGCGTGTCGGCCACCAGCACCGATCGACTCACCGTCACGGTGAGTGCCGATAACGCGAGCCCGGTGGTCACCGACATCACCGCGGCGCCCACGTCCATTGTGGCGAACGGCACCTCGGAATCGACACTGTCGATCACGCTCAAGGACGCCTACGGCAACGCCACCGCGTCGGTCGCGAGCCCCGGCACGGTGGTGCTGGTGAAGTCGGCCGGCACGGGCACGCTGCTCGGGTCGCTCACCAACGCCGGCGGCGGCGTGTACACACAGCAGGTGCAGTCGCCGGCGGCGGCCGGCAGCGGCACCTTTGCCGCCACGCTGAACGGCACGCAGACCACCAACACCGCCACGGTCACGTATGAGTCCGCGGGTGGTGTGTTGAGCCGCGTGGTGTGCACCACCAGCCAGCCGGCGGGGCAGAGTGCCGCCAGCTCGACCACGGTGAACCTGTGCTCGAACGCGACGGCGGGCGATCTCGAAATCGTCACGCTGGCGCTCGACGGCACGGACGATCTGTCGGCACCGGCAAGCGGTGGCGCGGACGGCACGTGGGTGAAGATTGCGAGCACACTCCAGACCACCGGCAGCGGCGGTAACAAGCCGATGCTGCTGATCCTCTACGCGCGGCGCTATGCGGCGGGGCTGAACCGCGTCGTCACCTTCACCGCCGGTACCAACCACAAGTGGTCGGTGGATATGGTCACGCTGCAGAGCTCCGGTGTCGCACTCCCCAGCGCGGCGGATGTCTCCGTGGCCAACAACAGCACGGGCGCCGCGCTGTCGATCGCGTCGCCCTTCACCGCGACGGCCGACAACACGGTGCTGTACCACGTGTTCGCCAACAGCGGCACGGGTGCGACCGCAACGATCACCCCGAACACGTCCCTGACCACGCTCGGCACGAACAACACCGGCGGCACCTCGTCGCTGTCGTTCCTCGAGATCGTGGCGAACACCGTGACGGCGCCCACGCGCTCCTTCACCAGCAGCGTCAGCGCCAACACCGTGCTCATCCGCCTGGTGGTGCGCCCGTGATCACGACCACCATTTCCATGACCATCATCCGCCAGGACTCCATGTTCTCTGCCATCCTCCGCCGGGCACTCGTGCCCGGCCTGTTGGGGGTCCTCGCGCCGGCACTGCTGCCCGCGCAGGACTGCCTCGGACTGCACCGCCCCCGGGCGGTGCCGACCGCGGAAGTAACCGCCGGATTCGCCCGTGACGGCATCAGCGGTCCGTCCACGCTGTCCGCTGGCGTGCAGGCGCGGAGCCTGTTTGCACTGGTGGAAACCGGTGCCGATCAGGCGGCGCGCACGTCGGCGTTCTCCGTGAACGGCGTCGGCGCCACGGTGGGCGTCCGCCGCTCGTTCAAGACGGCGGCGGTGTGCGCCGGTGCCGGTGTCGCCTCGGAGGACATCGGCAACACCTCCACGTCTGCGCAATCGCTGCTCGCGGCGGCCGGTGTGCCGCTCAGCTTCGTGCCGAAGCTGCCGGTCACCGTGTTCGGGGTGGCGCGCGCTGAGCGTCGCTCGTCGCGGCTGGCGCAGGGGCCGTCGGACACGGAGAGCGGCCTCGCACTTCGTATTGGTGCCTCGGCCTATCCGCGACCGTGGATCGGGTTCCGGGTGTTCGAAGATTTTGCCCAGAGTGCGTATCGCACGGGCTTCAGTGTGTCGGCGGTGCTACCGCTCACGCGCTGAAGCGCACCACCGATCGCCGGCGGCGGTAGGCTCTCCTATCGCCGCCGGAGATCGGCGCTGCACTTGATCTCCACGCGGGCCGCCGGTCGCGGCAGCGCCGACACCGCCAGCGTGGCGCGGGCCGGCGGATTCACCCGAAAGAATTCGACGTACACGGTGTTCATCGCGGCGTAGTCCGCCATGTCCACGAGGAACACCGTGCACTCGTTCACGTCGCCCATCGTGGCGCCCGCCGCCTGCACGGCCGTGCGGATGTTCTCCAGCGTCTGCCGCGTCTGCGCGGCCACGCCCCCCGCCACGATGTCCTGCGTCCCCGGCGCGATCCCCGTCATCCCCGACACGTACACCTGCGTGCCGCTCCGGATCGCTACCGAATACGCGGGCACCAGCGGCGCGATCCCCGGCGGATTCACCACGGCGCGCCCGCCCGCGGACGGACCCGCACGCACGCACCCCACGGCACCCACCAGCAGGAGAGCGGCGCCGACCGCACGGAACACGCGGTTGGGGCGGTGGCACCACGGGGTCAGCAACCACGGGGTCGGCAGCATCGGCAGGCTCTCGTCAAGGGAAGGCGGGACAGGACCCACGGCACCAGCCGTGATTGACCCACCGCAGACGTTGCGCCTCCGCGCGCCGTCTCGCAATGCATCGTCGCCCTTCGACTTCGCCGCACGACAGCTGCTCGCGTTCCCCCCGCGGCGCCGTACATTCTCCCCGTCGTGCGCCGATGCCGCTGCCGGCCACCGTTCCGCCCTCCCTTCGCCGCCCGCCATGCTTCGCCGCACGTTCCTGCAGGCCGCCAGCGCGCCCCTCGGGCTCGCCGCCATGCATCGCCTCGCGCCAACGGTCGCCGATGCCGTCGGTCTCCCGGCGTCCGACACCCCCGCATCTGACACCCCGGCGTCCAGCGCGGCCGTGCACACCACGCCACGCGCCTCGGTCGTCGTGATCGGCGCCGGCGCCTTCGGGGGCTGGACGGCGCTGCACCTGCGCGAGATGGGCCACGACGTCACGCTCCTCGACGCCTACGGCCCCGGCAACTCGCGCGCCACCTCGGGCGACGAAACGCGGCAGATCCGCTGCGGCTACGGCGATCGCCTGCTGTACGCGCGCTCCGCGCAGCGGGCCATGGTGGCGTGGCACGAACGGGAGCGCGAGTTCGGCGTGGCACTCCTCAACCCCACCGGACGGCTGCAACTCGCCCCCGACTGGACGCCGTCGCTGCGCGCCACGCAGGCCACGCTCACCACGCTCGCGGTGCCCTTCGAGGCAATGACCGCCGACGACCTGCGGCGGCGCTACCCCCAGATGAATCCCGAGGGGATGGGCGTCGGGCTGCTCGAGCCTGGGGCGCTGGTGATCCGCGCCAAGCAGGCCATGCTGGCCGTATCGCAGGCGTTCCAGCGCAAGGGCGGGACGCTGCGCATCACCCGCGCGCAGCCGGGCACCACCGACGGCGGGCGCCTCGTGGATGTGCGCCTCGACGACGGCTCGCGTCTGGCCGCCGACACCTTCGTGTTCGCCTGCGGACCGTGGCTGCCCAAGCTCTTCCCCGCCTTGCTCGCGCCGCGCATTCAGGTGCCGGGGCGCGACGTGCTGTACTTCGGGCTCCCGGCCGGCGATCAGCGGCTCGCCTTCCCGAACTTCCCCAACTACTCGGAAGAGCGCTATTACGGCTTCGCCAGCATCGACGGCCGCGGCTTCAAGGTGTGCCCCACCACGGGCACCAACAGCTTCGACCCCGATGTCGACGAGCGCATCATCAGCGCCACCGAAGTGCGCCGCGCCCGCGCGTATCTCGCGCAGCGCTTCCCCTCGCTCGCGGGACAGCCGATCACCGAATCACGGGTGTGTCAGCTCGAGAACACCGCCGACGAGCACTTCATCATCGACCGCCATCCCGAGATGGCCAACGTGATGATCGCCGGCGGTGGCTCCGGGCACGGCTTCAAGCACGGGCCGGTGATCGGACGCTACATCGCGCAGCGCGCACTCGGCGAATCCACCGACGGCGACTTCGACCACATGGTGCGGCTCGCGCGGTAACCGCGCAGCGAACGTGAGCGGTAACGGCGCGCCGGTTACCGCCCGGCGGCGAGCGTGCGCACGGCCTCGACGAACAGATCGATCTCGTCGAGCGCTGTAAACACGTTGGGCGTCACCCGGATGCACTCGAACTCGCCAGCCACGAAACGCGGGCGCACGTGAATGCCCCAGCGCCGCTGCAGCGTGTCGGTGAGCTGCTGCGCACCGACACCCGCCAGTGACATCGCCCCCAGCGCACACGACTGCGCCGGGTCGCTGCTGGTCAGCAGCCGCACACCGGGCACGGACGCCACACCGCGCATCCATCGCTCGCGCAGCAGGCGCAGCCGCGCCGCCTTGCGGTCACCGCCGATCTCCTCGTGAAAGGTGATCGCGTCGCTCACCGCCGTGCGCAGGCTCACGGGATAGGTGCCGATCTCCTCGAACTTGCGGATGTTGTCATCGCGCACGGCCTCCGCCGCCAGCAATGGCCAGATCTGCGCAATGAGCCCCTGCCGCACGTACAGCAACCCGTTCCCCACCGGCGCGCACAGCCATTTGTGCAACGACGAGCCGTACACGTCGCAGTCGAGATCGTCGCGGGTGAAGGGGAAGTGTGCGAAGGTGTGTCCACCATCAACAATGCTGATGATCCCCCGCCGGCGCGCCTCGGCGCAGATCCGCTGCACCGGAAAAATCTGGCCGGTGGTGTAGGTCATGTGACACACGTGAATCACCTTCGTGCGCGGAGTCACGGCGGCGAAGATGGCGTCGTACAACGCGTCCATCGACGGCGGTGGCACGGGGAACCGCACCAGCCGCAGCACCACGCCGTCACGCCGTTCGCGCTGCCGCCAGGCGGTGAGCATGCGCGGATAGTCCTGCGTGGTGCTCACGATCTCGTCGCCCGCGGACAGCCGCAGTCCCATCTGCACGATCTGCAGCGATTCGCTGGTGTTGCGCGTCAGCGCCAGCTCCTCGGGGCTACAACCGAACATCCCCGCCAGCCGACGGCGCACGCCCTCGACCTGCGGGTACAACAGCTCGTCCACGTAGTACGACGGGCTCATGTTCGTGAGCGTCCAGTAGCGCTGCATGGCCTCCGACACCACGCGCGGCGCCGGGCTGACGCTCCCGGAATTCAGGTTCACATGATTGGCGTCGATCGTGTACGCCTGCCGCACCCGCAGCCAATAGCTCTCATCGTCGGCCACGTCGAGCGCGGCGCGGCCCACGACCAACGCATTCGCCGCGCGCACCCGCTCGGTCGCCTCGGCGAACGCCAACGGACCCGCCGCCGGGAGCCCGCCGAGGGCGGCGACAAAGGCGCGGCGGTCCATCGGAGATTAGGCGAGCGACACGTAGTGCGGCTCGTACATCGCCGCCGTCACCGCTGCCGCGATGTCATCCGGGCGCTCTACGCGCGCCAGTCCGCGATCGAACGCCAGCGTGGCCACCTCGATCGCGATGGCGCGTGACACTTCACGAATGCGCGACAGGCTGGGATAAATGCGTCCCATGGCCAGATCGTCCTCGGTGACCAACAGCGCCAGCGTGCGTGCCGCCGAGGCGAACATCTCCTCGGTCACGCGCGAGGACGCACTCACGGTGACGCCGAGTCCGACGCCGGGGAAGATGTACGCGTTGTTCCCCTGCCCCGGCACGTGCGTCTTGCCGCGGTAGGTCACCGGTGCGAACGGACTGCCGCTCGCAAAAATCGCCCGCCCCTCGGTGCCGGCGTACGCCTGCTGCGCCGTGCACTCGGCCTTCGACGTGGGATTGCTGAGCGCCAGCACGATCGGACGCGCATGCTCACGCGCCATCGCCGCCAGCACCTCGGGGGTGAACGTGCTGGGCGTCCCCGACACCCCGATGATCGCGTGCGGCTTCAGCGTCTCCACCGCCTCCAGCAGCGAACGCCCGGGCGCATGATCGTGCGCGAAGCGCTTCTTGTGCTCGGCCAGATCCGTCCGCGACTGCACCACGAGCCCCTGCGAATCCACGAACCAGCAGTGACGCCGCGCCTCTTCCACCGACATCCCCTCGGAGCAGAGCGCCTCCACCACGAGGTCGCCGATGCCGATGCCGGCCTCGCCGGCCCCGAGGAACAGCAGCCGCATGTCCCGCAACGGCACACCGCTGATACGTGATGCGGAGAACAGCCCCGCCAACGCCACCGAGGCCGTGCCCTGAATGTCGTCGTTGAAGGTGCAGATGCGGTCGTGCCACTGCTCCAGCAGCGTGAACGCGTTGTGATTGCCGAAGTCTTCAAACTGCAGACACGCCAGCGGGAAGCGCGCCTGCACCGCTTCCACGAACTCGGTGAGCAGGGCGTCGTACTCCGGCCCCCGCAACCGCGGCTGACGCAGCCCCATGTAGGCGTGGCTCTCGCGCAGCGCGGTGTTGTTGGTGCCCACGTCGATCGTGATTGGCAAGCACTGGTTGGGCGCCACGCCGGCGCACGCGGTGTACAGCGTGAGCTTGCCGATCGGGATGCCCATGCCGTTGGCGCCCAGGTCACCGAGGCCAAGGATGCGCTCGCCGTCGGTCACCACGATCATACGGATATCGTCCTGCGGCCAGTTGGCGAGCACCTCGGCCACCCGCCCGCGGTCGGCGGCGGTGATATACAGGCCGCGGCTGCGGCGGAAGATCCGCCCGAACTCCTCACACGCCTGCCCCACCGTGGGCGTGTACAGCACCGGCATCAGCTCTTCGAGGTGATCCATCACCAGCCGGTAGAACAGCGTCACGTTGCGGTCGTGCAGCGACACGAGATACGCGTACTGCTCCAGCGGCGACGGCTTCGAGCGCACGCCCGGCAGGATGCGCGCCAGCTGCTCAGCCTGCGACATCACCCGCGGCGGCAACAGGCCGCGCAGCCCGAACGCATCGCGCTCGGCATCGGTGAAAGCCGTCCCCTTGTTCAGGGCAGGGTCGTTCAGCAGGTCGGCACCACGTTTCAGTTGCAGCGGGGTCGTCACGGCATCTCCAGAGCGCAGCACGA
>JARIEX010000022.1 GCA_031127095.1 Gemmatimonadota bacterium
GGTAATTGGCCTTCTCGTACTCCCACTCACGCATCGCGGCGCGACGCTTGAGCAGGCTGAGGCGGTCGGTGAACAGACGGCCGTGCAGATGGTCGATTTCGTGCTGCAGGCACCGCCCCAGCAGGTCGGTGCCCTCCACCTCATACCACGCACCGTCGATATCCTGGGCGCGCACCACGACCCGTGCGAAGCGGTCGACGTTGGCATACACCTCGGGGATCGAGAGGCAGCCTTCCTCGCCGCGCACGGACCCTTCCTTGAGGATGATCTCGGGATTGATCACCACGAGGCGCTGCTCGTCGACCTCGACCACGGCCACCCGCTCACGGCGACCGACCTGCGGTGCCGCTAGACCGACGCCTTTGGCCTTGTCCATCGTGTCGAACATGTCGTCCACGAGGCGACGCAGTTCCGGGGTGACCTGTCCGACCTTCTCGGTGTCCTGCCGCAGGATCGGAGAGCCGAGGACGTGGATATCGAGCAGCGCCACGGCGACCTCAGGCCGCCGGGGAGGCGGAACCGACGCGCGTGATCCGACCGCGCTCGACGATCACCTTCGACTCGCCGGTCTTGATCGTGATGCGGTCGTCCATCCCGGCGGCGCCGTCCTTCCCCATCGTGTTGATGTGCAGGACTTCGCCCACCAAACCGCCGGCGGTGACGATCTCGTCGCCCTTCTTGAGCGACCGCACGAGTGCGTCGTGCGATTTCCGCTGCTTCTGTTGCGGGCGGATGAGGACGAAGTAGAAGATCGCGAAGATGGCGCCGTACATGAACACCATGGAGGCGATCTGATTGCTGGCCACCTGAATGGCGGCGAGGCCGGCGATGACGGAGAAGCTCATGAAGGCGTCGATCGAGAGTGATAGCGGGCGAGCCAGTCACGGCTCCAGCCCTGGAACGTGCCGGCCTGAACAGCGGCGCGTGCGTCGCGCATCAGCGCAACAAGGAAATGTACATTGTGGAGGCTCAAGAGGCGGAGTCCGAGGATCTCTTCCGACACGAAAAGATGCCGGATGTAGGCCTTGGAGAAGCGGCTGCAGGCGGCACAGGCGCAGGCGTCGTCCAGCGGACCGGGGTCGAGGCGCCAGGCGGCGTTTTTGATGCTCCGGCGGCCCGTGGTCGTGAAGAAGGCGCCGGTCCGTCCCATGCGCGTGGGCGCCACGCAGTCGAACAGGTCCACCCCACGGGCCACCCCTTCCACGAGGTCCTCGGGGAACCCGACCCCCATGAGGTAGCGCGGCCGATCGGTCGGCAGCGCCTCGTTGACGACGTCGAGCATGGCGTACATGTCGGGCTTGGCTTCGCCCACGGAAAGCCCGCCGATACCCAGGCCGACCCAGTCGGCCGCGTTCCGGATGGCCGTGGCCGATTCCCGCCGCAGGTCGGCGTGAATGCCCCCCTGCACGATCGGGAACAGCGCCTGCACCGGGGTTGGGGCGTCGGGGTCCTCCCGCAGCAGCCGCTCGAACTCCACCCGGCACCGCTCCAGCCACCGGATGCTGCGCTCCATGGCCACCCGCGCCAGCCCGGCCTCGGTCTGTCCCGGCACCACGTGATCGAATTGCATGATCACGTCGGCCCCCAGATTGCGCTCGATGCGCATGACGGATTCGGGGGTGAACTGCTGCAGCGACCCATCCAGGTGGCTGCGGAACTCCACCCCCTGTTCGTTGATCGTGCGCAGCCCTTCCAGCGAGAACACCTGAAAGCCACCGGAATCGGTGAGGATCGGGCCGTCCCAGTGCATGAAGCGATGCAGGCCGCCCATGGTGCGGATCATCTCGTCGCCGGGGCGCAGGCGCAGGTGATACGCGTTGGCCAGGATCATGGTGGCGCCCAGGCGCTGCAGATCTTCAGGATCGAGCGACTTGACCGACGCCAGCGTGCCCACGGGCATGAACTGCGGTGTGTTCATCACGCCATGCGGCGTCGTGAACTCGCCGGCGCGGGCGAGGCCGTCGGTGGCGGTGAGTTCGAAGGAGAAAGTCACGTGGGGAATCTACTGGCTCTCACGTGAGTTTCGGGTTCTGAGTTGAAGTTCGGAGTTGCGAGTGGAACAACCCAGAACTCGAGACTTGAACTCACCACTCGGAACTCACCAGCGATCGACGGAACGAAGCACCACCGTCACAGGATGCACATCGCGTCGCCGTACGAATAGAACCGGTAGTTCTCGGCCACGGCCGTCCGGTACGCCTGCATCGTGCGGTCGTACCCCGCAAAGGCGGCGACGAGCATGATGAGCGTGGACTTCGGCAGGTGGAAGTTCGTGACGAGGCGATCGACGCCACGCAGCGCGGCGGGCGGACGCAGGAAAATGCTCGTGTCTCCCTGAAACGGCCGAATGGTCCCGTGCGGATCGGCGGCCGTTTCGAGCGTGCGCACACTGGTCGTGCCGATGGCCCAGACACGGTTGCCCCGCGCGCGCACGGCGTTGAGGTGCGCGGCCGTGTCGCCCGACACTTCACACCACTCCTCATGCATCACGTGCTGGGACGGATCTTCGTCGCTGACGGGTCGGAACGTGCCGGCGCCCACGTGCAGCACCACGCTCGCAGTCTCGACGCCACGCGCGCGCAGGGTCGCGAGCAGATCCGGGGTGAAGTGCAGCCCCGCCGTGGGTGCCGCGACCGAGCCCTTGGTCTCGGCGTACACCGTCTGATACCGCGCCGCATCCCCCAATTCGTCCGCGCGCTCGATGTACGGCGGAAGCGGCACGTGTCCGTGCTGCTCGATCATCGCATCGGGATCACCGCTGGTGAGCAGGCGCACGATACGCGTGCGCCGCGGCGTGGTGTCGACGATCTCCACGCGGAAGTCCGGGGCGATGGTCACGATGCGACCCGGACGCAACTTGCCGCCGGGATGAATCATCGCTTCGTAGCACCCCTCCCCCGCCGGCCGCAGCAGCAGAATCTCTGCAGGCCCGCCGCTCTCGCGGTGTCCAAGGAGCCGAGCCCGGAACACCTTCGTGGTGTTGACCACGATGGCGTCGCCCGCGGGAATGAGTTCCGCCAAGTCGCGAAAGGTGCGATGCGCGATGGTGTCACGATCGCGGTCGACCACGAGCAGGCGGCTCGCATCACGCGGCTCGACGGGACGCTGCGCGATGCGCTCCTCGGGGAGCTCGTAGTCGTAGTCGGACGTACGGCTTCCCTTGCGGGAGACCGCGTCCACGGAGTCGGGCAATACGGTCATGACGGTCGGGAAAGACAACTCAATCGGAGCTGCAATGCAACAGCTCGGCGCGTATTGGTCCCTCAGTACATGCGGAATTCGGTGTCGCGCGCTGTTTTCTGCCGAGTGGCAAGGTCGGTGACCTCGACCCGTAACCGGTAGGTCCCCGCCGGCGCCTGCGTCATGTCGAGCGAGAGATACTCCACCAGTTCCGCTCGCGCCGCCGCCTGTCGGTCGAACGCGATGGTGAAGCGGTCGCGCGAGCCCTGTGCGCGTCCGATGGCACGCCCCAGGTTGTCGAGCACGCGGAAGGCGACGCCCGCAGCCCCCGCGCGGTCGGCGCGCTCGACCGTGATGGCCACGCGGTACGCGCTTGCCCCGTCGGTTGGCCGCAGGTCATACATCTCCCAGAGCAGGCCGACCGCGGAGCCGCGTGCGAAACTGCCCGCGCTCGGGGTGATGGCGATATCGCGCCACCGCGTCGGCAGCGCGACGCCGCCGCGCAGCTCGGGTTTGCTGCCCAGCAGCACGTCACTCATGCCGAACCCGACGCCGTTCACCGGCTCCAGTCGTGTCATCGCCCGGGCGCCACGCCGGCTGTCGGCCTGCAGCGCCTCCACGCGCACCACGTTGATCCCGGGGCCAACGCGCCGCGTCCAGACGCGATCGGCCGGTGCCGCCGCGCTGTCGCGGGCGACGGAGATCTGGTCGGACTCGAGACCGCGCACCTGCACGAACCGGTCGAAGATCCGCAGGTCGATGTCGACCGGCACCCGCTCCAGCGCGGCCGACCGGACGAGCGAATCGATGGGCACCCGCGCTGCGATCACCGCATCGCTCGAGTCCGTGCCGGCGCGGAACCGCACGATCCGGACGGGGATGGTGTCGAGCAGCCGCATGACGGCCACATTGGCAAACGACACCGGTACGGCGTCGCGGATCCGGTCCACATTGTCGCGGTCGGCGAATGCGATGCGCGCCATGCCGAAGCCGGGCGGGTTGTCGAAGAAGAAGACGAGTCCCGTGTTGTACCCCCATACCTGCGTCTGGCCGCCGTCGAGCCGCGTGCGGTCATCGGAGGCGCTGCCGGAGAGTGTCAGCTCGAGGTCTGGTGGTCCGTAGCGCACGTAGATGTCACCGCGATCGGAGTCGGCGCCACGCAACTGATACTCCTCGTTGGTCCAGCGGAAATCGGCGAACGTGACGCGCGCGAGGAATTCCAGACGGAATTCATTGTCCTGCGTGAGCGCGAGTGGATCGCTCATCATCCAGAACATCGCCTCGAGCCCCTGACGCTCGGCGGCCGGTAACGCAGCGAAGCCACGGGCATCGGCGATCTGTCCGGCGAGTGCCTTGTCAGGGCGCGGGCGCAGAATGCGCGACAGACTCCGGAGACGCTGCGCGTCGTCGTCGTCCATGAGGGCAAAGGCGCTGTCGAACGCGATCGTGGCCCCAGCGGTGTTCGCGAGACGATGACGGCCAAGCCCCAACGCGAGCTGGGCCTGATAGTCGAGCGGAAACTGGCGCGTGCGTTGCTCGGCGACCGCAGCCAGGTCACGCCACCGTCCACGCTCCGCGTAGGCCATGAACAGGTGCCGGCCGTAGCGCAGATTCGTGGAATCGGCACCGACCGCCTGCTCGAAGTACGCCAGCGCCGCCGCATGATCCGCTCCACCGGTTGGGGGCTCAATTTTTTGCGCAATGCTGTTGATGTAGTCGCGGCCGTTCTTCCGATTCCAGTTGTTGGCGCTGGAGAGCTGCACCTTCTGCAGGCTGCCGCTGATGGCGCGATTGGCCGACGACTCATAGAGGCGCCACGACGCCATGCCGGCCATGTCGGCGGCGTCGGCGATCAACAGCCGATCGCCGGCTTTTGTGGCGGCGCTCAGGGCGGCGCGGGCCTGACCGCCGGAGGCGAAGCGCATGGTGGAGACGCCCGACTGCACGTTGAAGCGGCTGAGGCTCAGCCAGAAGCGGGCGCTGTCGGGCGCGAGTTGCGTGGCGAGCCGCAGCGCGCTGTCGGCGGCCGACAGCAGGCGGATCATTTTCTGGTCCTTGATGAACGACGCACGGCGGGCGCTGCGCGCCTGATTCCACTGCAGGAGTCCACGCTGGTGCCATGCCGCGGCATCGCGCTGGTCGCGGCGCACGGCGGTGTCGAGCATCGCCAGCGCGCGCGACGTATCACCCGCCGCCGCGACCGCATCGGCCGCCTGCGCGGCGGTCTGTGGCGCGCGCTCCTGCGTCAGGCGCTCCTGTGCGCGCCCGGCTGCCGGGACTAGCAGCGCCAGGGCGATCCAACGGCGCACCCGCACTGCCCGGGGACATCGTGTCATTCGCTAAAACAGCGTGGGTTGCCCGAAGGCTCCGGCCGGCGGCACGTACCCGAGGTGGCGATACGCGTGCGCCGTGGCGACGCGGCCGCGCGGCGTGCGCTGCAGGAATCCATGCTGCACCAGAAACGGCTCGTACACTTCTTCGATCGTTCCTGCGTCCTCGCCAATGGCGGCCGCAATGGTGCCGAGCCCGACAGGCCCCCCGTCGAACTTCTCGATGATCGCCTTGAGCAGACGGGCGTCCATGTCGTCGAGGCCGAAGTGATCCACGTTATTCAACTCGAGCGCGGCCTGCGCCACCTCGACCGTGATGCGGCCATCGGCGCACACCTGCGCGTAGTCGCGCACGCGGCGCAGCAGCCGGTTGGCTACGCGCGGAGTGCCACGGGAGCGCTTGGCAATTTCGTGTGCGCCGGCGGCGTCCATCTCGACCTTGAGCACCTCACCGGTCCGCCGCACGATCACGTCGAGTTCCTCGACCGGATAGAAGCCGAGCTGCTGCACGATGCCGAAGCGCGCGCGGAGCGGCGACGTGAGCATCCCGAGGCGGGTGGTGGCGCCGACGAGGGTGAACTTCTCGATGTTCATCGTGACCGTCTGCGCTTTCGGTCCCTCGGAGAGCCGGATGTCGATCCGGTAATCCTCCATGGCCGGGTAGAGGAACTCCTCGATGATCGGACGCATGCGGTGGATTTCGTCGATGAACAGCACGTCCCCCTCCCGCAGGTTGGTGAGGGGGCCCACGAGGTCACCGGGCTTCTCCAGCGCCGGGCCGGACGTGGTCGTGAGGTTCACCCCGAGCTCGCGCGCCATCAGGTCGGCGAGGGTGGTTTTCCCGAGCCCCGGCGGGCCGAAAAAGAGCGTGTGATCCAGCGGTTCCTTGCGCGCCCGGGCTGCGGCGATGGCGATCCCCAAGCTGTCCTTCACCTTCTGCTGCCCGATGAACTCGGCCAGACGTTGGGGGCGCAGCGACAGCTCGACGACACTCTCATCGGCGAGCGCTTCGGGCGTGGTGATCTCGGCGCGGCTCATTTAGGTGAATATACCGTATTGGCGGGGCACGGAATGGCCGGACTGGGGTACGTCGGGGGTGACTACAGCGTTCCGGCAGCGCCAGCGTAGATTTCTCCAGAGTGACCCGCGGCACTGTCGCGCGGGCTCCCGTCCGTCCTGCCATCAGGATCTTCCATGACCCGTCGCTCGTCCGCCCGTTCGCTCGCCGGCCTCGCCGTGCTGCTTGCCGCCACGACCGCGTTTACTGCCCCGCCACGGGCCGCTTCTGTGGTGCCACCGCGTGGCACGGCGGTGGTGGAGGAAGCGGTGAATATCGACTGGCGTGTGCTCGCCGGCCTCGATTATTCGAACGGCAAGGCCACCGACACCCTCAAGAAGCTCGAGGGCAAGCTGGTCCGGATTCCGGGCTTCGTGGTGCCGCTCGACGACTTCCAGGAAGAGGGGGCCGAGTTCCTGCTCGTGCCGTACTACGGCGCCTGCGTGCACACGCCGCCGCCACCGCCGAATCAGATCGTCATGGTCGCGATGGACGGCAAGAAGGCGGTGAAGCTCAATCTGTTCGACGCGGTGTGGATGTCCGGTCGGCTCAAGATCTCGTCGGTGGAGAGTCCGTACGGCACCGTCGGGTATCAGTTGGACGGGCTCAAGGTCGAACCCTACTCGTCGAAATGACCGAGGGGGCCCGAGTGGCAGCGCCCGCCGGCTCTGGTCCCAGTGGGACGCCGGCGGTCGCACTGTCGGCGTTGCGCTTCTCGTACAAGAAGGGGCGCGACGTGCTGGCCATCGACTCGCTGACGATCGCGCGCGGCGAGACGGTGTTTCTGCACGGGCCGAGTGGCAGTGGCAAGACCACGCTCCTCGGCCTGCTTGCCGGTGTCCTGCAGGCCACGAGCGGGAGTGTCCGCGTGCTCGGTCAGGACTTCTCGACCATGTCGGGCGGGGCGCGCGATGCGTTCCGGGCGCGGCATCTGGGCTACGTGTTCCAGATGTTCAATCTCATTCCGTATCTCCCGGTACGGGAGAACATCCTGCTGCCCGTGCGACTGGAGCCGGCGCGTCGGGCGCGCCTCGGCGGCCGCTCCCTCAACGATGCCGTACGCGACATCGCGTCGCAGCTCGACATCGCGCAGTATCTCGACTCGCCGATCTCGGAGTTGAGCGTGGGGCAGCAGCAGCGCGTGGCCGCGGCGCGCGCCTTGATGGGCAGCCCCGAGGTCGTGATCGCTGACGAGCCCACCAGTGCGCTCGACACCGACCGGCGGGAGCGCTTTCTCAAGCTTCTGTTCGCGTCGTGCGAGCAGGCCAAGGCCACGCTCGTGTTCGTCAGTCACGACCACACGCTGATGCCGATGTTCTCGCGCACGGTGGAACTCATGGAGATCAATCGCGCCGCCAAGGTCGGAGCCGACGCATGAGGGCATCACGATGCTGATGATCCTGCGTCTGGCCCTCACGTCGCTGCGGAGCCGGTTGCTGACGACATCGTTGACCGTCGCGTCGATCGCGCTCAGCGTGACGCTGCTGGTCGGTATCGAGAATGTGCGGGCCGGCGTGCGCGACAGCTTCGCGGGCACGATTCGCGGCGTCGACCTGATCGTGGGTGCGCGTGGTGGCACGCTGCAGGTGTTGCTGAGTGCGGTGTTCGGTATCGGGTCGCCGTCGGGGTCCGTGAAGCTGTCCACCATGGAGCGGTGGCAGGCGCATCCGGCGGTGAAGTGGGTGGTCCCGTACTCGCTGGGCGACAGTCATCGCGGGTTCCGGGTGGTGGGCACGACGCCCGAGTTTTACGAGCGGTACCGCTTTCGGAAGGATGGACGGATCGTGTTCGTGTCGGGACGCGCGGCGGTGGCCGACACCGAGGTGGTGATCGGCAGCGACGCGGCCGAGAAGCTGGGCTACACGATCGGCTCGCCGGTGGTGGTGGTGCACGGGCTGCGCGACATCGGGACGTCGAGCCATGAGGCGCACCCGTTTCATGTGGTCGGGATCCTGGGGCGCACGTTCACGCCGATCGATCGGTCGGTGTATGTGACGCTCGGCGGGATCGAGGCGATGCATGAGCCTGAGGCTGCCGGGGGGATCGCTGGGTCGTCGATGGCGTCGGCGGAGGTTGCAGGAGGGAGGGTATCAGGGGGGAGGGGGCAGGGGGGGACGGCGCAACCGCAAGCAGCGCGGAACAGCGACAAAGCGGCGGCGATTATTGCGGCGAATAAGAAGCGGGCGGCGGCGATGGCGCCGCCTCCGGGGACGCCGATGGTGATGCCGGGTGCGGAGCCTCCTCCGGGCACGCCGATGGTGATGCCGGGGGCGAGTCCGCCGCCGGGGACGCCGCTGGTGATGCCGGGGGCTGAGCCGCCGCCGAGTGCGCTGCCGGAAGTGAAGGCGGCGGCGGTGGAGCAGAAGGCCGCGACGAAACAACTCGTGGCTGAGCCGGCGGCCGGTGAGCCGGCGCATGATCACGGCGACGATCAGATCACGGCGTTCTTCGTGGGGACCAAGAACCGCTTCGAAGCGCTGATGCTGCAGCGTGAGATGAACACCGACCTCGAGGAGCCGCTTACGGCGGTGATTCCCGGTGTGGCGCTCGGCGAGCTGTGGCAGAACATCGGCAGCGCCGAGGTGGGACTGCGCGTGATCGCGATCTTCGCCGTGGCGATCGGCCTGACCGGCATGCTTGTGGCGTTGTACTCGTCGCTCGAAGCGCGTCGTCGCGAGATGGCGATTCTGCGTGCGGTGGGCGCCGGGCCACGCATGATCATCTCGTTGCTTGTGCTCGAGAGCGGCCTGCTCGCGTTGCTGGGGTGCCTCATCGGCGTGGCCACTGTGTACCTCGGGTTGTTCCTGGCGCAGGGGCCGATCGAACAGCGCTTTGGGTTGCATCTCGCGTTGCATCCGCTCCGCTCTACGGAATGGACCTATCTCGCCGTTGTCATGGGTGCCGGCCTCGTGATCGGCTTTGTTCCGGCGTGGAAGGCGTACCGTACCTCACTCGTGGATGGATTGAGTCCGCGGGCCTGACGCCGCGCGCACTCTCGCGTTTCTCACCGAACACCAGAACATCGCATGCGTTCATTCTTTGCTCTCGGTCTGCTGCTCGCGGCGACCGCCTCTGCCACATCCTCCGCGTCGGCGCAGCCCGGTCGCGGCCCGTCACCGGTCGCCAAGAACGTGCAGGCACTGCCGGTCGATCCGGCGCCGTCGTATGTCCGCAAGGACGCGCCCACCGATCCCGTCATCCTGAAGCTGTGGGACGAGGGGATGCAGCGGTCGCAAGCCGGCACGCTGGCGCAGCAGCTGCTCGATTCCGTCGGCCCGCGTCTCACGGGTTCGCCGAACATGAATCGCGCGCAGGATTGGCTGCTGGCCACCTACAAGCAGTTCGGTGTGTCGGCGCGCAAGGAGCAGTACGGCACGTGGAATTCGTGGAAGCGGGGGGCGGCGTTCGCGCAGCTCACGGCGCCGCGCGTGAAGGCGCTCGAGATCAACATGCTGTCGTGGAGCGGCAATACGGCGGGTAAGTGGGCCGAGGGTGACGTGGTCGTCGTGAAGCCGTATCAGTCGCCCGAGGAGTTCAAGGCGTGGTTGCCGAGTGTGAAGGGGAAGATCGTGCTGGCGTCGGCGCCGCGTCTCACCTGCCGTCCGGCGTCGCAGATGGCGGAGTTCGCGATGCCGAGCACGCAAGCGTCTCTCGATTCGATGCAGCGCGATCTGTCGGCCACGTATCAGGGCGTGACGCAGCGCGTGCCGACGTTCTACAGCGATGTGAAGGCGGCCGGCGCCGTGGCGGTGTTCGAATCGAACTATTCGCAGTATCCGGGCGTGAACAAGATCTTCGGCTCGCCGCGTAACGCCGCGCTGCCCACGTTCGACGTGGGATGCGAAGACTACGGCATGCTGTTTCGTCTCGCGCAGAACAGGCAGGGCCCGAAGGTGCGCCTGATGGCGGAATCCGAAGCGCTCGGCGACAAGCCGGTGTTCAACGTGATCGCCGAGATCAAGGGCGCCACGAAGCCCGACGAATACGTCGTGTTGTCGGCGCACTTCGACAGCTGGGAAGGCCACTCGGGGGCAACCGACAACGCCACGGGTTCGATCACGATGATGGAAGCGCTGCGCATTCTCAAAACGGTGTATCCGAAGCCGTCGCGCACGATCATCGTGGGGCATTGGAGCGGCGAAGAGCAGGGACTGAACGGCTCCGGCTCGTTCACCGCCGATCATCCGGAAGTCGTGAAGGGGCTGCAGTTCGCCTTCAATCAGGACAACGGCACGGGCCGCGTGGTGAGCACGGGGCCGGGACTGCATCCGGAGAACGGTCCGCGCCTGGCGCAGTACATGGGCCAGATGCCGTCGCAGCTCACGCAGTACATCCGTCTCTCGGGTCCGTCGGGGATCGGCGCCGGCTCCGACGATGCGTCGTTCCGCTGCTGGGGCGCGCCGGCGGTTGGCCTTGGTGCGTTGAACTGGGACTACAGCAACAGCACGTGGCACACCAATCGCGACGCGTTCGACAAGATCATCATCGATGACCTGAAGCACAACGCGACGCTCACCGCGATGTTCGTGTACCTCGCCAGCGAAGATGCCGAGAAGAGCTCGCGCGTGCTGGTCGATCCGATTCCCGGTGGACGCCCGGGGCAGGTGATTACGGTGCCGAGTTGTGGGAAGCCGCAGCGGGATGCAAGTCAGTACAGGAGATAGCCACTGACACTCACGTGAGTTTTGGGTTGTGAGTGAAAGTTTGGAGTGTTGAGTTGAAACTCACGACCCGAAACTTTCACTCACAACTCGGAACTCACGTGAGTCTTCGTGGACAAGAACGACGCTCGCCCTACTTCGCCGTGAGCCGCCCCAGCGCCGCCCGCACCGCCGCCCCCACATCCCCGCCTGCGCCGCTCTCGATGACGCCGCGCACGGCGCGATCCGCATCGGTCTGGTTGTAGCCCAGCGCGATCAGCGCACGGATCGCGTCGTCGGCCACGGGGCTGGCGACGAGACCGGCGGCGGTGGGGGCTGAGCCTACGGTGTCCATCTTGTCGGCCAGATCGAGAATGATCTGCTCGGCTTTTTTGCGACCCACGCGCGGGACGCGCATGAGTGTGGTGATGTCCTTCTCCCGCAGCGCACGCACCACGCGCTCCGGTGTCAGTGCGGAGAGAATCCCCAGTGCGAGGGCCGGCCCGACGCCCTTGGCCACGAGCAGCCGCTGGAACACGGCGCGGTCGTAGCGATCGGAGAACCCGTACAGGTGCCACGCGTCTTCGCGCACCGCGAGATGCGTGTGCAGCGTGACCGTCGCGCCTTCCTGCGGGAGCGACTCGAAGACCGACAGCGGAATGAGGCACTCGTAGCCCACACCGCCCGCCGTCAGGATTTCCACGCGATCGAGTTCACGGTGGACGAGCGTGCCGGAGAGGAGAGCGATCATGTCAGGCGTGTGGTAAGGGGGCGTCGCGCGGCCGGCAGGGCCGGGAGGGGTGCGCGGGACGAGGTCAGGCAGGCGCAGAGTGCTGCCGCTACGCCGTCGGCGGCGTCGGCCGGTTGCGGGGCGGTCTTGAGACGCAGCAGGCGCGCGACCATGAACTGCACCTGCGCTTTCGTGGCGGCGCCGGTGCCGGTAATCGCCTTCTTGATCTCAGCGGGCGGATACTCGTGAATCGTGAGCGCCGCCTTCTGCGCGGCCAGCAGAATCACGCCGCGCGCATGGCCCAGCACGATGGTGGTGCGCACGTTCTTGGCATAGAACACGGACTCCACCGCCATCGTGTCCGGACGGTGACGCGCGATGAGTTCCTCGACGCCCTCGTGGATCTCCAGCAGCCGCTGCGGCAGTGGGTCTTTGGCGGTGGTGCGGATGACGCCACACTCCACGAGTGTGGCCGTCCGGCCGTCGAAGGCGACGACGCCGTATCCCGTGACGGCGGTGCCCGGATCGATCCCGAGCACCAGCGACGGACTCACGCCTCGGCCAGCGCGTCGTCGTCCATCTCGAAGTTCGCATCGACCTTCTGCACGTCGTCGAGCTCTTCGAGCGCTTCGAGCAACTTCATGAGCTGTTCCGCGGCCGCGCCTTCCACCTTGACCGTGCTCTTGGGCACCCACGCAAGCTCGGCGTCGGCCACCTTGTACTTCTTGGACTCGAGGCCTTCCTTCGTCGCGTGCAGCGCGCCCGGATCGGTCGTGATCGTGAACTCGGTATCGTCGCGCACCACATCGTCGGCACCAGCCTCGAGCGCGGCTTCGATGAGCGTGTCTTCGTTGATCCCCTCGGCGGACACGGACATCTGTCCCTTGCGCTCGAAGAGGTACGCGACGGAGTTGCTCGAGCCCATGTTGCCATGATTGCGCGACAGCTTGTGCCGCACATCAGCCACGGTCCGCGTGGGATTGTCGGTCACCGCCTGGATCATGATGGCCACCCCGCCGGGGCCATACGCCTCGTACAGCACCTCGACGTAGTCCACGCCTTCGAGCTCGCCGGTGCCCTTCTTGATGGCGCGGTCAATGTTGTCCTTGGGCATCGACACCGCCTTGGCGTTATCGATGGCCGTGCGCAGGCGAGGATTGCCGCCGGGATCACCCCCGCCGAGCTTGGCGGCCATGGTGATTTCGCGGATCAGCCGCGTGAACAGCGCGCCACGCTTGTTGTCGGTCGCGGCCTTGGCACGCTTGATCGTCTTCCATTTGCTATGTCCTGCCATCGCCCTGCCCCGTTGATGCGGATATGGGTGTCATCCAACTGATGTCAGGAAAAATAATGCTGCGAGGGGCAGCGGTGTGAAAACCCACGGCCGACAGCCCACGGCCGACAGCCCACGGTCCACGGCCTCAAGCTCCAAGCACGAGCGCTCACAGCTCCCAGGCTTAAGGCGATCAAGCTCTGGGCTATCTGCCGTGGGCCATGGGCCATCGGCCATGAGCGGATTCCACGTTGATAAAAAACTGCTGCAAGGGGCGGCGGTGCGAAAACCCACGGCTCACGGCTGACGGCCCATGGCCGACAGCTCAGAGCGTCAAGCGCAAAGCACGAGGACTCACAGCTCACAGCTCCCAGGCTCAAGGCGACAAAGCTCTGGGCGATCGGCCGTGAGCCGTGAGCGTATCCCACTGTGCTACTCCTCCAGCACATCCTCAAACCGGCAGTACCGCCGGTCGAAATACAAATCGATATAGCCCGTCGCGCCGTCGCGGTGCTTGAGGACCCGCAATTCGGCGGCGCCTGACACCCCGAGATCTGCCTCATACAGCTCTTCGCGATACAGCCCCAACACCAGATCGGCGTGAGTGCCGATGGCGCCGCCGAGTCCGAAGTCGGTGAGGCGGGGGCGCCGATCGAGCCGGCTCTGGTCGAGTTGGGGGAGGTGAGCCGTGAGCAGGACCACGACGTTGCGCTCGAGGGCGAGCCGCTTGAGCGACAGCACCGCGTAACCCAGCGCTTCGTCGCGACCGGCGTCGCGCGCCAGCAGGCATTCGAGTGGATCGACCACCACGAGGGGCGCGTCGGGCGTGCCTTGGAGTGCGTCGGCCACGGCGCTGATGGCACCCGTGGTCAGGGTGTCGATAACGGGGGCCCGGTCGCGCAGCATCACCGCCGCGGCGCCAAGTCGGGCGCGCTCGACGTCGGTGACCACTCCGAGTCGCAGCGACTCGAGCGGCACCTTCGCTCCCATGGCCAGCGCACGTTCGTAGGCCCGCTCGGCTGGCATCTCACCGGTCAGCAGCAGCGCGCGCGGGGTAATCCGGAGGGCGATCGCGAGCGCGAGGGCTGAGGCACCCGCGCTGTCGTCACCGCCCATCACCACCAGATCGCCGCGCCGGAATCCGCCGCCGATGGCCCGGTCGATGGACGGGAAGTGCGAGGGGACCAGCCCGGGATCCACCTCCCCCGCCGCCGCGCGGTCGAGTCTCGACACCGTGCGGGTGAGCGGCGAGATGTCGGTGGGGTGCGTCACGCGCTCGCGAGCTGGCGCGCCAGACGTTCCAGCTCCTGCACCGACGGACCGTCGAGGTGCGCGCCGGTCGCCGCCACGAGGGCGCGCAACGCGGCGGCCGCGGCCAAGGGCGCCCCGGTGCTCGCGTCGACACAGCGGGCAAAAGGAACGCGCGTGGCGGCGGGCAACGCCAGGGAGGCCAGCCAGACCTTGGCGGCAGCAGCGCGCGCGGCGCGCTCCGCCTCGCCGTGGGCCTCGCCGCCCGTGACGCCGTGCGCCAATCGCGCGGTCAGGAGTGCGGCGAGCGCTACCTCCCGACCGCCGCCCAACGGGAGCCGCCCAGCCAGGGCCGCCAGGGCGGGGAACGGAAAGCGCAGCGGGTCGAGCGCGAAGGGGAGCGTATCGGCGAACACGGGGAAAACATAACCCCTCCGGTGCCGGGCGGCTCGCCGCTCATTGCCGGACGACGCTGGACCGTGGTCCCGCCGATCGGGTACCTTTCCCGAATGGCGCTGATGGCAAAAACGATTCTCTGGGTGGACGACGAAGCGGAGCTTCTCGAGCCGCATCGACTCCTGCTCGGAGATAAGGGCTATCGCGTCGAGACGGCGACGAACGCCGACGACGCACTCGAGCTGCTGCGCCGCCGACCGTATGATCTGGTGCTGCTGGACGAACAGATGCCCGGCACCCGCGGTCTCGACGCCTACAAGGACATCCGGGAGATGCTCCCCACGATGCCGGTGGTGATGGTCACCAAGAGCGAAGAGGACGCGACGCTCAAGGAAGCCATCGGCGCGAACATCCGCGACTACCTCGTCAAGCCCGTGACCCCGCGACAGGTCCTCACGGTGATCACGCGGATTCTCGAAGGGCCGCTCATCCGCTCGCAGGCGCTGGCCCGGGCCTTCGTGGAACGGTTTCGTGCCATCGAACAGGAACGCTACGCCGGGCTTGACTGGCGGGGATGGATCGAGCGCTTCGCGGAGCTGATGCAGTGGGACGTCGATCTGGCGGCGGCCGGCGAGCTCGGCCTGCACGAATCGCTGCGTGGGCTCTATCCCGACATGCACCGCGAGTTCGCGACGTTCATGCGCACCGAGTATCCGCGCTGGCTGCGCGAGCTCGAAGGCGACCGCCCGCCCCTCTCGGTGGACGTCGTCACGGAGTTCGTGATGCCGGTGCTGGCGCGCGACCGCAAGGCGATTTTTGTGGTGATCGACTGCCTGCGCGTCGATCAGTGGCGCGTGCTGGAGCCGCTGCTGGCCCCGCTCTACGATGTGGAGACCACGCACTACTACTCGATCCTGCCCACCGCCACGCCGTACGCGCGTAACGCGCTCTTCAGCGGGTTGTTTCCGGGCGAGATCGCGGCGCGCTTTCCCGACTGGTGGGGCGAGAAGGACGACGAAGCGCTCAACATGCACGAGCGTGACCTGCTGGTGGCGCACCTGGAGGAGCTGAAGGTGCAGGCCCCCGTCCGCTATCACAAGATCACGACCGCGGCGGACAGCGACGACCTCGAGCGGCACCTGCCGGGGGCGATCGCCGGCGACGGGATCCACGCCTTCGTGTTCAACTTCGTGGACATGCTCACGCATGGCCGCAGCGAGTCGATGATCCTGTTCGAAGTGGCGCGCGATGAAATCGCGCTGCGGGCCATTACCAAGCAGTGGTTCGAACGCTCGTCCTTGTTCACGCTGCTCAAGGAAGCCTCGCGCCGGAATATCTCGGTGGTGATCACCAGCGATCACGGGGCGCTGCACTGCAACTCGCCGGCCACCGTGTTTGCCAAGCGTGATGCGACGGCCAATCTGCGCTACAAGTTCGGTGAAGACATCCGCGCCGAGCGTCCGGAGCAGGCGCTGCTGTTCACCAACCCGGATGACCTGCGGCTGCCGCATCGCGGGCCGGGCACCAATACGCTCATGGCGGCGGGCGATACGTTTTTCGTGTATCCCACCAAGTTGCGTGAGTACCAGAGCCGCTACCGCGGCTCGTTCCTGCACGGTGGGGTGAGCCCCGAGGAGTGCATTCTGCCGGTGGCGCTGCTCACGCCGCGGCGATGAGCGCGATGATCGGCGCGCCGGCCGTGAAGCCGGGCCTGTGGAATCGGCTGTGGCAGTTCGTCCGGCCGCACCGGTCGAAACTGGTGGGTGTGGTGTTGCTGAACTTGTTGGCGGCCGTGTTCGACGTGTTCTCGTTCACGCTGTTGATCCCGTTTCTGAATGCGCTGTTCGAGCAGCCGCAGCTGATCCCGGGCAACAAGGTCGTGTCCGCCATTCTGAACACGACCATCGGGTTCCTGCTCGACCCGGCCGACTTGAGAGGATCACTGCGCAACGTGATCGTCCTCGTGTTGCTGGCGGTGACGCTCAAGAATCTGCTGGTGTGGCTCAGCGGTCAGATCGGCGCGCAGCTGCAGGAGTTCGTCGTGCGTGATTTGCGCGATGCGCTGTATGCCCATCTGCTGCGCTTGCCCATGAGCTGGTTCACCGCTAACAAGGTGGGCCAGGTGATCTCGCGCATGCTCACCGATACCACGAACGCCAAGGCCGTGGTCACCGAGCTCGTCACGCGCTCGATCTGGAGTACGGCGCAGGTGGTGTCCACGATCGCGATCATGTTTGCGGTCTCGTGGAAGTTGTCGCTGGCGTCGTTGGTGGTGGTGCCACTCACGGTCCTCTCGCTGCAGCCCGTGCTGCGGAAGTTGCGCAAAGGCCATCGCCGGATGGGCAACGAGCAGGGCGAAATCACCAGCATGGTGCAGGAAGTGGTGAGCGGCATCCGCCTCATCAAGTCGTACGGCGCGGAAGTGCGCGAAGAACAGCGCTTCGTGACGCGCAACGCGGCCTTCGCCAAGGGCTACGTGCGCATCGGCCGCCTCGCGCTCATGTCCGGCCCGGTCACCGAAACGCTTGGCGCCGTGATGGCGGTGGCCATCCTGTGGTTCGGCGCACAACTCGTGCTGGTCGAGAAGTCGATGGACGGCGCGCTGTTGGTGACGTTCCTGATCTGGGTCATGCGCCTGTTGCAGCCGCTCAAGCAGCTCTCGCAGGTGCCGGCCGCCGCCCAGCAGTCGCTCGCCAGCGCCGAGCGCATTTTCGAAGTGCTCGACTCGCCCACGGAAACCGCCGCCGATCGGGGCACGATCACCACGCCGACCTTCTCCGCGTCGCTCGAATTCGAGCACGTGTCGTTCGCGTACGGCGACGATGCGCCGGCGCTGTCCGAGGTGTCCTTCTCGGCGCGGAAGGGCGAGGTGGTCGCGCTCGTAGGCGCGAGCGGCGCGGGCAAGTCGACGCTCATTGACCTCTTGCCGCGCTTTCTCGAACCCACCAGCGGACGGATCACGCTCGACGGCATCGATCTGCGGCACATCACGCTCGAGGCGTTGCGCGCACTGACCGGCATCGTGAGCCAGGACACCGTGCTCTTCAATGACACCGTGCGCGCGAATGTGGCGTTTGGCCGCACCGGTGCATCGCAGGCGCAGCTCGACGCCGCCGCGCGCGCGGCGAACGCCCTGCCGTTCATCGAGGCGCTCCCAGACGGATGGGACACCAACCTCGGCGAGCGCGGCACGCGCCTCTCGGGTGGTCAACGGCAGCGGCTCGCCATCGCCCGCGCGCTGTTGTCTGATCCGCCGATCCTCATTCTCGACGAAGCCACCTCGGCGCTCGACGCCGAGAGCGAACGACTGGTGCAGGAGGCCATCGACCGCCTGCTCGAGGGGCGTACCGTGTTCGTGATCGCGCACCGGCTGGCGACGATTCAGCACGCCGATCGGATTCTCGTGCTCGATCGCGGGCATTTGGTGGAGCAGGGTGGACACGCGGAGCTGCTGGCCCGCGGCGGTACGTATGCGCGCCTGCATGCGCTGCAGTTCGACCGCGAGTAAACGGTGCGCCTGCTCGTGCTCACCATGGCGTCCGCGTGGACGCCCGGCGACCAATTGCTCGTCGCGCTGGGTGCCGAACTCGCGGCACACGGTGATGTGGTCACCATCGCGTGCCCGAGCGGTGGCGCGGTGGAACGGGCCGTCGTGGACGCGTTTCCACGACTGCCGGTGCGTGCGGTGACCGGCGCCGGGACCTTTGCGCGTGTCCGCAGCCTGCGTGGCATCGTGCGCGCCCTGCGCCCGGACGCCGTCCTCGTGGAGGGGGCATCCGACGCGTTGTTGGCCGCGTTTGCCGTGGGACGCGGTGGTCGGGTGGTGCGCCGTGTGCCCGTGGCGCTCGGCCCCGCCGGCCGTGCTCGCGACGCCGACGGATGGCGATCGCGCCTCGCGGCCGGATACGCCACCGTGACGTCGTGGGGACGTGAGACGCTGTCGGTGAGCTGGCCGCCACCCGCCGATGGCTCCAGGCGTGGCGATGGCGATGCTGCGACCGTGCCGACGGAGCACGCCCGCGGTACGCGTGCCACCGCGTTGTGGATTGTGTCGCCCGACGAACACGACGAGCACACCGCCATCGCATTGCGGGCGGCGGCCCGGTTGGTGGGACGGCATCCGTCGCTGCGCATCATGCTGCTGGGCGACGTCGCGCGACTGCAGTCCACGCGGGTGCATGCGGCGTCGCTTGGACTCACGGCGTTCGTGGACGTGCTGCCGCTCGATGCCCTGCTGCACGCCGATCGGGTGACTGCGTCGGCCGTGTGGGTCACCGCCGGCGGCGATGCGGGTGCAATCGCGACACTCGCCGCCATGCAGCATGGCGTGCCCGTGATCGTGCCGCCGGCGCTGCCGTCCGCCGCGATGGTGGCCGCCCGCATTACGGGATTCGTGCCGGACGAAGCCGATCTGGCGCCGACGATTGCCGACGTGGCGCGGTTGCTGTCCGACGAGCACGAGCGGCACCTCATGGGGTCCGCCGCCCGTGCGCGGGCGCTGCGGCTCTACGGCTGGGAGGCATACGTCGCCGCGGCGCGCGGTGTGCTGGCAGGGTCCGGCGCGAGCCGCGAGGTGACGCCGTGAGCGGCCAGAGGGCACCGGCCCCCCACGCGGCGTGGCAGCGTGTGCGCGCCGACCGGCGCGCCCGCTTGGGGTTCGCTGTGATCATCCTGCTGCTGCTCGCCGCGCTCCTCGCCCCGCTCATCGACGGCGCCGATCCGATCCAGATCAACCTGCGCAACGCGCTTCAGGCACCGAACGGCGCGCACTGGCTGGGCACGGATGCACAGGGACGCGACGTCTGGTCACGCTTGGTACACGGGGCCCGCATTTCGCTGCTGGTCGGACTCGCATCACAGGGCATCTCGCTGTCCATCGGCCTCGTGCTGGGGCTCGTGGCGGGGTATCGGGGCCGGTGGACCGACGAGGTGATCATGCGCCTCGCCGACGTCACGCTGGCCTTTCCGTCGCTGCTGCTGCTGATCGCGATGGCGGCGGCATTCGAGCCGTCGCTCACCGTGGTGTGCACGGTCATCGGTGTGGTGGGATGGGCGGGGATGGCGCGCCTCGTTCGCGGACAGGTGTTGGTGGTGCGCGAGCTCGAGTACGTGCAGGCTATGCGCGCGCTCGGGGCCCGTGATCGACGCATTGTGTGGCGTCATGTACTCCCCAACGTGATCGCGCCCGTGGTAATCGCGGCCACGCTTGGCATCGCCGGCGCCATCATGGCCGAGGCGGCGCTGTCGTTTCTCGGGCTGGGCGTGCAGCCGCCCACGCCTAGTTGGGGCGCGATGATCGCCGATGGTCGTGACCTCTCGCAATTGCGCTCCGCGCCGTGGACGAGTCTCGCGCCCGGTCTGGCCATTGGGGTCGCGGTGCTGGGCTTCAACCTGCTGGGCGACGCGCTGCGCGATGCCCTCGATCCGCGCGCCGCGCGGCGCGTGCCGTGAGCGGCGTGCGCGGCCCTCGCGGCGATACACCGCCGACCGTATCGTCGGTGCCGGTCCGTGCCTCGGGTTCACCCTGACCTCTGCCAACTCCATCATGACGGCTCCCTTAGACGTGGCGGCACTCCGCGCGCGCGAGTTCGCCTGGATGGCGGACGACCCCGCGATTTTTCTCAACGCTGCGAGCGTAGGGCCGATGCCGCGATCGGCCGTGGAGGTGGCCGCCGAGTGGAGTGCGATGCGGGCGCAGCCGCATACGCTGCCATTCGATCGCATGCAGGGTGCCGCGGCGACCGCGCGCGCGCAGTTCGCGCAGCTGGTGGGTGCCGACGCCGACGAGATCGCGCTGATGCCCAACACCACCTACGGGCTCAACCTCGCCGCGCGCGCGCTGCCGATGCGTCCCGGCACCATCCTGACCTTCGACGGCGAGTTTCCGAGCTGTGTGTATCCCTTCCAAGCGCTGCGGTCGCGCGGCATCACGCTCGAACTGATCCCCCGGCAGCACGGACTCCCCGACGAAGACGCGCTGGTCGCTGCGATTGCCCGTCCCGATGTGGTGGCCGTTGTCGTGTCGTGGGTGCAGTTTGCCACCGGCTACGTGGCGGATCTCGCCCGCATCGGCGCGGTGTGTCGCGCCCACGATGTGTTCTTCATCGTGGACGGCATTCAGGGGTGCGGCGTGCGTCCGATCGACCTGCACGCGCTGCCGGTCGACATTTTCGCCAGCGGCGCGCAGAAGTGGCAGCTCAGCCCGTGGGGCACGGGGTTCGTGTACGTGCGTCGTGAGCTGGTGCAGGCCATCGAGCCGCTGGACGTGGGGTGGGCGTGCATGAAGACATCCACCGACTACACGCGCCTCACCGAGTACGACTTCGACTTCTTCGCGGACGCGCGCCGGTTCGAGGTGGTGACGCTGGCGTATCAGGACTTCGCCGTGGCCAATGCGTCCACGGCGCTCTTGCTCGCGCACGGCGTGGAGGCGGTCGCGGCGCACATCGGCGCGCTCGGCGATCGCCTCGTGGACTGGGCCGGCTCGCGCGCAGACGTGCGGCTCGTCACCCCGTCCGACCGCGCGCGGCGTGCGGGAGTGGTGTCGTTTTCCGCCGCCGAGCTGGACGCGATGGCCGGGCGCCTCGTGGCGGCACAGGTGATCCATACTGTGCGGGAGGGGGCGATCCGTCTGTCGCCGCACATCTACAACAGCATGGACGAGGTCGACCGGGTGCTGCGGATTCTTGACAATTAACGGTCCGCCTCTTGGACCTTGAGTCCGAACTCGCCATGTTTCGGGACACGATTTTCGTCCACTTCCCGAATCCATGTCGACTCCTTCGAAGGACCTTCGGGCCATGCTGACCGATCGCAGCGTCGCAGAAGCGCTCCGATCCTGTGCCATGCCCCTCGGGTGCCCGGTGGGCTACCTCGAGCGCCATCGGGTGGCCACGGTCGAGCGCCTGTGTGACGATACCGCCGTGGTGCGCACCTTCGTCCGCGACAGCATCGGATTGGTATCGGTGCCGTGCGAGGACGAATTCGAACTCGGGCTCGACCCCGCCGACGTGCAGGAACTGATCTCGCTGACCCGGCTCGAGGCGGCCCCGGGATCCGTGATCGCGTTGCGCTCCGCGCGGCTCACCGTGAGCGATGATCCGGCCGCCGTGCAGCTGCTCGACGAGCGCACCCTCGCCCCGGCGCCGGCCGTGGCCGGAACCCTCGTGTACGATCCACGCCGCGAGGTGCTCGACATGCTCCGGCACGATGTCTCGCCCTGGGAGTGGCAGCAGGCCGGTGGCGCCGCGTCGTCACTGCACCGCGTCGGCGCCATGCAGGGGGGCGTGCTGGTCGCGCTCGCGTCGGTCGATGCGCCGCAGGGGCGGCTGGCCCGCGTGCGCGTGCTCGTGGCGCCGCGTCATCGTCGCATGGGATACGGCGGCGCAGTGCTGCACACCCTCGCGCAGCATGTGCTCGCGCAGGGCTTCATTCCCAGCGTGCGGCTGGCCGTCGGTGACCTGGCGGCGCGCACGCTGGCGAGCGCGGTGGGCTTCGTGAGCTTTGCGTGCGCGTTGACGCTGCACGTGACGCGCGTGGATGCTGGGGTGCGGAGCGAGTCGTCGGCTAGCTAAACGGCCAACAGCTGAGGAGGCAGGACGGAGGGTATCAGGAAGCAGGAAGCAGCAACTGCGTGCAGTTCACCTGCCTCCTGCCCCCTGACACCCTCTCTCCTACTTCCTAAGGAGTTTGCAGTTACGGTATCAGCCGATCGCGCCTAGCTCTCGAAGTAGTTGTGCGTCTCCGCCGCCCCACCCGGATGCACCACCGCGCCGTATCGCGCCGGGCTCACCGTCTGTGCGTAGCGCCAGATGGCGCCCGACTGGAAGTCATGCCGACGCGGCTCCCATACGGCGCGGCGCGCCGCGAGCTCCTCGTCTGACAGCCGCACCGACATCGTGCCGGCGTTCGCGTCGATGTCGATGAGATCGCCATCGCGCAGCAGGCCGATCGGACCGCCCAAGGCCGCCTCGGGGCCCACGTGCCCGATGCACATGCCCCGCGTGGCGCCGCTGAAGCGACCGTCGGTGATGAGCGCGACTTTGTCGCCCATCTCCTGCCCGTAGATCGCCGAGGTCGTCGAGAGCATCTCGCGCATGCCCGGGCCGCCACGCGGTCCTTCATAGCGGATGATGATCACGTCGCCGGCCTCGTAGCGTCGCTCGGTCACGGCGGCAAACGCGTCTTCTTCGCTGTCGAACACCCGCGCCGGTCCGCTGAACACGCGCGTGTGAAGCCCGGCCACTTTGACGATCGCGCCATCGGGCGCAAGGTTGCCACGCAGCCCCACCAATCCCCCCGTCATCGAGATCGCGCGCGACACGGGCATCACGACATCCTGCCCCTCGGGGAGCACCACGTCGGCCAGATTCTCCGCCAGCGTCCGCCCCGTGACCGTGATGCAATCGCCGTGCAGGTAGCCGCCGTCGAGCAGCGCCTTCAGGATGATCGACACACCGCCGATTTCATGCACGTCCTTCGCGAGATACTTGCCCCCCGGCTTGAGGTCGGCCAAGAGCGGCGTGCGCGCGAACACTTCGGCCACGTCGAACAGGTCGAACGCGATCCCGGCTTCATGCGCCAGCGCCGGCAAGTGCAGCGTGGCGTTCGTGCTGCCCCCTGTGGCCGCCACCACCGCCGCCGCGTTCTCGAGCGATTTCCGCGTCACGATCTCTCGCGGACGCGGGCCATCGCGCAGCAGGCGCATCACCGCTTCGCCGGCGCGCTCCGCGTAGATGTCACGCGATTCGAGCACGGCCGGCGGACTGGCTGAGCCGGGCAGCGCGAGCCCGATCGCTTCCGACACGTAGGCCATGCTGTTGGCGGTGTACTGGCCGCCACAGGAGCCGGCACCGGGACAGGCTACTTTCTCGAGCGCCGTAAGCTCTTCGAGCGTCATGGTGCCGGCCGAATGCTTGCCCACCCCTTCGAACACGTCGAGCACGGTGACGTCGCGTCCCTGATAACGCCCCGGCATGATCGAGCCGCCGTACAGGAACACCGACGGCACATCGAGCCGCACCATCGCCATCATGAGCCCGGGCAGCGCCTTGTCGCAGCCGCCGATGGCGACCAGTGCGTCGTAGGTGTGCCCGCGCACCGTGAGCTCGACCGAGTCGGCGATCGTTTCACGGCTCACCAGCGACGACTTCATCCCGGCGTGCCCCATCGCGATGCCGTCGGTCACGGTGATCGTCGTGAATTCACGCGGGGTCCCGCCGGCCGCCGCGACCCCGCGCTTCGCGGCCTCCGCCTGACGGCGCAGCGTGATGTTGCAGGGCGCGGCCTCGTTCCAGCTGGACACGACGCCGACGATCGGTTGCGCGATCTGCGCCTCGTCGAGACCCATCGCGTAGTAGTACGAGCGGTGTGGTGCGCGCTCGGGGCCCACGGTCGTGTGGCGGCTCGGGAGCTTCGACTTGTCCATGCGATTGGGCGCTCGGTGGAGGGAACGGGTGGAGCGGGGGCGAACTATGCGGGGACGTGCACCAGCCCGAACTCGCGCGCCCCCTTCTTCACCAGCAGATGCCGGCCGCGCAGCAACCGCTCGGCCCCGACCACACGGTCGGCCGCGGTGAGCTTGGTGCCGTTGATGCTCACGCCACCCTGCTCGAGCAGCCGCTTAGCGACCCCACGGGAGGCGGCGATGCCGAGCGTCGTCAGACACTCGTATACGTCAATCCCCTCTGAAAGCGCTGGGCCGTCGGCGGGCGCCGCATACACCGCGAACGGGATCTCCTCGCGCAGCGCGGCCAGCGCCGCGTCGGACAGCCCCTGCGGGTCGGCCTTCTCGAACAGCAGCGCCGACACTTCCTGCGCCACCCGGGCCGCATCGGTGCCATGCACGCGGGTCGTTACGTCGGCCGCCAGCGCGCGCTGCGCGGCCCGCTGTCCGGGGGCAGTGCGTACGGCCTCGTCGAGCGCCTCGATCTCCGCGCGCGCCAGCAGCGTGAAGAAACGCAGATAGCGTGACACGTCGCGGTCGTCGGCACCGATCCAGAATTGGTAGAACTTGTACGGCGACGTGCGCGCCGGGTCGAGCCACACCGACCCGCCACCCGTGCTCTTACCGAACTTCGAGCCATCGGCATTCGTGATCAGCGGAAAGGTCAGGGCGTGCGCTTCGCCGCCCGTGGTCTTGCGGATCAGTTCGAGCCCCGCGGTGATGTTCCCCCACTGGTCACTCCCGCCGATCTGCAGCGAGACGCCTTCGCGGCGGTGCAGCTCGAGGAAGTCGTGCGCCTGCAGCAGCATGTACGAGAACTCCGTAAACGACAGACCCGTCTCGAGCCGCGACTTTACGGAGTCCTTCGCCAGCATGTAGTTGATCGAGAAGTGCTTCCCCGTGTCGCGGAGGAACTCCAGCAGCGACAACGGCGCGAGCCAGTCGGCGTTGTTCAGGAGCTTCGCCCCGTGCGGGCCGTTGAAGTCCAGGAACTTCGCGAGCTGCGCGCGGATCGCCGCGGCGTTCTCGGCGATCGTCTCCAACGTTTGCAGCGTACGCTCGCTGCTGCGGCCGCTGGGGTCGCCGATCATGCCGGTGCCACCACCCACCAGCGCGATCGGCCGATGGCCGGCCCGCTGGAGATGCACCAGTCCCATCACCGGCACGAGGTTGCCCACGTGCAGGCTCGAGGCGGTGGGGTCAAATCCGCAGTAGCCGGTCACCGGACCCGCCGCGAAGGCGGCCGGGAGGCCCTCGGTGTGCTGGAACAGCAGCTCGCGCCAGGCGAGTTCGGAAATCGGGGCGGATGGCTCGGACATTTCTGCAAGTTATCGCCGGTCCGGCTCTTGGCGCGCCCCCACGCGTTCGGGTAGCGTTCAGGGACCTTATGGCTCTCTCTTCCGTATTCTCGCGGCGCCCGTGGCTGGGGTGGCTGCTCGTGGCCGGGATCTTCGGCGGCATGATCGGTGCCGGCGGCCTGTTCGGCGCCTGGAGCGTCATTTGCCGGGACGGCCGCTGCCCTTCCATTGCGTCGCTCGAGCAGTACGTGCCGCGGCAGACCTCCAAGGTCTATGCCGCCGACGGGCGCTTCATCACGGAGCTCGGCCTCGAGCGCCGGACGCTCGTGCGGCTGCAGGATATCCCCAAGCACGTGCGCGATGCGGTCGTGATCACCGAAGACCGCCGGTTCTATTCGCACTCGGGGATTGACTACTTCCGCGTCTTCGGGGCCCTCGCCCGCAATCTCAAGGCCGGCGCGTACGTGCAGGGCTTCTCGACGATCACGATGCAGCTGGCCCGCAACGTCTTTTCCGACCGCATTTCCCGGGAGAAGACGCTGCTGCGCAAGATCAAGGAAGCCCGGGTGGCCCGCGCCATCGAGGAGCGCTACTCGAAGGACAAGATCCTCGAGCTGTACCTGAACCAGGTGTACCTCGGCAACGGCGCCTATGGGGTCGAGACGGCGTCGCAGCGCTACTTCGGGAAGCCGCTGCGCGAGGTCACGGTGGCCGAGGCCGCGGTCCTGGCCGGCTTGCTGAAGGGACCGGAACGCTACAACCCACGCCGCTTCGCGGACCGCGCCATCCTGCGCCGCAACACCGTGCTCGAACTGATGCGCCGCGAAGGGGCGATCAGCGACGCGGACGCCTCGCTGGCGAAGGCGTATCCGTTGCAGCTGGCCGAGCGCACCGAATCCGGTGATGTGGCACCGTACTTCGTGGAGTGGGTGCGGCAGGAACTCGAGGAGCACTTCGGCAAGCGCTTGTACGACGAAGGGCTCAAGGTGTTCACGTCGCTCGACGTGGACATGCAGGGGGCCGCCGAGCGCGCGCTGGAGAACCAGCTGCAGGCGATCGAGGCCGGGCGCCACGGCGCGTACAAGCATCTCACGTACGAGGCGTATCTCGCGCGCTCCGCCGAGGGCGGCGAGCGCGGTGCCGCCAACGCACCGTATCTGCAAGGCGCCTTCGTGGCGGTCGATCCGCGCAGCGGCGCCGTGCGCGCCCTCGTGGGCGGGCGTGACTTCGGCGACTCCAAGTTCAACCGCGCCGTGCAGGCACTGCGCCAGCCCGGCTCGACGTTCAAGCCCATCGTGTATGCCGCCGCGGTGCACGAGGGCTTCGGTCCGGCCGCCGTGGTGGACGATTCGCCGATTGCACTCGAGCAACTGGCCGGTGAAATGTGGACGCCGCAGAACTACGACATGAAGTTCCAGGGCGCGATGCCGATGCGGAAAGCGCTGTATCAGTCGCGCAATCTCGCGGCGATCCGCACCGGTCTGGCCGTGGGGACCGACAACGTGATCACGATGGCGCGGCGCTTTGGCATCACGACGCCGATCCCACCCTACCCGTCGATGTTCATCGGGGCGGCCGATGTGTACCCCGTGCAGATGATCGCCGCCTACTCCGTCTTCGCCAACCTCGGCGTGCGTACCACGCCGCACGCCATCCTGAAGGTCGAGAATGCGCAGGGGAAGGTCGTCTGGCAGCCCCAGGTGGAGCGCGAGGCGGTGCTGTCGCCGGAAGAGTCGTGGCTCATGGTGAGCATGATGAAGGACGTCGTGGTGCGCGGCACCGGCGCCCGCATCTGGAGCTCGGGGTTCCGTGTGCCGTCTGGCGGCAAGACCGGCACCACCAACGACGGGGCCGACGTCTGGTTTATCGGCTACACCGCGGATCTGGTGGCGGGCGTCTGGATGGGCTTCGACAAGCCCCAGAAGATCAAGTCGAATGCGCAGGGCGGTGAACTGGCGGCGCCCGCGTGGACGTCGTTCATGACGGAAGTGTATCGTCGCAAGCCGCAGCCGCCGGATTGGCCGCGCCCCGATGGCGTCGTCGTGCGTGACGTTGACGCCATCACGGGGCGCTTGGCGAACAGCACGTGCATGACGGCGGTCGTGACGGAGTTCTTCGTGCAGGGTACCGAACCCACCGCAACGTGCAGCGACCCCGCGTCGCCGTCGATGCAGACCGTGGACAGCACGTACCGGAGTCGCGCGCGTGCCGACTCCTCGAGCCCGTTCCGGATTCCGCCCTCCTAGTGCCGGTGTCCCGCACGCTGTACACCGCCGACTGGGTCCTGCCCATCGCGACGGCGCCGATCCGCGACGGCGCCGTGCTCGTCGACGCCGGCCGGATCGCATACGTCGGCGCGGCATCGGCGGTGACGTACGAACCCGGCAGCGTGCGCACGGTCGCGCTCGGCCACGCGGCCCTGCTCCCCGGGCTGGTGAATGCCCACTCGCATCTCGAGCTGACCGCGTTGCGCGGGTTTCTCGAAGGCCTCGATTTCCGCGACTGGCTGCGCACCCTCACGCTGATCCGTCGCGATCTGATGACGGACGCGGTGCTGCTCGATGCCTCGCGCGCCGGGATCCGCGAGGCGCTGCGCAACGGCATCACCTGTCTCGCTGACACGACCGACTCGGCGGCGCCGCTGGCCGCGATGCGCGAGTACGGTATGCGTGGGATCGGCTACGTCGAGGTCTTCGGCCCCGACCCGCGGCAGTGCGCGGAGGCCATCGCACAGCTGCGGACGCGGGTGCATGAGGCGCGGGCACACGACACGTCGCGCGTCCGCGTCGGCGTCTCCCCCCACGCGCCGTACACCGTGTCGAGCGCCCTCTTCCGGGCGACCGCCGAGCTGGCGCGCGCCGACGCGCTGCCGATCGCGGTCCACATCGCGGAGAGTCCGGGCGAGTTGCTCTTCGTGCGTGACGGCGCCGGCCCGTTCGCCGACCGGCTGCGCGCCCGGGGCATCGACGTCGCACCGCAGGCCCGCTCACCGATCGCGCTGTTGGATGACGCCGGCGTGCTCGCCGCGCGCCCGTTGCTCATTCACGTGATCCAGGCCGACGATCACGATTTCGCCCGCATTGCGGATGCCGGCGCCAGCATCGTGCATTGCCCGATCTCCAACGCGAAACTCGGGCACGGGATCGCGCCGTTGGACCGCATGCTGGCGCACGGCATCGCCACCGGGCTCGGTACCGACTCCGTGGCCAGCAACGACCGCATGGATCTCCTGAGCGAGGCGCGACAGGCGACGCTGCTGCAGTCGTTGCGGCTCGGCGTGCCCGACGCGCTCACCGCGCATGCGGCGCTGGCGCTCGCCACGCGCGGCGGTGCCGAGGCGCTCGGACTGAGCGCGCGCATCGGGACGTTGGAAGTCGGCAAGGATGCCGATCTCGCGGCCTTCCCGCTCGATCACGCCGATGCGCAACCGCTGTTCGATCCCGCCGTGGCGTTGGTGCACGTACTGGCCGGCAAAGTGGGGGCGGTGCTGGTCACCGTCGAAGGGGAGGAACTCGTGCGGCAGGGCACCATTGTGCCCGGAGACGAGACCGTGTCGTTACGTCTGCGGGCGTGGCGCGACCGGCTGCAGCAGTGGCGAGAGGCGTCCACGGCATGATATGCTTCCAGTAGCGGACCCATCGACCTTGGCACTGTAGAGTGGAGGGTAGGGCGTGAGCGCCGGATGTCTCGCATTGAATGCCTCGTACGAACCACTCACGATGGTGCCGCTGCGGCGTGCGCTGCGGCTGGTCATCGACGGCAAGGCGGAAATCGTGGAAGCCGACACGGGGGCGCCCGTGCGCTCCGAACGGCAGGCGTTTCCGCGTCCCGCGGTGATCCGGCTCACGCGCTTCGTGCACGTGCCGCGCCGCTTCCGTCGTCAGGTTACGAACACCTTTCTGTTCGCCCGTGACGACTACCAGTGTCAGTACTGCGGCCGCCGCGCCCCTGAACTCAAGCTGCGCGAGTCGCTCACGCGCGACCATCTCATTCCGATCTCGCGCGGTGGTTCGAACGAATGGACCAACGTCGTCACGGCGTGCAGCAGCTGCAATACCAGAAAGGCCAATCGCCTGCCCAATGAAATCGGCATGGCGCCGCTCCGTGCGCCCGGCGAACCGCATTTCGTGCACCTAAGCTGGGCCGTCCGTCGCCTCACACCGGTTCAGGCGCAGTACATCCGCGTGTTCTACGGCGAAGAGACGCTGCACGAACTCGAAAAAATCGACGGCGCGCTCGCCGTCTGAGTCAGTAGCGGACGGCGGGGCTGCGTGCCTCGAGCCGTCGGATCTCGCCGCCCAACAGCCGGCTGGCCAGCGACCGGACACCACGCGTGAGCGCGGTGCCCGGACTGCGCTGGCCGCGCACTGCGGGTGACGCCTCCCCCCGCAACCAGCGCTCCAGTTCATCGAGATCGCTTACATCGAGCGTCTGGAGCTCCGCCTGCACCGCGACATAGCTCTTGCGGCCACGTGGTGGCGCGGCGAGTGCGGGGAGGAACGGCAGCTCACTGGCCGCTCGTGCATCGGTGAAGCGCGCGTAACTCCCCAGCGGCGTGAGTCGCCCGCCCACGAACCGGCCCACCTCGTACACGCGATCGATCGCATCGTAGCGCACCACGATGTCCCACTCCACACGGCCGATCACCTCGTCAAACCAGCGGCCGATCGACCACAACTCGGCACGAACATGGAGCCGAGCCGGGAACCCGCTCTGCAACAATTCGTCGAACGGCTTCTCGGACAGCACGCCGCGGACCGAGATCAGCGGTGGATACGACGTGGGCGCCACGCGGATATCGATTTCGGGACCCACCTGCGCGTGCGCCACGCTCCCCGCGCCCCACAGCAGCAGGGCGACGGCGATCAGCGCGCCACGGCGCACGGCGGAGCGGAGCACCGACAGGTTCATGCGGGTCAGAAGCGGCGGCTCAGGCGCAGGTACACGTTGGGTGACTGGCCGCGTTCCGAGACCGCCTGCGCTACGTACACGCCGAAGGTTCCGAAGTCGAAGCCGCCGCCCACGTCGGTGCGCCAGGAGGACAGATCGGGGACGGCGCCCTTGGGGACGCGCAGGCCGGTCTCGTCGGGCGTGCCCACGAGCCAGCCGCGTCCACTGTTGGCGAACACCACCCACGCGCCGTCGGCCTTCACCCGGCTGAATACCCAGCGGCGGTCGCCGAGGTCATCCGTGCCGTCGCCGGACCAACCGATGCGGAAGTCCCCCTTCCACTCCAGTTGGACGAGCGCCATGCGGTCGCATTGTGCCGGACGACCGCGCGCGGCGTACGACGACTCACTTCCCGTGGCGCAGGTGCCCACGTCGGCGGTGCGCCACTGCCGGCGGAAGTCGAACCCCGGCAGGGCATCGATGCCGCTCACGGCGAGACGGCGTTGCGCCGGCAGCGGATCGCCCGACAGCCAACCCCCCACGACCGCGCGCACGTTGAGCGAGGCCGCCGGCCCCAGCCGGTTGTAGCGGCGCAGGTCGAGCAGGGCCCGCGCATACTGCGCGCCTTCGGCGCTGGTGCTGGCGACGGTCGGCGCACCGGGTGAGCCCAGCCGCGTGAGCGTGCCGTCACCATGCTCGTAGTCGCCGCGCAGATACCATCCTGACCGTGGATCGGTCGGGCTGTTGCGTGTGTCAAACGTCGCCGACAGCGTGAGCAGTCCCAGCACCCCCTCATCTGCCACGGGATTCACGCGCCACGGTACGTCTTCATCCACGATCGACAGCACATTGCGCGCGCGTCGGGCGCTCCACCGCTCCCGGCCGTACGACGCCCGCACCTCGGACCCTCGCCCCGAGAACAGGCTCACGTAGCCGTGCCCGCCGTGGCGCTGCCAGTAGTCCCGGTAGTCGCGGGAGAACAGCAGCGTGTTCAGACCGATCTCCGTATCGGTGAGCTGCCATTTCTCTACCGCATCGACTTCGTCGAACAACCGGCCACCCACGGCGATGCCGGTGCTGTTCCCCTGACGGAGCTCAAGGAGCAGGCGGTGGCCCAGATTCTCGCGCTCCCACGCCAGCCGGTCGCCCGTGCGGACAATGCCGAACAGCTCCGCCCGTACGCGGGTGTCGCCGTTGCGCACGCGCACGCGCGGCCCGA
Source organism: Gemmatimonadota bacterium (assembly GCA_031127095.1). Taxonomy (GTDB): domain Bacteria; phylum Gemmatimonadota; class Gemmatimonadetes; order Gemmatimonadales; family Gemmatimonadaceae; genus Gemmatimonas. Next base: position 31,707 of record JARIEX010000022.1, read on the forward strand.
TGTAGACGGGCAACCCTTCCACCCGGTTATACGTATGCGCTGTGGTCACGAACAGGTCGCTCTGCGCACCGCCGCGCTCGTTCTCCAGCATCCAGCGGGACCAGCGCCCGAAGAATTCCGTTTCCGCGACCAGTGTGTCGGCCTCTTCCCGGTACCGGTAGCGCGCGCTCCACACGCGGA
>JARIEX010000148.1 GCA_031127095.1 Gemmatimonadota bacterium
CGCAAGCTGAACGCGCCCGAGCTATGCCGTGACGTCTTCCGTGGTGTCCGCTACGCGGACGGCGTCGCGATCCCCGTAGTGTCCACCATCCGAAAGGCCGCCGCCTGACGCGCATTTACACACTTCTTGACGAGACCTCCACGCGTTTTCCGATACTGTCCGCGAAGACACGGGCCGCGCTGACAGTGCGTTCCCAACGCTCTGTCTCCTCAAACGGAATATCCAGCCCGCGACACAGTACAAGATCATCAATGGTATCGAGATTTCGCAGCACGGAATACACGCTGTCCACCCCGCCGCTGAAAAAGCAGCCAATGCGCTCATCGGGGGTCGGCACCGGGACGTCGGTATTCGGTGCCCGTATCATGATACTCCGCAAATCTGGAAACCATTCCACATAGAGTTCCTGAATGGTGCGGAGCCTGCGCAACAGTCCTGGCGAAACAGGAATACGGTCATCCACTTCGAGAGCCTCGCCGCACTCCATCGCGGGAATCAGCGCGAGCACAACAAAGGCGTCACCCGACTTGATCCACCGGCGGGCATCATGCGACGTGAGATGAACTCGATCGCCGTCCACAACCGCACTCAGGCAGGTGCGGCCAGCCTTATGATCAAGTTCAAGATCAGAAATCTTCATAAACGTGGTCGAACTATGAAGACTTGAGAGAAGGTAAGAACATGCGCTGAACTCCACCGCGTCGATCATCGTACGCGAATCGCGGAAGCCGGTACGGCCAGTCGGCGCTTAGGACATCGTCTAAAGTGGCGGCCACGAGGGAAGGCTCGGTACTTACCGCCCCCGCCATCCCCAACGCCTCGATCAGCGCCGTTTCCCTCAAGCCGTAATCGATAGCCCGCCCGTTGGGATAACAAAACACGCTGGATGCACGCGCCAGTTCCGAACCGACACGCCCTATGGAGCCGGCGATCTCTCGTTCCGCCTCCGCATCCGAGCACTGACTGAGAATGGGATGTGTCATAGTATGCGGGCCGAACCGCATGCCACGCTGCTCGGCCGACCGGAGCTCGCTCCACGTGAGCACACGGAACTCCGCCGGCGGCTGCGCCGGAATCGGCACATCGAGCAGCACCGACAACTGCTTGAGGCACGACAAGCGCAGCGCGTTCGGCACCAGCTTGAGCTGCTCACCAAGTTGACTCTGCACAGCCAGCCGAGCCGCCGCATCCGCCCATGTCAACTGCAGTGGCGCTCCTGCGATCTCTAGGGTCACCCGATTCACACCCGCATGCCGGAATACCCAGTCGATCTGGTCCCACCAGAACCAGACGTTGCCATCGATGACGTCGGGGACCACAAAACCGGTCACCGGGCAGTCATACTCGGCGAAGATCGATTCCACTTCCAACAAGTCGGCGTAACCGTCATCCACCGTGATTGCCACGGAGAGGCGCCCCTTTCGTGACACGGCCTCCCCTGCACGAAGACGGGCCACCACATCGTCGATGTATTCGAACGCCACACCGCTTTTGGCTAGAGCGGCCAATGTGGTCCGCAGCGCGACGCCATCGTGTCCACGCGTTGTCCCCTGCATGCTTGCAAACCGGTGCAACATCAACACCGCACAGCGTGGTGCCCCAACGGCACCAATCAATCGCCCGATTATAGGCTGCGCGGTGACATTCAGCGCCACACGCTTCGCAAGCTGGATCAATGCCATTGATCAGGTGGCAGGAAGAGGCGGCTGGTTGGCAACCGACGTATCTGTTGCCGGGAGTAGATGTGACATACCCCGGGTGAGCAGGCGACGGACTGATCGGACCGCAGAAAAATACCGCGTTCGCCACCCTGGCCGATGCAGCGTAACCCAAGCCAAACGTCGCACGTCGGTGGCAAGGGAATACTTGTACCGACCCTCACCTGGCGCGGACGCCATAAAGTCGTACTCGCTGTTTCCCAGCGACACGTTGTACTCGACCGCCAAGTGATGCGCGACCATCCCGGGCCGCAATGCCTGATCGGCCTCGTAGCGGAATCCGGACTGGTAAAAACAGACCTTACCGTGCGCAACCAGATTGTACAGCACGCCAACCGTCTCACCATTCACAGTCATGCGCAATAGCTGCGCTTCGCCAACGGGTGTCGCCTCGCGTACGAATGCGGTGTGCATCTCCCGGCGCTTTTGACTGGCGAATCCACCGCCGCCCCCACGCACTGCCCAGCGGGCCTGATGAAGATGAATCAGTTCACGTAACATCGCTTCCGCTTCTTCGGCGGTACTCGCGGCCTGCAAGCGAATGGCCCCACGCGTGCCGTAGCGTCTAATGCTGCGACGAAGCTGAGCTCGAGTGTTGCGGCTCAGGATCCCCAAATGATCTCCCCCCCGCGCCCTGACCCTGTCGAGTTGAACGTATGGCGCCTCGCGCCACTCCACGCCTTTCGACCAAGATGGGAAGGCCGCGAGCAGCTCGGTGAGGCCCGACTCATCAACACCGGAGAGGCGCAACTCGTCCACTCGTGAACACTCAACATGCTGCGCGAGTGCTGCGTACACCCGAGATTCCTGTCCAAGCGAGGCAAGCACACCGTTGTGCTCGATCACCACGCTGTCCGAAGCGGGCTCCCCGTCAGTGTTGAGGTGCCAGCGTACGTGCGGCAGCAGCGCATGGTAACGCGTGCGGGCCGTGAGCAAGCAGGCGCCGATCACACCAAGCTGCCGGTTCCGGAATGTCACGAGTGATGGCCGGAGACTGCTACCGAACACCTGCACCCAGACGCCGGTCCATCGCGGCGATAGGAAGGGACCAGCGTGATTCATCTGGTCAAAGAGATCGACCCAGACGGCAGCGGAGGACTGGAACCGGCCGCTGGCGAGCGACTCAACATCGACCTGAGTTTCCACAACCCTTCAGAGTGAACGGACGATCACCTTCCGCCAATGCGGAAGACCATGACCGGCACCGTACGCGCCATGATACACAAATCGACCCAGAGCGACTGACGGCGCATGTACTGGATGTCAAAGTATACTTTTTGGCGCACGTCCTCAATGCTGCTGTCGTAGGGATTTGACACCTGCGCCAGACCGGTAATGCCAGGCTTGACCCGCTGCCGTACCGGGTACTCGGCAATCTGCTCACGCAATCGCACGAAAATACTGGGACGTTCCGGCCGGGGCCCCACGATATTCATGTCACCGCGAATGACGTTGAGCAGCTGCGGCAGTTCGTCGATCCGCGTGGTACGGAGAAACGCGCCGATTGGTGTGACCCGATCATCGTTCCGCTTGGCCCACACCGCTTGCCCGTTGGTTTCCGCGTCCACGCGCATTGAGCGGAACTTGAGAATCGTGAACTGACTTCCACCAAGATCTTCACGACGGCGCTCATTCAGCGCCCAGGTCCGGTTCCAGCGGCGGTCAATACCCACGCGGATCTGCGTGTAGAGCACAGGTCCGCGCGAGGTGAGCTTGATGAACAGTGCCGCGAGCAGCATGACCGGGGACGCCACCGCAAACATGAGCAGTGCCACGACGAAGTTGGCCACGCGCGACGCGCCTTCAGAGCGCGGCCGCGGCTCGAAGGCATCGTGCGGAGCGTTGGCCACGAGCGGCGCGCGCTCCGGTTGCCCACTCGGGGAGCTTCCGATCCGGGCCATCTGGCCGGCCGGCGTGGCTCGCACGCGCCGCGGCGGGTTGTCCGCAGTGGCGGGAAATGGGATCACGGAAGCTTTGGCGTCGTTATCCATGGCGCGGCGCTATTGGTCCAATCGGTTATAGTACCATTGCAGGAACTGCAAGAACGCGAAAAACAGCGACGAGAATACGAACAGCAACTGCACAACCGCCTGAAAAGACGGACGCCCCCGTTTGGCCGGAATCCGCACCTCATCACCCGACTGCACGTCGAGCTGCTCCAGTGTCCGGCCTTCCTTGATCGCCCGCTTTGAGTCCTTGGTCGACAGAACCTTGGCGGCACCCCGGCTGATCTCGGCCTCATTGAGGTTGGCCAGCTCGACGGGACCGCCAGCCACCATCACCAGATCACTCACTGGGCGATCCGGATCCACGTAATAGAAGCCGGGGTTCCGAACAGCCCCCTGAATGGCCACCCGCGTCAGCACGCCAGTCCGCACGGAAACGTTTCGCAAGAACCTCGCCACGTGCGAGCTCATTCGTTCGTCCAACTCCGACCGCAGCACCCCCGTTAATCTCACATCGGGAAGCCCGGCGATGGTCACCTTCAGACTATCGCGTACCGAGGCGGTATCGGACCTCACCGAATCCTGCCGCAGCGTGACGATGAACCGGTCACCCACGCGGAAGTCACCATCCTGCAATCGGTTACGGATGGCTGCCAGCTCGGCGACGGCCCGCGTGCGGGCCACACCCGACGGCTGCCCCGGCGCGGTGCTCCGCTCGAGCTCTGCCACCCGCGCCACGAGCTCGGAGCGCGTCGCGCGCTGCGCGCCGCTGGCCACCACGGATTGACCCTGTAGGCCGGCCGCGAACAGCAGGGAACCTGTCAACAAGGCGCCACACACCGTGGCACGGGTACCACAACGGGAACGCGTTGGCATAAACCGGGAGACGGAGAGTCGCATGGGTCAGGAGCGCGCCGAGGGGAGTGCCGTGTCCACCCGCGAGCCGCCTTCCGACAGGCGCGCGGTGGGCTCTTCATCCTTTGCCTCGTACTCTTGGTAGTACGAGTAGTACTCGTACACACCGGTCAGCGCGATCCCGTTCAGAACGGCGCCCATCACGCGAACCGGCAGGGTGTCCACCGTGGCCATTTTGGCGGCGGCCATCTTCCGGTCGGTGACGCCCGCCCGCATCACCAGCGCCATGTTCCCGGTGGCGGTGGCCAGTGCGTAGGCATCGAATCCGGCCCCCAGCGGCGGCGAATCCACGATGACCACATCGTATTCAGCCGACATCTGGTTGATGAGCTGCTGCAGCCGCGGCGTAGCCAGCAGCTCCGGCGCACGGCGGCGGCGTGCGCCGCCCGGCATCAGCGTGAGATTGGGGTGCGACGTGGCCGGATGCAGCACCTCGGCGATCAGCGCCGTCCCGTCCAGGTACTCCACGAGCCCCGGACGCGACGCGACGCCGAACGTGTTTGCCAGCTCACCGCGCCGGATGTCGCCGTCGATGAGCAGTGTGCGCGCACCGGACTCGGCAAAGGACAGCGCCAGATTCGAGGAAATCAGCGACTTACCGTCGTTGGGACCGGGGCTCGTGATGGTAATGGCCAGCGGACGCGCGGGGTCGGCGGCGTACCGCACATTCATGCGAATGGTGCGGAACGCCTCCACCACCTGCGCCGCGCCACTGGTCTTGGTACGCCGACCCTTGGTGTCGATGACCGGCACGACACCAAGAATGAAGAGACCCAGATCATCGGTGGCCTGCTCCGGATAGCGGAACCGCTTGTCCACCTGATCCAGCAAGATGGCGAGCATGACACCAAGCCCGAGCGCCGCCGCGATCGCACCGAGAATGATGACCGGCGCGGTGTTCTGCGTGGGGCGCAACGGCGCAACCGCGGGATCCAGCACGCTCACGTCAGGAATGGTGGCGGCTTCGGCCAGCTTGGCCTCGGCGGCCTTGAGATTCAGGTTCTTGTACATCTCCTCACTCACCGCCACCTGTCGCTTGAGCCGCTGCTCCTCGATGGTGCGCGTGGGGATTCGGCGCAGGTCCTTACTGCTCTGATCAATCGTCGCCGTGAGCGCCTGCTCACGCAGCCGGAGCTGGGTGAGATACGCGTCGAGGACGGAGGGGATCGACGCGCGCAGCGACGCCAGTGCCGCGATTTCGTTCTGCACCCGCGGCAGTTCATCGGTGTAGCTCTCGCGGAGCTTGCGCAACGCGAGCTCACGTTCGGCGTAGTCTGCCAGCACGCGCCGCAGGTTCTCGGCAGCCGGATCAGCGTTCACGCTGGGAATGGAGAGCACGGCTTCACGCGTAATCACACCGCCGGGCTGGCGCCCCTTGGCCAGAATGCCTTCCAGCGCCGCACGGTCGCGCTTGTAATTGTCCACGAGCACCTGATCGCGGAAGTAGTTCTCGAACACCGGACTGTTCGTCATCTCGATCCCGGGGGTGATCGATTGACGTTCATTGGGCTCGGTGACCGTGCGCACCCGGAAATTCTCGAGCGCATTTTCCGCCGCCGACAAATTATCCGCCGAGTACTGCCGCTGTCCTTCCAGAATGGCGGCGACCGACGTGATGTTCTTCTTTTTGAGAGCGGTGGCCACCACCACGAACTGCTCCACCCACGCATTCAGGGTAGCCGCGGTTCGCGAGGCACCCTTTCCCGTCAGCGTGAGAAACAGAAACGAGCTGCCGTTCTCGAGCTTCAGGTCAAGCTTTTTGATGAGCGCAATCGAGGCTTCACGCGGAGTCTGCACGGTGAACACGATCTCCGACCGCCCCTCCAGCGACTTCGCCGTCGGCTGCCACTGAAACCCGACGGCACGGCCGATGGAATCGCCCACGGCGCCCTTTTCGACTTCGAGTCCCGGCTTAAGTGACAGCGTGTACTGCGAGCCGGTGACCGCCATGACATAGGTGCCCGCGCGGAGCCGCTGCTGCCCTTGCTCCACGCGTAGGGACCGGAAGAGCGCGCTGTCGGCCGCCACCTCGGGGGTGACGAACAGTCCGAGCTCCGTGACAACCGGGTCAGCGATTGCGAACGAACGAAGCAGGTCCTGCCAGCCGGATGCCTGCAGAAGCTCCGCCGCCTGAATCGGCCCACGGCTCTGGCCGTCCTGTTTCGTCCCGGTGCCCTGCTCCAGCAGAATCGTCGCCCGGACTTCGTACTCGGGTTCAATGAAGCGGGTGGCCGCATAGCCGCCGGCGCCACCCAACACGCCGAGCAGCAGAATCAGCCACTTAAACCGCTTTACGGCACCAACGTACCGAGCCAGGCTCGGCCCCTTCGGTTCCGGGGCGGGCTCCTGCCCGCCGCCCCAGTCCGTAGGCGGCGCGCCTTCCTGGTAGCTGTCTAGGGCGCTGTCTCGCGCCGATACGGGTTGAATCTGCTGACCGGACATTGAGGAATGCGGGCTGAAGTCTGGCGAATGTCTGCCCTAGGACGGCTGATGCGTCCTGAGCGCAACACCGTGCGTGGAAACCACAGCACGATCGATGCGTGGGCACCACAGGGGTGTGACGTTCTCGCGTATGTTGCAGTCATTACACGGTTACTGTTGTGCCAGAACGACAAACATAGTGCATCTGTCGGGTTCCTGCATCATATTGTGGTACACAACCGATGATGTTCGCACGAAGCAGACTCCCATCGATGCTGAATTGTTGCCAAAGAGCATCGGGTGTTGAGACAATGCAGCACTTGTGTCGTCTTCCATTACGTGAATCGGTTGTCCGTCCGTCCGTGATCCGCTGTACGCCCGCCGCCATACCGCCATGACCGATCCGTTCCTCTCCGACAGCAGTTCGTCCGCCGTGCCCGACAAAGGCACGGGGCTGCGCATCCTCGTCGTCGACGATGATCGCACGCTCCGCGAGGGGTGTGCGTCGGTGCTCCAGATGGATGGCCACACGGTCACGGCAACCGGGCGCGGCGACGAGGCACTGGAGATGGTGCGCCGCCGCCGCTTCGATCTGGTGCTCGCGGACCTGTACATGACACCGATCTCCGGCATGGAGGTCCTCAAGGCCGCCGTCGAAGCCCACAAGGATGTGATCGTCGTGGTCATGACAGGGAATCCGAGCGTCGCCTCCAGCATTGAGGCGCTGCGCGCGGGCGCGTGGGATTATCTCCCCAAGCCGTTCTCGGCGTCCCACCTGCAGGTCCTGGTAGGCCGTGCGGCGCATGCTGTGAACGCCAGCAAGGATACCCGCGAGCAGATCAAGCCCTCACTGGTCACCCAGAACGGGGCCGGCGAGCCGATGGCACTGCTCGGTGTATC
>JARIEX010000149.1 GCA_031127095.1 Gemmatimonadota bacterium
CGGCGTCGACGATCGGACGACCGGTGTCGCCGCCTTCCTGAATACGCGGGTCGAGGGGCACCTGTCCGATGAGCGGCAGGTTGCACACTTCGGCCAACCGCGCGCCGCCACCGGTGCCGAACACGGCGATCGGCTTGCCGGTTTCGGGGTTCTCGAAGTACGACATGTTTTCCACGATACCGAGCACAGGCACGGAGGTGCGCTCGAACATCTTCACGCCGCGGAGCGCGTCGCCGACCGACACCTGCTGCGGCGTGGTCACGATCACGGCACCATGCACCTGCGTGGCCTGCACCAGCGAGAGCTGCGCGTCGCCGGTGCCGGGCGGCATGTCCACCAGGAAGTAGTCGAGCTGTCCCCACGCCACGTCCTTGAGGAACTGCGTGAGGATCTTCATCACGATCGGGCCGCGCCAGATGGCCGGCTGCTCCTTCTCGATCAGGAAGCCGATCGACATGACCTTGATGCCGTAGGCCTCGAGCGGGATGATTTTTTCATCCTTCACCGCGGGCGCGGCATCCACGCCCAACATGAGCGGCAGGTTGGGGCCGTAGATGTCGGCGTCCATGATGCCGACGCGCTTGCCCATCTTGGCGAGTGCCACGGCGATGTTCACGGCCACGGTGCTCTTGCCCACGCCGCCCTTGCCCGACGACACGGCAATGATGCGCCCGAGCTGCGGATAGGCTACCGGCTCCGGGACCTTGGGCGGCGCCTTGGGGGCGGCATCCATGACGGGGAGGGCGCGTCCCATCCCCCCGGTGGCAGGAGCTTGCGGCTGGTTCATGGGTTGCGGTGCAGCCGTCGGCGCGCGGCGCGCCGGCGTGGGTTCGGTTTGCGCAGGGTCGCGCACATCGACGCGGACATCGGAGACGCCCGCGAGCGCCTCGATGGCCTGGCGGACGTCGCGCACGAGGGTGGCGTCGTCGTCGGCGGCCAGCAGGAGCGTGAGACGCACCTTGCCGTCCACGGTGGTGGCGATATCCCGGACCATGTCGGCCGCCATGACATCGGCGCCGGTACGGGGGTTGCGGACCGCGGCGAGGGCGCCGGTGATCCGCTCCATGAGAGGCTGCATTGGAGAGTCGGGTTGTCGGGGTGACTACGTGCCGAAAAGTAGGCGCCGTGGCGGAGCGCACCAAGCGGGGCTGCCGGCTTCCGGCGGTGGAATGGTCATGCCGGCAGCAATCGGATGACAGTGCGCTGACGCGGGAGCGATATGGTGGCTCCGTCGCGCGGATCCGGGCCGCAGCGACCGGTGCGACGCACTCCGCGGCGCGCCACTTCACGGATAGATCCCGAGGTTTGTCATGATGATGACCATTCCCCGCGCCGCCTTCGGCGTGTTCGCGTTGCTGTTCACCGTGGCCACGGTCGATGTGGCGCGCGCACGGGCGCAGACCACGACGGTCACGGCCACCAGCTGTGGCATGGGCGTACTGACGCCCTGCGGCTCCGAGCCGATCACCAAGTGCGAGACGACGATCAGCTTCAACCTGAACCTGCTGCTGCAGAACGGTGGCTTCACGTTCACCTCGACGAACTGCACCACGGGATACAAGACGCTGTACAAGGACCGGAATACCACCACGACCACGGCGCCCGCGGGACCGTACCCCACCTGCAGCGAGACCAAGAGCGGGACGTCGGGTGACGCCGACGAGGAGATCGCGCTCTGCGAGACGTGAGTACGCGTGCCCCGAGCGTGTGGCATTGGGTCAGCGCGGGGCTGGTGGTGTCGCTCGCCGGCGTCGGGTACGACGCCGTGCGGGCGCATCCGTCGCGCACCCTGCCGGAGGCGCTCCGCCCCTATGCCGCGTCATTCGCGCAGGGGTCCCACAAACAACCCTCGGCGCAGCCAGCCAGACCGCCAGCCGTGCAGGCCGCCGTGCTGCTGCAACTGCGCGATTGCTCCGGCAACCTGCGCATGCTGCACCTGCTGCACCGTGGACCCACGCGGGCACGGCTCCGGCTGGCTGTCATGTGGTACGTCGGCCCCCTCGCCGACTCCACGGCCATCCGGTCGGCGCTACCGGCGTGGACGTCCATGATTCCCCTGCGCCCCGCACCGCGCCACGTGGTGCAGCAGTTCGCGGCGCTGGGCCACACCAGTACGCCGGCGCTGCTCGTGCTGGATCTGGAAGGGCGGGTGCGACTCGCCACGCAAAGCCCCCGCTCATCACGCGAAGTCGCCGGCCTCCGCCGGATTATCGAAGGTCTCACCTGGATCGAGGAACTGTAAATGCGTCTCCCCGCCCGCGTGTCGCAGGTTGCCGTTGCCGCGCTGCTGTCGGCCTCCCTTTCCGCCGCACCGCCGCTGTCGGCGCAACGCGGTCCCGTGGCGCGCCACTTCCCCACCGACTCGTTTTACATCCGGGACTGGATCCGAGGCAGCGCCAAGGAACCGGACCTCTTTGTCGAGCCGCGGGAAGTGGCGGTCACGCGGACGCTGGCGGTCGTGTTCGACGCCGGTACGCGTGAGGTGCACGCCCTCGATCTCAATACAGGGGCAAAGCGCTTCGTCCTGTCGGCCACCGGCGAAGGCCCCGGCGAGTTCAAGCGCCCAATCCACATCGCCACCACCCCCGATCTGATCGGCGTGCTGGACGCGGCGACCAGCCGTGTCAGTGTGTACTCAGATGCCGGACGTTTTCTCTGGACCACGCGCGTCCCCGACGGCGGCGCCGTGGAGGCGATGTGCCTGCTGCCACGGGGGCGCGTGCGGGTGAAGTTTCTCGGGGCGGTGAATGCGATCGCCACCATCGACAGCAGTGGGCGCACCCTCACGCGCACCTCGCTCCCCGTGCCGGCACCGCTCCGGCAGGCGCCCACTTTTGCCAACGCGGCCTACATCGCCGACGGGTGCGACGACGCCGCGATGATGGTGATCCCGTACTTCGGACCCGCCTGGTACCGCGTGTCTGACGGCGGCGCGGCGCGGCGTTTCCTGTACGCGGAGCCGGGGCTGGAAGCGGTGGTCACGAGCACAGTCCGTCGGCTCGAGAAATCACCCGGATCGGAAACGCGTCAGGAGCGGATGACCACCGACGTCTCCCCCATCGCACGCGGAGCGATGCAACGGGGCGACACCGTGATCATCGAGGCCGGCGCCACGAAACGCCTGCCGTATGAGCTGCTCGATTACTACCGGGCCGGCGACGGCACCTATCTGTATTCGCGGCACCTGCCCTTCACGCCGAATGCCCTCGCGATCACGCCGGACGGACGACTCATCGCCACCATCATCGGAGAGGAGTCGTCGTCGGTGCTTCGCCTCTCCACCACCACGCTGTCGCCGCGCGAGTACGCCAAACAGCGGCGGCGACAGTAGGTGGACACCAACCGCGAACAATTATGCGGTCACGCCCACCGAGACGGCGTCTGCAGGGACCTGCTCGTCGTGCAAAAAGGCCCGCGCATCCGCCACCACCTGCGCCTGCACCTCCGCCAGCGCGCCAGTGAGCAGCGCCCCCGACGCCTTGGCGTGCCCGCCGCCCCCGTACCGGCGGGCGAACTGCTGCACGTCCACGGTGCCCGTGCTCCGGAACGACACTTTCACCTTGCCGTGCCCAAGGTCACGGAAGAACATCGCCATCCGCGTGCCCGAGATCGAGCGGGGATGCTCCACGATGCCGTCGAGCTCCTCGCTGGTGATGTCAAAGCGCTCCATGGCCCCGGCGGCCACCGAGATGTACGACAACCCAAGTTCGGGTTCAGACTGCAACGAAGCCAGCGCTTCGCGCAGCAGTTGCAGGCGCCCCACGCTGACCTGCGCGTAGATGCGGCGGTACATCTCCTCCGGGTTCACACCGGCGGCCAGCAATGCCGCCGCGATCGCGTGCGCCCGCGGCGACGTGTTACTGAAACGGAAGCTTCCCGTGTCGGTCAGGATCGCCGCGTACAACGACTGCGCGACGGCCGGGGTGATGTCGAGGCCAAGCGTGATGGCGATGTCGAACACCAGTTCGCCGGTGGCACAGGCGGCCGTATCGGCCACCGCGATGTGGCCGATCGGTTCATCGCCGGCCACATGGTGATCGATCACCGAGATCGGTATGGTCAGCGACCGTACGGTGTCCGCCAAGTGCCCGAGTCGGCGGATGTCGTTGATATCCAGCACGATCAGCGCGTCAATCCCGTCCAGCGCCGCCGTGCCGCGCGCACTGGCCTCCTCGATGTCGTCACCGAGGAGAAAGGCGAACATGGCAGGCCACGGCGTCGGATTCACGATGCGGGCATGGATCCCACGCTGCGCCAGCAGGCGCGCCAGCGCGGTTTCCGAGCCGCAGCCGTCCCCATCGGAATTGATGTGCGTCGACAGCGCCACCGTCATCCCGGGGCGCAACGTGCCGAACCACGCGTCGATCTCGCGGCGTCGCGTCGACGACGCCGTCATCACACCGTCGCTCATCGGGAGCCGCTCGACTTGTCCTGCTTTCCGATCGTCGAATTGCCCATACCGTACACGAAGTAGATGGTCATGCCGATCGCCGTCCAGACACCGAGCAGCGTCCAGGTGAGCGTGGGCAGTTGATACATCATGTACAGCGTCGCGCCCGCGCCCATGATCGGCACGAGCGGCACCCATGGCGTGCGGAAGGGACGATCGAGTTCCGGCGACCGCTTCCGCAGCACCAGCACGCCAATGCACACCGTGGCGAAGGCCGCCAGCGTCCCGCCCGACACGAGCTCGCCGAGGAGGCCGAGCGGAAAGAAGCCGGCGATGACGATGGCGATGATGCCAACGATCCACGTGGAGGCGGCCGGCGTCTGATACGTGGGGTGCACCTTCGCGAAAATCTTGGGCAGGAGACCGTCGCGTGACATCGTGTAGAAGATGCGCGGCTGGCCCATGAGCATCACCAACACGACCGACGACAAGCCGGCCACGGCGCCGATGTTCACGAGGTACTCGAGCCACTTGAGCTGCGGCACCGCTTCCAGCGCGGCCGACACCGGGTGCGCCACACCGAGCGCCTGGTACGGGGCGAGACCGGTCATCACCAGCGACATCAGGATATACAGCACCGTGCAGATGAGCAGCGAGGCGATCATGCCGATCGGCAGGTCACGCTGCGGATTTTTCGCTTCCTGCGCGGCCGTGGAGACGGCGTCGAACCCGATGTACGAGAAGAACACCACCGGCGCGGCGCGCAGCACGCCCGACATGCCGTACTTGGTGCTGCCATCGGCGTTCGTGACCATCTCGGGGATGAACGGATGCCAGTTGTCAGTATTGACGTACATGAAGCCGAAGCCGATCACGAGCAGGACGATCACCATCTTGATCGCCACGACAATGTTGTTGAACGTGGCCGACTCCTGCACGCCACGCACCAGCAGCATGGTCAAGGCCAGGATGAGCAGGATCGCGGGCAGGTTGATCAGCCCGTTCACGACCTCGCCACCCGCCGCCGTGCAGGCGTCGCGCGTGGCGAAGGCCACCTTCGTGGCCGCGTCCGCCAACACCCCGCCCGTCGTCGTGTCCACGCAGGTGAAGGCGCGGACCACCTGATGCCCGTTCTCCACCGTGAGCGGTGCCGACGCAAACGCGGCGGGCACGTGAATCCCGACCGCGCTCAGCATGGCGCTGAAATAGCCCGACCAGCCCACCGCCACCGTCGCGGCCGCAAACAGATACTCGAGCACCAGATTCCAGCCGATGAACCACGCCACGCCTTCACCCATCGTGGCGTAGCTGTACGTGTAGGCCGAGCCGGCGATCGGGATCATCGACGCGAACTCGGCGTAGCAGAGCCCCGCGAAGAGGCAGGCGAGACCCGCGAGCACGAACGACAGCGACACCGCCGGCCCCGCGAAGTTGGCGGCGGCCGTACCCGTGAGCACGAAGATGCCGGCACCGATGATGGCACCGATGCCGAGCATGGTCAGGTTGAGCGCACCCAAGGTGCGCTTGAGACCACCGTCGGAGCTCGCGGCTTCCGCGCGCAGGGCGGTGATTGACTTCTTGGACCAGATGCCCATCAGGAGGGGGTCAGCAGGAGGGAGGAGCGTGACGCAGGCCGTGTGCCGTGTGCCGTGTGCCGTGTGCCGTGTGCCGTGTGCCGTGTGCCGTGTGCCGTGTGCCGTGTGCCGTGGGTCAGAGCGAGTAGTTCGGGGCTTCGCGGGTGATCGTCACGTCGTGCGGGTGTGACTCGCGCAGGCCGGCGGTGGTGATCCGCACGAACTCCGCCTCAGTGCGCAACTGCTCGATCGTGGCGCACCCCACGTAGCCCATGCCGCTGCGGAGCCCGCCGATCATCTGGAAGATCACGTCGCCCACCGCGCCCTTGTACGGTACGCGTCCTTCGATGCCTTCCGGCACCAACTTCTTCGGTGACATCTCGCCGTCCTGGAAATAGCGGTCGGCTGATCCGTCCTGCATGGCCGACAGCGAGCCCATGCCGCGGATCATCTTGAACCGGCGCCCTTCCAGCAGGAACGATTCGCCCGGGCTTTCCTCGGTGCCGGCGAGCATCGAACCCATCATCACACTCGACGCGCCGGCGGCGAGCGCCTTCACGATGTCCCCCGAATATTTCACGCCGCCATCGGCGATCACCGGCACGTCGCCGGCCCCTTCCACCGCGTCCATGACGGCCGTGAGCTGCGGCACGCCGACCCCGGTCACCACGCGCGTGGTGCAGATCGAGCCCGGCCCGACGCCCACCTTCACGGCATCGACACCACGTTCCACCAGCGCGGCGGCACCGGCGCGGGTGGCCACGTTGCCGGCCACCAGCTGCACCTCGGGAAACGCCTCGCGAACCTTGGCGGTGGCCTGCAGCACCCCTTCACTGTGTCCGTGCGCCGTGTCGATGATCAGCACATCTACGCCCGCCTGGATCAACGCCCGGGCGCGATCGAGGTAGTCGCCACCGGCCCCGAGTGCGGCCGCGACGCGCAGACGACCGTGAATGTCCTTGTTCGCGTCGGGATACTGGCGGCGCTTGTGGATGTCCTTCACGGTGATGAGCCCCTTGAGCACGCCGTGCTCATCGACCACCGGCAGCTTCTCGATGCGATGCTTGCCCAGAATGCGCTCCGCTTCGTCGAGCGTGGTGCCGACGGGGGCGATCACCAGGTCCTCGGACGTCATCACGTCGCGCAGCGGGCGGTCGAGATCGCGCTCGAACTGCAGATCGCGGTTGGTGAGGATACCCACCAGGAGTCCGTTGGCATCGACGATCGGTACCCCCGAAATCTTGAAGCGCATCATGAGCGCCACGGCTTCGCGGAGCGATGCGGTGGGCGAGAGGGTGATCGGGTTCAGGATCATCCCGCTTTCGCTGCGCTTGACGCGGTCCACTTCGGCGGCCTGCCGGTCGATCGACATGTTCTTGTGCAGCACCCCGATGGCCCCGAAGCGCGCCATGGCAATGGCCATCTCGCTCTCGGTCACGGTGTCCATCGCCGCCGAGGCGAGGGGCACATTCAGCGTGATCCCGCGCGTGAAGCGTGAGGCGATGCTGACTTCCCGCGGATGCGTCGTGGAATGGCGCGGCGCGAGCAGGACGTCGTCGAACGTCAGGGCGAGGTCTTCGCGCACGCGCGCGTGGGACCGTGGGCCGGGATTCGCGGCGGTACGCGAAAGCCCGCCGGCCGACGCGGGGTCGGCTGCGGGCTCATGCTGCATGGAGTGGTGTGTCGTCGAGGGTGCCATCTTGAAGAGTAGACGACCCCGCCAGCGCTGTCCAGCGGGTTGGGAAACGGGACGGGCGCGCTACCGCCGCCCCGCCATCCGCCGCAACCGCCGCCGCAGCCGCGCCGGCAGGAAGAAGCCGGCGGCCCGCAGGAGCGTGGACAAACTGGTCGCCTCGAGGGCCTCAGGGTCCCCGCGCCAGTGATCGAGTAGCACCCTGCGCCCGGCGTTTTCGAGCAGCCGCTGCAGCGCGACCAC
>JARIEX010000150.1 GCA_031127095.1 Gemmatimonadota bacterium
TCGATGGCGATGTAGGCGTTTTCGCAGCCGGCCACCGGGAACCAGTCGCGTTCGCCAATGAAGCCGTTGTCCGACCGGCTCGCGATCGACACCGTGCTGTTGTCCTGCTGCGCCCCGTAAATGCGATAGGGCTGCTGATTGTCGGTGGTCACGTGATAGAACTGCGACGTGGGCTGATTGCCCTGCGTGCTCCACGTGCGGCCGCCGTCCAGCGAGATCGTGGCACCGCCGTCGTTACCGTTGATGAGACGGGTCGGATCTTTCGGGTCCACCCACATGATGTGCGTGTCGCCGTGCGGGACCCGGATCGGCGTGAAGGTGCGGCCGCCGTCGATGGAGCGGTGCACCGTGAGGTTCATGACGTAGACGGTGTTTTCGTTCACCGGATCCGCCGTGAGGCTCATGTAATAGAACGGCCGCACCACGAACTTCTGATCGCCGCTGGTGCGCGACCACGTGGCACCGGCGTCGTCGGAGCGGAACACGCCGCCGAGCGAGTCCTGCGCTTCGATGTTCGCGTACACGCGCTGCGAATTCGCGGGCGACACCGCCACGCCGATCTTGCCAATCAGTCCTTTCGGCATGCCCGGGTTGAAGGTGAGCTCCGTCCACGTGTCACCGCCGTCGGTGCTCTTCCACAGGCCGCTGCGTCCCGCGCCCGCGTCCATCCCCCACGGCGTGCGTTGGAACTTCCACATCGACGCATACACGATGCGCGGGTTGTTCACGTCGATCGACAGGTCGGCGGCACCCGTGCTGTCATTCAGGAACAGCACCTTCTTCCAGGTCGCACCGCCGTCGGTGGTGCGGAACACGCCGCGATCCGGCGACGGGCCGAAGGCATGACCCAGCGACGTCACGAAGGCGACGTCGGGATTGGTGGGGTGCACGCGCAGCGCCGTGATCTGCTGCGCGTTGGCGAGACCGCGCGGTGTCCACGTCTGTCCGCCGTCAGTGGAGCGATACACGCCCGTGCCGAAGGTGAGGTCTTCGCGCGGCTTCCCTTCGCCGGTGCCCACCCAAATCACATTGGGATCGCTGGGGGCCACGGTAATCGCGCCCACCGACGAGAGGTCGGTCTTGCCGTCGGTGATGTTCTCCCACGACTGGCCGGCGTTGGTGGTTTTCCAGACGCCGCCGTTGACGGCGCCGAAATAGAACACCAGCGGTTTGGTGGGGTCGCCGGTCACGGCCGTCGCGCGACCACCGCGCGAGGGGCCCACGTTGCGCCAGCGCAGCGATTTGAAGGCGCGGTTCGTTTTCGCGCCGTCGCTGTAGAGCGCGGGGTCGTACGCGGGGCGGGGCGCGGTCGGCGCGGCCGGTGTACGGGTCCCTTGTGCCGCCGCGGGCAGGGCGCCCAGCAGCATGAGCGTCACGGAAAGTCCGCGACGACGCAATGTGGAAGGATTGAGCATGGTGGGACGTTGCCAGCGCGCGGCCTCCGGTGCAAGATCACCCGACCCTGTGTTCCTCCCCCTCGTCACGAGGCCGTTCATGCGTCCCCTGCCACTCCCATCGTTTACGCCGTCCGCCGCACTGTCGGCCGTGTGTGCTGCACTGCTCGCCGTGGCGCTACCGCCCGCCGTGCGGCCCCTGGCGGCGCAGGCCAAGCGCCCCATGACGTGGCTGGATGCCCAGCACCTCAAGTCGGCCGGCGGATACGCCGTCTCCCCAGACGGCAGCCAGCTGCTCTACACCATCACCACCCCCGACTGGAAGGAAGCCACCACCCAGAGCGACATCTGGGTCACGCCCATCCGCACCGGCGTCAGCGCCACCCGCCAGCTCACCTTCACGACCGCCAAGAACGAGTCGGCGCCGCGCTGGGCCCCGTCGGGCGGCTGGTTCGTGTTCTCGTCCAACCGGGACGGCACCGCGGGGGACATGAAGCAGCAGCTGTTCCTCATGCGCGCCGACGGTGGCGAAGCGCGCCGCATCACCACGGCCAAGGAAGGGGTGAGCACCTTTGCCTTCAGCAAGGACGGCCAGTGGCTGATCTATCGCAGCGGTAAGGCCAACGAGGAGCAGCTCTACGCGCTGGGCATGGCCGCGCTGGATCGCGGCACCCCCCTCGATTCACTCACCCCGACGCCGCTCACGAAGCACCCCACCGGCGTGGGAAGCTGGGAGATCGCCCCCGACTCGCGCCGCCTCTACTTCATCACGGCCGACACCGTCGATACCGACGAAAAGACGCGCGTGGAGAAGAAGTTCACGGTGGATGTGCGCAACGCCGCCACGCCGGTGAACTCCCTCTGGATGGTCGATCTCGGTTCGGCCACGCGCGCCACGTCACGCCTCACGCGTGACACCTCCCTCGCGGTCACGGCGTTCTCGATCGCCCCCGACAGCCGCTGGGTGGGCTTCACCGCGGTCCCCAACGACCGCTACAAGCGCAACATCACGGAGCAGGGGATCTACGCCGACCAATACCTGCTCGACACGCGCGACGGCAGCATCGAACGCCTCACGACCAATGCAGAATCGTCCGAGTCGGGGGTCGCCTTCTCTCCCGATTCGCGCACGATCGCGTTCTCGGCCTCCGACGACATGGCGGCCTACAACATGAAGAACCGCCGCGTGTACGTGCGGGCCACCGACGCCAAGGGTGCCGCCTTCCGGAAAATCGGTGATCTCGACGGCGACGTGAGCGCCGAATGGTGGTCGGCCGACGGCAAGACCATCTATTTCAACGAAGGGCTCAAGGCCACCCAGCAGCTGTTCGCCCTCGACGTGGCGTCGGGCGCGGTCAAGGCGGTCACCGACGTGAAGGGCGTGATCTCGGTCTCACAGGACCAGGCCACCAAGCGCCTGCTGGTGTCGTATCAGGATCCGACGTCGCCGCCGGCGCTGTTCACCGTGGCGTCGCTGTCGGCGCTGGCCACGCGGAGCGACTGGACGCAGCTCACCGACCCCAACCCGTGGGTGCGCCAGCAGGTCGCGCTGGGGGAGGAGACGGAGGTCACGTGGACCTCCAAGGACGGCAAGAAGGTGGGGGGCGTGCTCCTCAAGCCCGTCGGCTACCAGCCCGGGAAGAAGTATCCGCTCATCGTGGCCATCCACGGCGGACCGGCATCGGCCGACCTGCTGAGCTTCAACGGCGGCTACGGGGCGCAGGTGTACGCCGGACAGGGGTGGGCGGTGCTGATGCCCAACTACCGTGGCTCGACCAACTACGGTGAGGCCCACAAGAACGGCATCGTGGGCAACTACATGGCCCCCGGCTTCAACGACATCATGACCGGCGTCGATGCCCTCATCAAGGACGGCATGGTGGACAGCACCAAGATGGGCGTGCTGGGGTGGAGTGCCGGCGGGCACTGGAGCAACTGGATCCTCACGCACACCGATCGCTTCAAGGGCATCTCGAGCGGTGCCGGCACGTCGAACTGGATCTCGATGTACGCGCAGTCCGACGTGCAGCGGAACCGCCAGTACTACCTGGGGAACAAGCTCCCGTACGACGACTTCGACGCCTACTGGAAGCAGTCCCCGATCCGGTACATCCGGAACGCGAAGACGCCCACGATGATCCACGTGGTCGAGGGGGATCCGCGGGTGCCGAGCCCGCAGAGCGTGGAGCTGCACATGGGGCTCAAGCGGGTGGGCGTACCCACGGAGCTGTTCATGTACCCGGGCGCCTCGCATGGCATCCCCGATGCCCGCAACCGGCTGGTGAAGAGCACGGCCGAGATGGCGTGGATGAACTACTGGGTGCTGGGCAACGGCCAGAAGTTCTCGTGGCGCGAGGTGCTGGAGACGCTCGACGACCCGAAGGCGGAGAAGAAGGTCGAGGTGAAGGGGATCAACTGATCGGCGACGCCGTCTGACGGGAACTGATCACGCAGAGACGCAGAGCACGCAAAGGCGCAGAGCAGATCGATTTTCTCTGCGCCTCTGCGTGCTCTGCGTCTCTGCGTTGTGTTTACAAAGGGCCGGGACTACGGGCACCCCTTGGTCACGACCGGCGCCGGGCACGGGCCGCGCGCCGCCGTGCACAGGGCGGCGGCCATGACGAGGCGATCGGCCAGCCGGGTGACCGGCGGGCCATCGTCGGGGAGTGCCTCGAGGGCGGGCCAGGCGTCGGTGAGCAGCCCCATCAGGCGGGCGTGCTCGCGCGGGGAGCGGATGCCCGTGCTCTTGGCCGTTCGGCGCAGCTGCGCGAGATCGAACAGCAGCCACGCGTTTTCCGCGGTGATCTCACCCGCCGCGTGCTCGCTGCGCTCCGTCACGTCGCCCTCGTGCAGGCGCACGGCGATGGCCAGGGCGGAATTGAGCGTGGAGAGCGCCGCCGACTCCTGGCCGCCGGCCAGCTCGACGGCAGCCATCCCCTGCAGGAAGCGCACACTCTCGCCGGTGATAGTGCGTCCCACGGAGGGCACGTCACGGTAGCGCTGCACCAGCACCGTGCGGGCCTCGGCCACCGTACCACGGCTGGCCAGCAACCGCACGAGCGCGTCGGCGCTGGCGCGATCGCCGGGGGCCGCGGCCGCAACCGCGTCGCGCAATATCCGGACGGCGCTGTCGGCGCAGCCGCGCAGCTGCCAGAGGTCGGCGCGGCCACGCTGGGTGGCCTGTTCGGTGGCGCGGTCGCCGGCGGCACCCGCCACCGTGGCCACCCGTTCCAGCGTGCGCTGCGCCGAGTCGAGCTGTCCCCGCGCCGCCATGGCGCGGGCCTGCCGCCAGAGCGCGCCCCCGTCGGTCGCGGTCTGCGCCCGAAGCGGGCCAGCGGCCGCACCCGACACGCCCAGCGCGGCGAGGAGGAACGCTCGCGCGCCCGCCCGCATCAGCCGATGACCAGCCCGGGGAGCGGGGGCGGGGAGGCCAGCGCCTCTTGGGCGGCCAGAATCACCGAGGCCGGGAGGGGGGCGTTTCCGCTGCGTCGGGCGGCCTCGAGCACCATGGACAGCGCGCGGGCCTGGGCCGCGAAGGCGGCGAGCAGCGCGCCGCCGGCGCCGGGGACGGACACGATCTCCTGCGCGAGGTCGTCCAGGTGGAGGGCGAGCGCGCCCGAATTGGGCGACGCCGAGGTGCGCGCCACCTCGTGGCCCTGCACGGACGAGACCGACCCGTGATCGCCGCCGAAAGCCGACAACGCCCCCGACAACGACCCCGACAAGGACCCGGACAACGACCCCGGAAAGGTCGCGGGCGACAACGCCTCCTGCACACGACCGTTGCTGGCCGCCAGTGCGGCGAGCCGACGACGCGCCACCTGTGATGACTCAAAACCCACGTGGAATCTCCGGAAAGTGCGGTCTGTCAGGGGTTTACGCGGGTTTTCCCCGCGTTCACTCTTGACAGGGGATGACCTGTGACATAAATGCGACAGTGACGGCGACGCGGGACGCGCGGGGGCGCCCATATTACAGCGGTTTACGTCAGGGCCTGCGGTCCAGGAACGGCGACGGGTCCGCGGCGGGGGTTTGCCGCGGTCGCGATCGTCGGGTCATTCGAGAAGAGGTCTGAGGCCTGTTCCGGCACCACGTCGGGTGGCGGACAGGGTATGGTTCGAGCGCTCCTTGCACGGAGGCTGGATGCACGTCCTCACCCCGACAGCTGAACGTGATCGTGCCGCGAGGGATCTGGCCGAACTGGCCAGAGCCGCGCTGGACGACCACTGGGCCGTCGCCGCCATCCCCGCCGAACGCCGCGCGCTGCTGCTGGAACGGGCCGACGGCGCCGCGCTCCGGCCGGGTGACGGGCTGGGTGAGCCGATCGCCGACGGACTCGCCCTGCTGGGCACGGCCTACGAACTGGCGGCACTCGGCCAGCTCGAGACGGCGCTCCATCCCGCGCCCAGTGCCGCCCGCGATCTGGCACAGGCGGTCCTCGCCCTCGGCGCCGCCCGCGCCTTCCGCTGCGCGGCGGCCCTCCGTCCCCCCACCGACGACGACGAATCGGCGCTCAAGTGGGCGCTCAAAGTGGGCGCCTTGGCGCTGGTGTCGCGGCAAACCGAGGCCTACGTGCGCTGGTGGGAGATCCGCACCCACGTGGCCGGCTCCGTGCGACAGGCGGCCCTCCGCTTCGAGCACGAGCCCTGGGAAGCGTACGCCCGCGGCACGCTCTGGATGGCGTGGCTGGGCCTGCTGGGGGCCCCGGTGGTCGCGCCGGCCGATCTGGGCACTGACGAGATGCCCGCCGTGTCCGCCACCCGGAACCGCCTGGCGGCGTTCCGTGAACGACGCGCCGATCACGACGTCCCGAGCGAGGGGCCGGTCCTGAACACGGCTGCCCTGCGCGCCCGGATGACCGAGTTCGCCATCCGGCACCTGGCCGACGCCACGGAGTTGCTCACGGTGGCCGTGCTGCGCCGGACCCTGCCCGATGTGTCGGGCGAGTTCAAGCTGCACGTGAGCGCGGCGCGCTCCGCCATGGCTGGCGATCATGGGCAGGACATCTTGCTGGCGTGGTTGCAGGCGGCCGGCGTTACGCTGGCTGGCGGCGTGACCGCCCAGCTCGAACTCCCAGGATTTTAGTCTTCCCGCCCCGCGACGCGCCCTCACCGGCGCGCCACACGCGGAACACGCGGCGCCCGCTGCTGCCCACGGGGAACGCCACCCGTCCGGCGCCTAAGGGCAGCACGTCGGCCATCAGGGTACCAATGGCCACCCGGGTCGCCTCGGCCGCCCGCGCCACATCCGCGCTCACCGGCTCCACCGCCGACTCGGCCTCGATCCGGAACCACGCCGCGCCGTCCGGCCCGTCCACGCGCACCAGATACGCATCATCGCTGGCCCAGAAGGCCGACATCCGCTCGCGCTCCACGCCCGTGTGGAAAGGCAGGGATGTGAGGGGCGCCGGTTCGAGCGAACCAATCGGGGCGTGGCAGGCGACGACGTGCATGGGCGGTTTTCCGTGGGGGCAGAAACGTGAGCCTCGCTGGCTGGCCGCAGGGCCGTTCAACGATGGGCGGGGATGTTATGACGATCCATGCGTCCACGCAATACGACGGAAAGCACCTAAGTTGTTGACACTGTTGTGGATATGCGTTGAGAGCCGTGTGGATAACGTGCTAAGTGGCGATCCGCTACCAGATCGGGACGCCAGCGGTGTGGAAAAGTGGTTCCGTGACCCCACCGCTTTTTCCGGTCATCGGGGGCCGCTTGTCCACATTCAAGTGGATCACAAAGTTGCTTTTCCGTTGTTTGCTCACACGATCCGCCGACCTGAAGAACGCCTCATGGTGTCGGGCTCGGCGTTGGCGATGGCGACTCCAATGACGAACCCGATCACGAACCCGTGGCGGCCTATGGCGGCGGCCGTCCCCTTCGCGCATTGTCCTCGGATCATGCGCACTTCACCAGGAGCTCAGACGTGACGATGGACCCTCGAATCGGACTGCTCGTTGGCCGGGAATGGTCGTTTCCGCCTGCTTTTCTCGACGCGGTGGCCCGCCGGCAAGCCGGCGTCACGGCGGAGTACATCACGCTCGATGCGACGCGGATGGGGCAGGAGGTGCCCTACTCGCTGATCATTGACCGGATCTCGCATGAGGTCGGCTTCTACCGGACCTACCTCAAGCATGCCACGCGCATGGGGACGACGGTCGTGAACAACCCGTTCATGTGGTCGGCCGACGACAAGTTCTACGACGCCACGGTGGCGATCCAGAACGGCGTCGCCCACCCGAAGACGATGGTCCTCCCCAACAAGGACTACATCCCGGGGATCTCCCACACCGAATCGCTGCGCAACCTGGCCTATCCGTTGGACTGGAAGGGGGTGGCGGAGTACATCGGCTTCCCGTGCGTGCTGAAGGACGCCCACGGCGGCGGGTGGCGCGACGTGTACGTGTGCGACACCATGGACGAGCTGATCCACCACTACAACCACAGTGGCTTGCTCACGATGGTGGTGCAGGAGTTCATCAAGTGGGACGCCTATGTGCGCTG
>JARIEX010000151.1 GCA_031127095.1 Gemmatimonadota bacterium
GGCAGCACCGGCGCGGTGGTGGTGGAGAAGGTGCGCCAGAAGCTCACGGAGTTGTCGCCATTCACTTCGCCCAGCCCGGCGGCGATCGCGTAGCGCAGCGTCCATCCGGTGACCACGGAGTAGTAGGCCATGATGGCGACGGCGACGAAGGCGATGAACGCGCCCATCCACGCCGACTTCTTCCCTTGGGTGCGCACGAAGGCGCCGATCGGGCCGAGGCGCGTCATGCGCCCCATCCCGAACTCCACGAGGATGAGCGGGATCGACCACGTGAACAGGCAGACGACCCACGCGACCAGGAACTCACCGCCACCGTTGGTGGCGGCGATACGGGGGAAACGCCAGATGTTGCCGGTACCGACGGCCATGCTGAGCATGGCCAGCATCATGGCCCATCGGGACGAGAAGCCTTGCGACTGACTCACGAGCGCTCCAGAAAAGTGGCAGGGGATGCGGGGTGGCCGTGGCGACCCCACACCGATCGGGGCGAAAGTACTGCGCGGACCGTCGTGCACCTAGGGGCAGGGCGCCCTATCGCGCAAACGTGGAGCGGGTCGCCAGCGGTTGGGCCACCCCCAGACGCAGGATGGGCTACCGCTGGCCTGTCCGTCCGGTCAGCGGTTGCAGCTCGGGTAGCTCGGATCGGCACCGGCGATGGCCGGTTTATCCTTGCGGTTGGCGACGGCCGTCATGACATCGTGGACGAAGCGACCCAGGCGGGCCGAGTGATCGTAGTCGATGTAGCGCGGCTCGTCCGACTGCATGTGGTAGTCCGGGCCGTAGCCGAGCGACATGTACACGACGGGGATGTCCTTGCGGACGTAGTTCACCTGATCGCTGCGGCAGAAGCGATTGAGCGGATTGGCCGGCACGTCCCAGCTCTTGTCGATCGCCATCGGCTCGGGGCTGATCGCGTTCACGGAGTCGATGATGTCACCGAACTCGCGGGAGAGCCGACGGGCGCCAAGCATCTGCACGGAGTTCGGCCCGCCGAAGCGCACCTGATCCACCCGTCCCTTGCCGACCATATCCATGTTGTGTGCGGCCACGATCTTCTCGAGCGGCACGGTGGGGTTGTCGGTGAACCAGCGCGAGCCCAGCAGGCCCCCCTCTTCGCCCTGATGCGAGATGAACAGGATGGAGCGCGACGGCTTCTCTTTCGCGAACTTCTCGGCCAGCTCCAGCAGCACCATCGAGCCGGAGCCGTCGTCGTCGGCGCCGTTCATGATCGAATCCTGCCGCGCCGGTCGCGCGGCGCGCGCCTTCGCGATGAGGGCGTTGATCTTCACCTGCTGCTCCGCGGTCGGGATGCAGGACGGATCATTGTTGCCCTGACGCCGGGTCACGAAGTTCACGGCGCGGAGCGAGTCGTGCTCGACGACGCTGGTGTTGACGCCCACGTGGTCGTTGTGCGCGCCCACAAGTACGTATTCCGAGGCCAGCGTTGGGTCGGCACCCGGGAGCATGGCGAGCACGTTGCGGGCGGGGAAGGCCGTGGGGCGCCACTGGTAGTTCCACGACGCGGTGACCGGCTGGCCAGCCGTCCCCACCGTGAGACGGTCGATGGGCGTCCCGAACAGCTGCTCGGCGGCGCGCCGGGAAATCGTGGCACCGGCCGGTCCGCCGGCGTTCATCGGCGCGGCAGGACGCATGCCCATCCGGCCGTCGAAGGCGGCGTTGACGGTGGCCGGCGTCATCTCGTCCAGCCCGATCACGAGCACCGCCACGGCGCCGGCGCGTTGCGCGCGGAGGTCGCGCATCCCGACGGGGGCTGCGGCCGCGCGCGGCGGGGGCGGCCCGGCGGCCTTCTCGGCGGCCAGAATGTTGGCGACGCCGAACTTGTTGGGGACGTCGGCGCAGCTGACGAACGACGCCGGGCCGCGGGCACCACCGGTCACACCGGCTGAGGGGGCCGCCTTGAACACGGCGACCTTGCCGCGAAACACCGCCGGGTCGAGCATGACCGTGGTGTCGCCCCACTGTCCGGCGTACACCGCCGTGACGCCGTTCAGGTCGGCGGCAGGGCCGAAGCCGTTCTGGGCGCTGGGGACGGTGGGGATCCAGTCGCGGCGCGCGGCGAGCGTGCCGGCACCGGCCTGCAGCCGCGAGCCCACGCTGTCGAAGGCGGTCGGGCCGAAGGGGAGCGTCTGGAAGTACGAGCCGCTGTCGCCGGCCGGCTTGAGGCCGAGGCGCTTGAACTCGCGGGCGATGTACTCGGTGCCGGTGAAGTTGCCCTTCTCGCCGACGCGCCGACCCATCATGGAGTCATCGGCGAACTGGTACAGCCGGGTGCGCAGGTCGTTGGCCGTGATGGCCGCGACCGTGGGACGCGGGGCCCACGTGCGCGGCCCCTCGTCGGGCCACACCGGGCGTTCCGGACGTGCCACGCGGGTGGCGGCCGGTCGGTTCTGGGCGGGGAGCGTGACAGACGCGCCGGCCAGCAGGGCCAGCATGGTGGCCGTACGTCGGGCGGCACAACGGGCGGATCGGAACACGGGACGTATCCTGTGGCGGAAGGAGCGGCCGGAGCCGCTTTGAGGAAACCGGAGAAGGCGTACCGGAAAGCTACGCCGCATATTGCCCTGACGTTCACTCGTTCCCCGTCCGCCCCGGAATCCCATGCGCGCGTCCCGCCTGCTCCGTGCCCTGCCGGCCCTCTGTTGGGCCCTCCCCGCCGCGCTCCTCGCGCAGGCCCCCTCGTTCAGCGCCGCCGACCTCGGTGCGCTCCGCCTGCGCAACATCGGCCCGGCCTCGATGAGCGGCCGTGTGGTCGACATGGATGTCGTGGAGTCGAATCCGAGCACCTGGTACGTGGCCGGCGCCACGGGAGGGCTTTGGCGCACCACGGATAACGGCGTGACCTGGAGCTCCACCTTCGACGCACCGGTGCACTCGATCGGCGACGTGGCGGTGTTCCAGCCCAACCCGCAGATCATCTGGGTGGGCACCGGCGAGCGGGCCAGCCGCCAGAGCGTGGGGTGGGGCGACGGCGTCTACAAGAGCACCGACGGCGGCAAGACGTGGCAGAACATGGGTCTCGCCATGAGCATGCACATCGGACGCATTCAGCTGCACCCGAGCGACCCGAACATCGCCTACGTGGCCGCGCAGGGCTCGGTGTGGGGCGCCGGTGGCGACCGCGGGCTCTATCGCACCACCGATGGCGGCCGCACCTGGACGCGCACGCTGACCGTGGACGACGAAACCGGCGCCACCGATGTGGCGATGGACTGGAATGATCCGACCGTGCTGTACGCCAGTACGTATCAGCGTCGTCGCAGCGCCTACGGATTCGACGGCGGCGGCCCCGGCAGCGCGCTGTGGAAGAGCACCGACGCCGGCGCCACGTGGAGCAAGCTCACGGGGCGTGGTCTGCCCGAGGGGGAGTACGGCCGCATCGGCATCGGCGTGTACCGCAAGAATCCAAAAATTCTCACGGTCAGCATCGAGCAGGGCGCGCGCTACAACGCCAGCACCGCGTACATCGTGCGCAAGGCGGGCGTGTATCGCAGCGAAGATGCCGGCGCCACGTGGACCTTCATGAGCGACTGGAATCCTCGGCCGATGTACGCCAGTCAGGTGATCATCGATCCGAACGACGACCAGCGCATCTACATGCTGAACGCGTATTCGTTCAGCGATAACGGCGGCAAGACCTTCACGGCGCCGCGCACGACCACGCATGGCGACGATCGCTTCGTGTGGGTGAATCCCGCCAACAGCCGTCACGTGGTGAAGCTCGATGACGGCGGCATCGGCATCAGCTACGACCGTGGCAACAAGTTTCTGTACGTCTCGTCGCTGCCGCTGTCGCAGTTCTATCGCGTGACGACCGACAACGCGGTGCCCTTCAACATCTACGGCGGTCTGCAGGACAACGGCTGCTGGATGGGCCCGAGCGCCAGCTGGACCACCAACGGCGTGCTCAACGATCACTTCTCGCGGCTGTGCGGCGGCGACGGTTTCCATGTGACGCCGAATCCGCTCAATCCGCGCACGGTCTACTCGGCGTCGCAGTTCCTGGGTCTGCAGCGCAACGACACCAAAACGTGGGAAGTGCAGGACATCCGCCCGGGTGATTCCACGGGACACATCGCCGGCCGTCGCAACTGGGAAACGTGGGGCAAGCCGGGTGCCACGCAGGTGCTGGGCAACGCGATGCATCCGGCCAACTGGGATGCGCCGTTCATTATCTCGCCGCACGACACGGCCACGGTGTACGCCGGCGGCCAGCATCTGTTCAAGTCGGTGAACAGTGGCCGCACGTGGAAGGATCTGGGTGACATGAGCACGGGCGTCGATCGCTCGACGTTGCCGCTGATGGGGCGCAAGCCGGGTGAGAACACGCTGTCGCTGGACGACGGCGTGCCGTACTTCCCGGGGGTGACGGCGCTGGCCGAGTCACCGCGCATGAAGGGTGTGCTGTATGTGGGCACCGATGACGGCCGCTTCCGCGTGTCGCGCGATGGCGGCGCGACGTTCACGGATGTGCAGAGCCGTTTCCCGGGCTTGCCGAAGGACTCGTGGTTTGCCGGCGTGGAAGCGTCGCGCCATGCGGCGGGCACGGCCTACGTGGTGGCGGACAATCACCGCAGCAACGACTTCACGAACTACGTGTACGCCACGAGCGACTTTGGCGCCACGTGGCGCCGCATTGATGCGGGGCTTCCGGCCAATCGCGTCGCGCGCACGGTGCGTGAGGATCCGCGCAACGCGAAGCTGCTGTATCTCGCCACCGAGTTTGGCGTGTTCATTTCGCCCGACGCCGGGGGGCAGTGGGTGCCGCTGCGCAACAACATGCCGATGATGCCGTTCAACGACATCACGATTCAGGCGCGCGACAACGCGCTCGTGCTGGGCTCGCACGCGCGCGGTCTCTGGATTCTCGATCAGTTGAACGCGCTGCAGGAGCTCACGCCGGCGGTGGCGGCCAGCAGCGCGCATCTGTTCACGGTGCAGCCGGCGATGCAGATTCGCACCACGAACGTGCGTCCGCACACCGGCGACATGATCTTCCGCGGTGAGAACCCGGCGAATGGTGCGTTGATCGACTTCTGGGTGCGCGACGTCGGCACGGCCGTGGAGCTCACGGTGCTCGACAGCGCCGGTCGCACGGTGCAGACGCTCAAGCCCACGAGCACGCGCGGCGTCAATCGCATGATGTGGAATCTGCGCCACGCCGAGCTGCCGATCCGCAGCGGTGGTGGTGAAGACGATGACGCGGGTCCGAGCGCGACGACGCCGGGGCCGCTGGTGTTGCCGGGTACGTACACGGTGCGGCTGTCGGTCGGTGGTGTGACGCAGCGCCAGCGGGTGGTGGTAAAGGAAGACCCGCGCATCACCGTCACGCGCGCCGAACGCGCGGCGTGGACGGCGTTCCATCGCGAGATCGCGGCGTTGGCTACGTCGTACGTGCCGGTGGCGGAGCGGTGGCGCGCCAAGACCGGCACCGACGCCGCCACGCGCGACGGCAAGCGTCAGGCGAGCGAGTTGAGTGCGCGGATCTCGGGACTCTACGGCGCCGTGGCGCGCTACACCGGTGCGCCGACGTCGGATCAGCGATCGGAGCTGCGGTTCTACACGCGCATGGCGGCGGAGCTGGGTCGTTGAACTGATCACGCAGAGAGACAGAGGGCGCAGGGAACGCAGAGGAGCGCCACGGGGGGATCGTGGCGCTCTTTTGTGTTTTTATCAATTGCATTTCTCCGCGCCCTCTGCGTTCTCTGCGCCTCCGCGTGATCTGTTCCAACACAGCGACTAGAATTCACGCATGCTCCACCTCTGGTCCTCCTCGACCTACGCGATCGAGCTCCCCGACGGGCATCGGTTTCCGATGTCCAAGTATCAGCTGTTGCGGGAGGGCGTCCTGGCCGAGGGGCTCGTGCCGCCGGAGCGGTTGCATGATCCGCAGCGGGTGGCGCTGGATGACCTGCTGCTCGTGCATACGCGTGCGTACGTGGATCACATCACCAACGGTACGCTGCCGGCGGCGGAGCAGCGGCGGATCGGGTTGCCGTGGTCGGAGAGTTTCGTGGAACGCGCGTATCGGGTGGTGCAGGGCACGTGCGAAGCGGCCGAGTCAGCGCTGGCGCACGGGGTGGCGATGAATCTGGCGGGCGGCACGCACCACGCGTTTCCCGATCGCGGCGAGGGTTTCTGCACCTTCAACGACGTGGCCGTGGCCATCCGGCGGTTGCAGCGCGACGGGCGCGTGCGTCGGGTGGCGGTCGTGGACCTCGATGTGCATCAGGGGAACGGGACGCACGGCTGCTTCGCCGGTGACCCGGACGTGTACACGTTCAGCATGCACGGCGCCAAGAACTTCCCGTTCCACAAAGTCCCGGGTACGCGCGACGTGGAGCTCGCCGATGGCACCGGCGACGCCGAGTATCTCGACCTGCTGGCCGCGCATCTGCCGGTGGTGCTCCGCGATGCCCGTCCGGATCTGGTGATCTACCTGGCCGGTGCCGATCCCCATGAGGGCGATGCGCTCGGGCGCCTCACGCTCACCTTCGAGGGGCTGCACCGCCGGGATGCCGTCGTGGTGGAGATGTGCCGTGAGATCGGCGTGCCGGTGTGCGTGACCCTGTCGGGCGGCTACGGGCGGGATGTCCGGGATACGGTGCAGGTGCATCTGAACACCGTGCGGGTGCTGCAGCGCATGGCGGGGCGCTAGTCTTCTGGTGGTCGTTCCTTCCCGTTTTTCAGGAGATGCCCTCATGGTTCGTCGCATGTTCCTGCTCGCTACGGCGAGCGCGTTGTTCGCGGTGCCCGCGCAGGCACAGGCCCCCGTGTTCAAGTCGTCGGTGCACGATTACCGGCTCGTGACTGTGGCCGAGGGGCTGGTGCAGCCCTGGGCGATGGCGTTCCTGCCGGGCGGCGACCTGCTGGTCACCGAGCGGCCGGGCCGTCTTCGCATCATTCGCGGCGGCAAGCTGCTGCCGACGCCGGTGTCGGGCGTCCCGGAGGTTGCGTACCGCGGTCAGGGCGGCCTGCTCGACGTCGTGGCGCACCCCAACTTCGCCAGCAACAAGCTGATCTATCTCAGCTTCTCCAAGCCGCAGGGCGGCGGAGCGGCGACCACGGCGGTGGTACGCGGCCGCTTCGAGAACAACGCGCTGGTCGACGCGAAGGAAATCTTCGTGGCCGACACCAAGGGGGCGCCCGGCCACTACGGATCACGGATCGCGTTCGACAAGAGCGGTATGATGTTCATCACCGTGGGCGAGCGTCAGGTGCCCTCCACCGGTGATCTCGAGAAGCATCCGGCGCAGGACCTGTCGAACCATCATGGCAAAGTCATTCGCCTGTTCGACGACGGCCGCGTGCCCCCCGACAATCCGTTCGTGGGCAAGGCCGGCGCGAAGCCCGAGATCTGGAGCTACGGTCATCGCAATCCGCAGGGGCTCGCCATTCACCCCACCACCGGCGAGGTGTGGGAGACGGAGCACGGCCCGCAGGGCGGCGATGAACTCAACCTGGTGCAGAAGGGGCTGAACTACGGCTGGCCCGTGGTTGGCTTCGGCGTGAACTACGGCCCCGGGGTCGCGATTCATGCGGGCACGATGCGCGCCGGGATGGAGAACGCGAAGAACGTGTGGGTGCCGTCGATCGCCACGTCCAGCCTCATGATCTACACGGGCGACAAGTTCCCGGCGTGGAAAGGCAGCTTCTTCGTGGGCGGCCTCGCGGGCCAGCGCCTCGTGCGTCTCACGTACGACGGCAAGGTGTTCAACGTCGAGGACAATCTGGTGCGCAACCAGGGACGCATCCGCGATGTGCGGCAGGGACCGGACGGGTACATCTACGTCTCGATCGACGATCAACAGGCGAAGCCGAGCGCGGTGATGCGGATGGAACCGGTGGGGAGGAAATAGGGGAGGGGGTGCGGCTTG
>JARIEX010000023.1 GCA_031127095.1 Gemmatimonadota bacterium
CGCGAGCAATCCGTTCAGCAGGCGCCGGTCGCTCACCCGCGCACGCACATCGCTGGCCGTCAGTCCAAACGCCGCCATGATCTCCACGGCCACCGACAGGAGCTCGGCGTCGGCGAGGACATCGGCCTCGCCGACGATATCCACGTTCAGCTGAAAGTGCTCGCGAAGGCGCCCCTTCTGCGTCCGCTCGTACCGGAACAGCTGTGGCATCGAGAACCACCGCACCGGCTTGCGCAGCGTTTGCGCGCGCGCACCGACCATGCGCGCGAAGGTGGGGGTCATTTCGGGACGCATCGCCACCGCCCGCCCGCCCTTGTCGACGAAGTCGAACAGCTGGCCAACGATCTCGTCGCCGCTCTTCTGCGTATACAGCTCGAGCGGTTCGAGCGGCGGCCCATCGTACTCCTGAAACGCATAGCGCCGCACGATGCGGCGCCAAGTCTCGAAGATGTGGGCCCGCTCGGCGAACTGTTCGGGATAAAAATCCCGGAAACCCGGGAGGAGCTTTGGAGGCATCCCCACAAGTTACCGAGCGAGCGGATCGACCTGCAACCGTTCCATGGCATCGCCGACGGTATGAAATGACCCGGTGACCAGGACGGTGGCGGCGCGGTCGCGCGCGCAGGCCAGCGCCGCCGCGAAATCATCCACGCGTTCGACCGGTAAACCGGCCTGCTGCGCCCACGCCGTCACGTCGTCGAGCGGCCATGCCCGCGCCGGCGGCGCCGTCGGGGCCATGGTGAGGACGATGTGGTCCGCCACGCGCGCCACCGCCGTGAGGATCCCCTGCCAATCCTTGTCGCGCAGGACACAGACCACCGCACTCACCGGCTGCGGGGCACCGATCGCCAGCAGCGTCGTGGCGACCGTGGCGGCCCCGTCGGCGTTGTGTGCTACGTCGAACAACCATGGCCCCGCGCGATGAAAGCGACCCGCCAGATGCACATTGGGCAGCAAGCTGGCCGCGTGGCGCTCGATCTCCGCCCACCGCCCACCCGCGCCGCGCAGCATGGCCAGCGCCACGCTCGTATTGTGGGCCTGAAACTCGCCGACCAGGGGGGTGGTCAGACGCCGCTCGCTGTCGGCGGTCACCAAGGTGAACGTCGTCCCCGCCGCTCCGACCTCGATGTCGCGTACCTGCCAGTCGCGCCCCGTCACCAGCACCGGCTCCGATCCCGCCTCGGCCGCGTGCCACGCCAGCCGGTCGCGGATCTCGGGCCGCGTCTCGCCGACCACGGCGACCGCGCCGCGCTTGTAGATACCCGCCTTCTCGCCCGCAATCGACGTCAGCGTGTCACCGAGAAACTCCATGTGATCGAAGCCGATCTGGGTGACACCGGCGGCGAGCGGCTCGACCGTGTTGGTCGCGTCCAGCCGGCCACCGAGTCCCACTTCGAGGATCGCGACATCCACGTCCTGTTCGGCAAACCACGCCAAGGCCATCGCGGTCGTGGCCTCGAAAAAGGTGGCGCCCAGTCGCGTCAGCTCCGGCTCCCACGTACCAAGCCATGCGGTGATCCCGTCGCGCGGCATCGGCACACCGTTCACCACCACGCGCTCGGAAAAATCAACCAGATGGGGAGACGTATACCGCCCGACACGAAGCCCCGATCCACGGAGCAGCGCGTCGAGTGTCGCGACCGTACTCCCCTTGCCGTTCGTCCCCGCGACATGGAACACGGGGTAACGACGCTGCGGGTCGCCAAGCAGCGCCAGCAGCTCGTGCACCCGTTCCAACCCCAAGCGCCACGCGCCGCCGGTCCGGAAAAAGAGACGGCCGAGCGCGTCGTGATACGCGGCGTCGGCAAGCGGGGCGCCGCCCATCGCGTCCTGCGGCGGCGGCGCCAACGGGTTCGGCGTCAGTTTTCCTGCGCGTGCCCCGCTGCCGCGGGACGCCCCGTCATATGCCGCAGCAGCCGGGACAGCGTATCACGCAGCTCTTTCCGGTGCACCACCTGATCGACCATTCCCTTCTCAAGCAGGAACTCGGCCGTCTGGAACCCCTCGGGCAGATCCTGACCAAGGGTCTGCTTGATCACCCGGGGCCCGGCAAAGCCAATGACGGCGCCGGGCTCGGCGAGGATCGCATCCCCCAGCATGGCAAAACTGGCGCTGACTCCACCCGTGGTGGGATTGGTCAAGACCGAGATGTAGGGAATGCGGCGCTCTGACAGCTGCGACAGGACCGCCGACGTCTTGGCCATCTGCATCAGCGAGAGAATGCCTTCCTGCATGCGCGCACCGCCCGAGGCACACACGATGACGAGCGGGTGCTTCTTCTCGAGGCAGCGCTGCCCCAGACGGGCGATTTTCTCGCCGACGACGGACCCCATCGATCCACCCATGAAGGCGAAATCCATGATCCCGATGCCGACCGGCAGCCCCTCAAGGAGGCCGGCAACGGTGAGAATGGCGTCGGAATCGCCAGCATTGCCGAGCGCGCGCTTGAGTCGCGCCGGATAGTCGGGAAACCCAAGCGGGTCCACGGACCGCAACTCGCTGCCGACTTCGACGGTTGAACCCTCATCGAGCAGCATGCCGGCGTACTCCCACGACCGGATGCGGCGGTGGAAATCGCAGGCGGGACAGACATTCAGATTCCGCAGGAACTTGTCGCGGATGTCCGTATGCCCGCACGCCTCGCATTTCTCCCACGTGTCGCGGGGAATCTCGAGGCGCTCACGCCGCGGCTGACGGGGCTTCTTCTCCTTCCGGAACCAGGCCATAGACCTGTAATGTTGGCGTCCGGGCGCCCGAAGGCTAGTCCTTGCGCACGCGCGTGTCGGCCATCCGTGCCTTAGAGCCCGAGCGCATCGGGCTGCCCCCGTCCCTCGGCCGAAATGCGCAGCAGCACGGCCACCGCCGTCCAGCTGACCAGCAGGAACGAGCCGCCGTAGCTGAAGAACGGCAGCGGAATGCCGGTGACGGGCATCAGGTTGAGCGTCATCCCGACATTGACGATCACGTGCACGAACCAGGCGGAGACGAGGCCGAACGCCACGAGGCTCGGAAACGCATCGCTCGCGCGGGAAGCCACCCGGGTGCTCCGGAGGAAAAGCGCGAGGAAGAGCGCCAGTGCGAGACTGACACCCAAAAAGCCAAGCTCCTCGCCGACCACGGAGAAGATGAAGTCGGTGTGTCGCTCCGGCAGGAACTTGAGGCGCTTCTGGCTCCCTAGCGTAAACCCCTTGCCGAAGAGCCCCCCGGAGCCGATCGCCACCTTGCTCTGCGTGACGTGGTAGCCCGACGCCTGCGGGTCCACGTTGGGGTCGAGGAACACCAGCAGCCGTTTCTGCTGGTACGGCTTGAGCTTGTCCCAGAGAATCGGCGCAATCCCGCCCATGACGACATTCATAAGGACGAGAACCACGCCCTCGATCAAGTACGGGCGGTACCACAGGACGAGGGCGACCAGAATGAGAAACCACGCGCCCCAGACGCCCGTGCTGAACGCCAGCACGAGACTGATGCCCGGACTCGCCAGGA
Organism: Gemmatimonadota bacterium; assembly: GCA_031127095.1. Taxonomy (GTDB): domain Bacteria; phylum Gemmatimonadota; class Gemmatimonadetes; order Gemmatimonadales; family Gemmatimonadaceae; genus Gemmatimonas. The sequence continues at coordinate 3,487 of JARIEX010000023.1, forward strand.
GCAGCAGCAGCGGCCACGGCACACCGGCCCAGAACAGCATCGCGAAACAGATGCCGATGAAGACGATGCCGGTTCCGAGGTCGGGCTGCGCCATCACCAACAGCCACGGTACGCCGACCACCACCAATGGGCGCCACAGGTCGACGAGCGAGCGGATAGTGTCTCGTTGTGCGGCCAGCACGCGGGCCAGCATCAGCGTGGTGGCCAGCTTCGCCAGCTCGGCGGGCTGACCGATACGGACGCCACCGATACTCAGCCATCCCTTCACGCTGGACGCCGTTCCGGCACCGGTGCCGACGAACAGCACCAGCAGCAAGAGCGTACAACTCAGGGCGTACAACGGCCATGCGCTCCATTCGATCAAGCGCACGGATCCGCGCGAGATGATCCAGGTTGCGACGAGCGCCGCGCCGAACCACGCGAGTTGCCGCTTCCAGGCATTCTCGATGATCGGCGTCGGGCTGTCGATCTGCCCGGCCGAGAAGACCATGGCAATGCCGAAGCCGGTGAGCAGCAAGGCGATGGCCAGCAGCGGAAGATCGATGCTTTGTCGACGGAAGAGGGAGCGGCCGGCCATGGCGATACGCTCAGTCGTTGATGATGGCGGACATGGTCAGGCGCGCCTTCAGATAGCGCTCCATCAGCTTCGTCGCCACCCGCGCCGCAGTGGAGCCGTGCAGCCCCTCTTCGATGATGATCGCCACGACGATCTTCGGATCGTTGGCCGGCGCGTAGCCGACAAACCAGGCGTTGTCGAGTTGCCCGTTCACCTGCGCGGTCCCGGTCTTTCCCGCGATCGTCAGTCCCTGAATCTGCGCACCCGCCGCCGTCCCGCGTGCCACCACATCTGCGAGCGCCAGCTGGATCCCCGCAAGCTGCTGCTGGTCGAGCTTGAGGATTTGCGTGCGCTCCGGTTCGCGCGCCACGATTTGCGGCGTCGCCGCACGCCCGTCGGTGGCCAGCGCCGTATAAAAACGCGCCATGCTGAGCGGCGTCTGTGCGTTGTTGGCCTGACCGATGGACAAGCTCAGCACGACCGACCGATTCCACCCACGTGCACCGTAGCGCTTGTCGAAATAGCGCGTGTCTTCCGGCCACTGCGGCCGTCGCTCGTTGGGCAGGTCGATGCCCGACTTTTCGCCGAAGCCCAGCGCCACGCCGCCGGCGAGCAGGTTGGACAGACCGATCTTCAGACCGAGCTGATAGAAGTACACATCGCACGACTTTGCGATGGCCTGCGCCAGCGTAATGTCCCCATGCCCTCGTTTGTCCCAGCACTTGAAGACGCGGCCGTAGTAATAGCCGCCGGTGCATGGTTGCGACATGCGCGTCTCCATCGTGACGAGTCCGCGCTCGAGACCGATGACCGCTGTCGCCAGCTTCCAGGTGGATGCCGGCGCGTAGGTCCCGGTGATTGCCCGGTTGACCAGCGGACGGTGCGGGTCGACTCGCAGACTTTCGTAAAAGCTCTTCGAGACACCACCGATGAACTTGTTGATGTCGTAGCTGGGTGCGCTGTAGAGCGCGAGCACGCCACCCGTGGTGGGTTCGAGCGCCACCACGGCCCCGCGCAGCGAGTCACCAAAATAGGCGTGCGCAAACCGCTGCAGGTCGAGATCGATATTCGTCCGCAGCGGAGGCGGCGCTTGCGGCTGCTCCTCGCGCCGCACGCCGGCGTCACGCACCACACGGTTGCGCGCGTCCACCTCGACGAACCGACGCCCCTCCTTCCCGCGCAGGCGCGCCTCGTACTGCAACTCCAGCCCCGTCTTCCCCACCTGCTGCCCGGCCTTGTAGCTCTCGTAGGCGCCCTTCATGAGCTCCTCTTCCGAGATCTCGCCGGTGTAGCCGATCAGTGCCGCCATCGCCGCGCCATCCGGATAGTACCGCTTCGGCGAACTCTGAATGATGAGCCCCGGAAACTCGACGCGACGCTCCTCCAGCACGGACACGACCTGGAACGAGGCATCGTTGAAGATCACCGCCGGCCGCGTCTTGGCGCGCCGGAACCGCCGAACCGCCAGTTCCTGCTGCGCGGAATCGATCTCCACCACTTTCGAAAGCGTGGTCAGCGCCGAGCGTAGCGAATCCTCGGTTGGGCTGAGGATCGACACGGAATAGCCGGGCAGGTTCTCCGCGATGACCTCACCGTGGCGATCGTAAATCGTACCGCGCGCACCGGGGAGCGGCACTTCACGCAGCCGGTTGTTCTCGGACTGCACCACATACTCCGCGTTCTGCAGCACCTGCGCGCGAAAGAAGGCAGCCCCCAGTGCCGCGAACGAGGCGAACAGCAGCACACGGGCCAACCGCGCGCGGCGCAGAATCGCGTTGGGATGGTAACTCACGACGTGATGGTCGCGCGCATGATGGTCGCGCGCATGATGGTCGCGCGCATGCTCACGGGCACCGGATGAGACGCAACGGCGGCCTCATAGCGCGTGTGGGCGATACAGCGGGCGAAACAGCGTGAGCAGCACGGTGGCAAACAGCGCCGTCAACGCGGCCGACAGCGGTGACCAGAGCAGCACCGTCGCGATCCAGGACGTCCCGGCTGCACCACCCGTCAGCAGCGTCAGCGCCACGTCGAACAGCCACTTACCGGCGAATACGAACAAGCCGGTGAGCGCCACATGGTCGGCGAAGAACACGGCCTTCAACCATGACGCGCCGAACGCCACGACAGTCAGCGCCAACGCCGACGCGCCAAAGGTACCGGGCGCGAGGGCGTCGAGCGCCAAGCCGGTCAGCAATCCGACCACCGCCGCAAACCCCGGTCGCATCCGGACCGCCGCAAAGAGGATCGCGATCAGGACAAAGTCCACGTGCGCACGCCCACCGATCAGGGGACGGATCGCGAAATGTGCCGTCAGGAGCAGCGCGAAACCGAGCCAGGCACGCATGGCACTGCCGACCCCCGGTGTCTGGGAGGACGGGCGGTTCATGCGACCCACCGAGGGCGCGGCATCAGCGCGCGGCCGGTGGCGGGCCGGCGCGCGGAGGCACGCTGGGTCGAACAGGAGCGGAGTCCGCGCGACCTCGCGGTGATCGCGCGCTGTCCGCACCACGGCGTACGCGGACGCTGTCCGGGAGGACCGTATCGCGCCGGCCACCCGCAACCAACGCGAGTGTGGAATCCGCCAGCGTATCGGCCGCTGCATCGAGCGCGGCACGCCGCGCGGCCAGTTCATCCAGCGCCGCCGCGCGCGCCAACGAATCACCGATGGCCGCCACGGCACGCGCCGCGCTGTCCGAGGCGCTCACGGTGGTCCAGACGCCGTTCACGCCACGTTGCGTCCGCGCCGGCAACAGGACGAGCACCGGCCCGATCGAGGCCGGCAGCACCGACGGCTTGACCAGATACGTCCGCGCCCACTTCTCGGGGGTGGCCAGTTCGCCCAGGACCGTGCCGATGGGAATGCCCCGCGGGTACGTCGCCCCGAGCCCTGAACTCACAATCAGCGTGCCCGCGTCGAGCTTCGCACGGAACGGGACCCCACGCATCTCGAGCAACCAGCGCTCAGCACCGGCCCCGAGATGCGGTTGCACGATACCGAAGGCCCCCTCATCCACGCTCATCGCGCTCACGCGGAAATCGGGATGCGCCCACGTGATGGCGAAGCTGGTCGCGCGGTCCACACTCTGCACCATACCCACCAATCCATCCGCCGTCACCACGGGCAGGAACGGCTGCACGCCCGCATCGGCACCAATCGCCAACGCGATCGTGAAATCGTCACCTGCACCGCGCGAAGGGAGCAATTCCGCCGGCACGAATCCATCCTCGAGCCGCGCCGACAAACCGAGCAGCGTCCGCAGGGTCACGTTTTCATCAGCCACCGCGCGCACCCGCAGCGCCTGCGACGCCACCTGCCCTCGCGTGAGGAGCACATCGTGTCGGGCCGCCACGGCGGCACGGACCGACGAGGCATACCCTTCAAGCGAGACGAACGGTGAGAGCACCGAGGTACGGAGGGCCGCCGCGATCCCATCGCGCGTGCGACCCGGCACGATCATCGCGATCGTTGACAGCAGGACACACGCGCACACGAGCCCCACGTCCAGCCGCCGGTCGGTTCGGACACCGCGTGGCACCGCGCGCTCAGGTCGTGAGCACTGACCAGTACTTCTCCTCGTCATCGAGGATCTTCCCCGTGCCCCGCACCACGCACGTCAACGGATCATCATCGACGTGAATGGGCAGCCCGGTTTCCTGGCTGAGCAACACGTCGAGCCCGCGGATCAGTGCGCCGCCGCCGGTCATGACGATGCCGCGATCCACGATATCCGACGCCAGTTCGGGCGGCGTGATTTCCAGCGCACGACGCACGGCATCGACGATCTGCTGAATCGGCTCCTGAATCGCTTCGCGGATTTCGCTGGAGTGTACGCGCACGGTCTTGGGAATACCGGACACGAGATCGCGCCCCTTCACTTCCATCTCGCGTTCATCGCCAACGGGATACGCGGATCCGATCTGAATCTTGATCTGCTCCGCCGTGGGCTCGCCGATCAGCAGGTTGTAGTTCTTGCGCATGAACTGCACGATGCTGATGTCGAGTTCGTCGCCGCCCGTGCGGATCGAGGTGTCGCTGACGATGCCGGACAGCGCAATCACCGCGATCTCCGTCGTACCGCCGCCGATGTCGATCACCATGTTGCCGGTGGGCGATTCGACAGGGAGCCCGACACCGATGGCAGCAGCCATCGGTTCCGTCACCATGAACACTTCCTTCGCACCCGCACCGAGGGCCGAGTCACGGACGGCGCGCTTCTCCACCTCGGTGATACCCGACGGCACGCACACGATGACCCGCGGCTTCACCTTGAACACGTGCTTGTCGATCACGAGCGTGAGGAAGTAGCGCAGCATCTTCTCGGTCACGTCGAAATCCGCGATCACGCCATCCTTCATCGGCCGCACCGCCATGATCCCATCAGGTGTGCGGCCGAGCATGCGCTTCGCCTCGAGGCCGACACCCTTGATCTTCTTGGTCTCGCGGTCGAGCGCGACAACGGATGGTTCGTTCAGGACGATCCCCTCGCCCTTCACGTAGATCAGGGTGTTGGCGGTACCGAGATCGACGGCGATCGCATTCGCCGGGAAGAACGAGTTGGACTTGTTGAAAGGCCAGAACATCCGGATGTGTGCTCGACGGCGCAAAGCGCCGGGAAAAGGCATGCAGCAACAGCAGCAGCAGTGGCGTGTAAGCTACGTCTCCACCGAAGCCGTCACAAGGAGCCACAAGCCGTTGTGGCTGCGTGACCTAGCGCACATCGGCATCGGGCGGACCAATCGGCGGCCGAAACGAGAAGAGGCCACTGGACAGTGTCCGGTGGCCTCCTGCCTGCGCGGCGAACCGATCAGGCGACGAACGCCGCGGGGTCCGAGCACGGCATGTTGAACGCATCGGACACGCCCTGATACGTCAGCTTGCCGTCTGTCATGTTGAGCCCCTTCAGCAGCGCACCATTCTCGCGGAGCGCCCGCTTCCACCCCTTGTTGGCCAGCAGCAAGGTGTACGGCAGCGTAGCGTTCGTGAGCGCCAGCGTCGACGTCCGTGGCACCGCGCCCGGCATGTTGGCGACGCCGTAGTGGATGATGCCGTCTACGGTGTATGTGGGGTTCTCGTGCGTCGTCGCGTGGATCGTCTCGACACACCCGCCCTGATCGACGGCCACGTCGACGATCACCGCGCCGGGCCGCATACGGGCCAGATCTTCACGACGCACCAGCTTCGGCGCCTTGGCCCCCGGGATCAGCACACCGCCGATCACCAGATCGCAGGTGCTGATCTGCTCGAGGATGTTGTGACGGTTGGAGTGCACCAGCTGCACGTTGGCCGGCATCACGTCCGAGAGATAGCGCAGGCGTTCGAGCGACAAATCGAGCACCACGACCTTGGCACCGAGCCCGGCCGCCATCTTGGCCGCGTTCACGCCCACGATACCGCCACCCAGGATCACCACCTTGGCCGGCGCCACACCCGGCACGCCCCCCAGCAGGACGCCACGTCCACCGTAGAGCTTCTCCAGGTACTTGGCGCCTTCCTGAACCGCCATCCGGCCGGCGACTTCGGACATCGGGATCAGTAGCGGCAGATCCCGGTTGGGCAGCTCAACCGTTTCGTACGCGATGCACGTGGCGCCACTGGCCAGGTGCGCGTTGGTGAGCGTCTCGTCGGCCGCGAAGTGAAAGTACGTGAAGAGGGTGAGATCACGACGCAGGAAGCCCCACTCCTTTTCGATCGGCTCCTTCACCTTCAACAGCAGCTCGGCGTTGCCCCACGCTGTTGCAGCATCCGGCACGATCTCTGCGCCGACGGCGCGGTACGTGTCGTCCTCGAAGCCACTGCCGATGCCGGCACCCGTCTCGATGAACACCTGATGGCCCGATGCCGTCAGCGCTTCCGCACCGGCCGGGACGAGGGCCACCCGGTTTTCGTTGGTCTTGATCTCTTTGGGGACACCGATGCGCATGGTCGCGATTTCCGGTAGGGGTGAATGGTCAGCGAACAGCTTTGGGACCGAGGCTGACGAGAATCTGTCGGTCGGGATCGAAGAATTCGCGCGCAACCTCACGCACGATGTCCAGGTCAATGGCATCCACGAGGGCTTTCAGCTCGTCGATGCTGCGGTACGGCTCTCCATACAACGCCGTGAGGGCCGCCCGGTACATGCGGGACGATACGCCTTCCATGGACAGCACGAGCTGGCCGCGCAGCTGCCGTTTGCCGGCCACGAGATCTTCGTCGGAGAGGCCGTTGACCGCCACATCCCGCAGCACGTCGCGTACGGCATCCAGGGCCTCCTGCGCCGTCTCGGGCGCGCTGGCGAGGTACACGCCGTGCGCGCCGGTGTCGGCATAGGAACTGCTGAACGTCTGCACCGTGTACGCGAGACCAAGCTCTTCCCGCACCTTCTGAAAGAGCCGGGAACTCATGCCGCCCCCGATCAGCATATCGAGGAGCGCGAAGGCGTAGCGGCGGGCATCGCCGAAGGCGATACCCTGCCCGCCCAGCACGATGTGCGTCTGCGCGATGTCCTTGCGTGAGACGTGCTCGGCATGCGGACCGGCCGCTTCCACGGGGTCGAGCGGAAACGGCGTCATGTCTCCGCGCTCGCGTGTGCTCCACCCGGTGCGCTGCAGGACATCGAGCAGTTGCTCGTGCTCCACGCGTCCCGACGCCGCCACCACCACACGCCCGGGATGGTACGCCCGCTCATGCAGGTCCCGCAGGTCCGCCACCGAGAGCGCCTTGACGGTGGCCCGTGTTCCGAGGATCGGGAACCCATGCGGATGGTCGCCCCACACGGCCCGATTGTGCACGTCGAAGATGATGTCGTCAGGCGTGTCATCGACCATGCTGATTTCCTCGAGAATCACCTTACGCTCGAGGGTGAGATCGGCCTGACGCAACAGCGGTTCGAAAATCAGTTCACCGATGACGGCTGCCGCATCGGGCAGGTGCTCGTCGAGCACACGCGCCTGATACGACGTGTGTTCGCGCTCGGTGTAGGCATCGAGCGAGCCGCCGAGTGTTTCGAGCGCCAACGCAATCTGCTGCGCGGTGCGCGTGCGCGTGCCTTTGAACACCATGTGCTCGAGCAGATGGGATACCCCCATCTGCTCGGGCCGCTCGTGGAGCGTTGCCGCACGAATCCACGCCCCGAAAGCGACAGACCGCGCCCCCGGAACGGATTCCGAGAGCACGGTCAGTCCATTAGGCAGATCCGTCCGGTGCAACGCGGGCGCTGGCGCGCCCGAGGCATCAGCGCCGATCGCGACCACCACCACCACTCCGACCGCCACGGCCACCGCGATCGCCACCGTCATCACGACGCGGCGGGCGCTCACCCGGGGTCTCTTCCGGCATGCCTTCCGGCCGCGGGAGGAGGGCCTTCATGGAGAGCCGCAGGCGTCCACGCTCGTCACGGTCCACCAGCTTGACCGTCACGCGATCGCCCTTCTTTACGACATCTTCCGGCTTCTCGACGCGCTCGTGACGCATCTCGGAGACGTGCAGGAGCGCTTCGGTCCCGGGCATGATTTCGATGAACGCGCCGAACGCCGTCACGGTCTTCACCGTGCCTTCGTACGTCTCGCCCACGACCGCTTCGGCCGTCATCCCCTCGACCATCTTGCGCGCGCGTTCCATCGACTCGGCGCCGACCGCGGCGATCGTGACCGTGCCGTCGTCGTCGACCGTGAGCTCGGCACCCGTCTCTTCCTGAATACCACGGATGTTCTTGCCCTTCGGTCCGATGAGCTCACCGATCTTGTCGACCGGGATCTGCACCGTCACGATCCGCGGGGCATACGGGGACAGATCGGCACGCGGCGCGGCGAGCGCCTTGTCCATCTCGCCGAGGATGTGCAGACGCCCTTCCTTGGCCTGCAGCAGCGCCTCTTCCATGATCTTGAGGTCGAGCCCCTCGATCTTGATGTCCATCTGGATCGACGTGATGCCGTCCTTCGTACCGGCCACCTTGAAGTCCATGTCGCCGAGATGGTCTTCGGTGCCGAGGATGTCGGTCAGGATGGCGTACTTGTCACCTTCCTTGATGAGACCCATCGCCACACCGGCGACCGCCGCCTTCATGGGCACGCCGGCATCGAACAGCGCCAACGAACCACCGCACACCGACGCCATCGACGAGGACCCGTTCGACTCGAGGACTTCCGACACGATGCGGATCGTGTACGGGAAATCCGCGAAGTCGGGGAGCACGCCCTGCAGCGCGCGCTCAGCCAGGTTGCCGTGGCCGATTTCGCGGCGGCTGGTGCCGCGCATCGGACGCACTTCGCCCGTGGAGAACGGAGGGAAGTTGTAGTGCAGCATGAACGAGCGCGTGGTCTCGCCCGGCTCGTTGATCGTGTCGAGGCGCTGCGCGTCCTTGGCCGTGCCCAGTGTCGCGGCGACGAGCGCCTGCGTCTGCCCACGGGTGAAGAGCGAAGAGCCGTGCGCGCGCGGGAGCACCGTGTTGTCGATGCTGATGCCACGCACTTCGGCCGGCTTCCGCCCGTCGACACGCAGATTGGTCTCGAGCACCTGCGCCCGCAACTCGTTGTACTCGACGTCGCCCAGCACGCTGTGGATGTCCTTGGCGTTGTCCGGGAACTCGAGCAGCAGCGCCGCGGCCGACTCCTTCTTGACCTTTTCGATCGCTTCGATGCGCGTGTGCTTGTCCTTCTGGTTCAGCGCCGCGCGGACGAGCCCCGAGGCGTGCGCCTTGGTGCGCGTGACCACCGCATCCGGCGCTTCCGTCTTGGTCCACGCCATCTTCGGCTGCCGCACCTTCGCCAGCAGTTCATCCTGCATCGCGATCAGCTCGCGGATCCCGTCGTGTGACAGGCGCAGCGACTCGAGCACGTCGGCTTCCGACACCTCGAGCGCGCCACCTTCGACCATCACGATGGAATCCTGCGATCCGGCGACGATCAGCTCCATGTCGGAGAACGCCAGCTGCTGGAAGGTCGGGTTGAGCACCCAGTGGCCCTGCACACGACCCACGCGGACGCCGCCGATCGGACCCATGAACGGGATCTTCGACGCGTTCAGCGCGAACGACGTCGCGAGCAGCGCCAGCACGTCGGCGTCATTCTCCTGGTCGGCCGAGATGACGTAGACGAACACCTGCACTTCGTTCTTGAAGCCTTCCGGGAACAGCGGGCGGATCGAGCGGTCGATGATGCGGCAGGCCAGGATCTCGTGATCGTGGGGACGCCCCTCGCGCTTGATGAATCCGCCCGGGATCTTACCGGCGGCGTACGTCTTCTCCTTGTACTCGACCGTCAAGGGGAAGAATGGGAGCGGACTCTGGTTCTCGCTCACGGTAACGGCGGCGAGTACCATGGTCTCGCCGAACTGGACGACTGCGGAACCCGCTGCCTGCTTCGCCATCCGACCGGTCTCGATGACCAGGGGGCGACCGGCGAACGTCCGCTCGATTCGATGCATCATCTGCTGAATAGCCTCATGAGAACGCAAATCGCGCGGGAGGCGTAACTGCCCCCGCGCGACGACATGGCGTGGTCCGACTTAGTATCGGAGACCAAGTTCCTTCACGAGCGCGCGATACTGCTGCACGTCCGTACGCTTCAGATACTTGAGCAGGCGCTTGCGTCTGCCAATCATCATGTCAAGCCCGCGACGACCATGATGGTCTTTCGCGTGCGTACGAAAATGTCCCGTGAGGTACTTGATGCGATCCGTGAGGATGGCAACCTGAACCCGGGTCGATCCGGTATCCACATCGTGGGACCGGTACTTGTCGATCGTAAGTGCCTTATCGAACGCCATCGTCGTAATATTCTCAGCGCGTGTCGTGCGCAGCCTTTTGTGCGCGCAATGATAGGAAGCACAAAAGCTTAGTCCCCTTTGCCCCGCCTGTAAAGGACCTTAACGTGCCCGACCGCTATTTAGGGCAAACTCTCGGCAAATACCGGGTCACCCGGCTCCTCGGCGCGGGAGCGTATGCGTGGGTCTATGAGGCGATCGATCAGGATCTCGACATTCCGGTCGCGCTCAAAATACTCCGCCCCGAGTTCGCCGGGCAAAACGACAGCGACGTCCGGTTCCGGCGCGAGGCGGCCACCGCGGCCCGTCTGCGCCACCGCAACATCGTCACGGTCCGCGACGTCGGCCAGATCGACCACACCGCCTTCGTCGTAATGGATTGGTACCCGCTCACCCTCGGGCGACGGCTCGTCGCCGCCGGTCGCCTCCCGGAAAGCGAGTGTGTCCGGATCGGGCTGGATGTGGCCGCTGCGCTGGCGATCGCCCACGCCGGCGGTGTCGTCCATCGGGACATCAAGCCCGACAATATTCTCATTAGCCGCGAGGGCGACGCAGTCGTCGCCGACTTCGGTCTCGCCCGCGCGCTCGCTGGCGCGCTCGCTGGCGCGACGGCCCTCAGCGCCACCAACCGCATCCTCGGTACGCCGCACTACTTCAGCCCGGAACAAGCCCGCGGCCACGAGGTCGACGGACGCAGCGACCTGTACGCACTCGGGGTGACGCTGTACCGCGCCGCTACGGGCCACCTCCCCTTCGAGGGTGAGGATTGGTACGCCGTCGCCCGTCATCACATCGAGACCGCCCCCACCCCACCGCGCGTCCACGTCCCGGAACTGACTCCGGCATTCGAGTCGGTCATTCTCACGCTGCTGGCCAAAGAGCCGACGCAACGATTTCAGACCGCCACTCAACTGCTGGATGCCCTCGGCGCCTTGCCCACCGCCTGGGATCGCGACCGCCACCCGATCGCCGTCTCCGACCGCACGGCCGACGCATGGTCGGCGGTTCCCGCGACGCAGCCGTGGTCGAAGCACGGGACGGCGGCGGCGCTGTTCGCCGTCACCATCGTCGTCGCCATGCTCTGGTACGCCGCAACAGTACGCCCTCGACCTCGCCTGACGGCCGGAACGCCTACGTCCACGCCCTCGGCCGACTCGCCCACCGCCCCTCCCGCGGCGCGCGCTGGACGGCCCCCCAACGCGATGGCCGCACCGCCCGCCGCACCGCCAGAGACCATCGGCACACCGCACGCGCGGGCACGGCCGGCGATCACGGCGCGCTCGGAGGCGCGGCTCGACGTCATCGCCCCGGATTCGGCGCGCCTCTACGTCGACAATCGGCTGGTGGGCACTGGGCGGTGGACCGGCACCTTTCCGCCCGGCGCACGCGTCGTCGTACGGGCCGTGCTCGCGCACGTGGCCACGAATTGCGATGCGGCCGTCCGCGACACCACCATCCTCCTCACGTCACGCGGACGCATGAGGGTCAGCCTCCCGGTCCGGGGCTGCGTGGCCGTGAGCGTGGACGTGACGCCACGCGATGCGCGCGTGCTCTTCACGCCCCTCGATGGTGGCCGCCGCGTGGAACTCCGCGCGGACAGCGCGCGGGCGCTGTCGTTACCGGAGGGGCGGTACCAGCTGCGGATGCAGGCGCCGCGGTGCGTCACCGGCACCGATACGATCACCGTCGCGCCGACAGCCAACGGCATGCCCATCACACGGCGGTTTCCCTTGATCTGCAGCTGACCACGGGGGGGCGCTATCGCGCCGCCGCAGCCGTCCCAGCGCCCAACACACCGCCGGTCGCCACTCCGTACCAGAACACCCGGGTCCGCCACCACGGTGTCGGTGGGCGCACCACCAGCACGGCCTGCTCCGTCGTCACGCGCGCCGCCTGCGACGTGATCAGCGCCGTCGCGACCGAGCCGTCGCGCCGCACAATGCGCAAGCGCGCCACCAGCGCGTCCCGCTGCGCCGGATCGACGACATATGCCAGTTGCCCTGACCGGATCCAGCGCGCCTCGAACACCCGGAACGAGGCCGTACTGTCGTCGACGCTCTCGATTTCGAATCGCGCCGCGTCACGCGGAATCCGCGCCCCTACCGCCTCCACGCGCACTCCGGCGCGCGCGCACCCCACCGTCGCCACGATCACCGCGGCCGCGCACACCACCACGGCCGTCCTCACCGCCGCTGCTCCGACGCCGCACGGCCCCTCATGCGCTCACTTGACGAAAAGCGAGCGCAGGTCGTTGAACGTGACCAAGACGATCAGTGCCAGCACCGCCAGCACGCCGACCCGGGCAAAGGCCTCGCGGGTGCGACCGCTGAACGCGCTCCCCTTCAGCCGCTCGGCAAGCACCATCAGAATCTGACCGCCGTCGAGCACCGGGATGGGCACCAGGTTCAGGATCGCGATATTGAGACTCAAAAACGCGATCAGGGACCACAAGGTCTCGGGTCCACTCTTGGCCGCCTGCACCGACGTCCGTGCAATCTGGATGGGACCGCCCAGGTTTTTCGCGGATACCTCGCCCGAGAACAGCCCGCTGAGCACCGACCCGACGCTCGCGGCCATACGCCACGTGGCCTGCCCGCCCGACGACATGGCGTCCAGCAGGCCGACCGGCTCGTGCGCGACCGAGTCACGCACCTGAATACCGATGCGCCCCACCGTCTTCTTTACCCCGCTGACGGGGTCATTGACGACCGCCATCTGCGGGGTGATCACCTTGGTCAGACGCGTTCCCGCCCGCTCGATTTCGACAGTGATCGACCCGGATGTCACGGGCGCCACCTGATCGAGGACCTGATCCCACGCGCGGATGGGATTTCCGTTGATCGCCACGATCCGGTCCCCCCCCGCCACGCCCGCCTGGGCAGCGGGAGCGCCCACGATGACCGAGTCGACGACCGCCGGCACAAAAGAGTGGCCGTACCGGTAGTAGATCGAACTTGATACGACCAACGTCAGCAGGATGTTCATGATCACGCCGGCCGACAAAATCAGCACGCGCGCTGACGTCGACTTGTTCTCCACCCAGCGATCAGCGGGTACGGACTTCGGCCCAAAGGGCGCCATCGACTCGGCATCCCACAACGCGGGAGAGACGTCAGGCGGGCGCTCCGCGGCGCGTTCCGTCGTGCGTTCCCCGGACGCCTCGAGGGTGCCGCGGTCGCTGCCGCCCTCAATACCCGCCATCGACTCATCCTCACGGCTCGCCATGCGTACGTAACCGCCAAGCGGGATCATCGACACGCGATAATCGGTTTCACCGTGCCGGACGCCGAACAACCGACGCCCCCATCCCAGCGAGAAGACCGGGGCATACACGCCGGTGAGCTTCGCCGCCAAAAAATGACCGAGCTCGTGTACGAACACGACGAGCCCGAAGACCAGTAACGGGGCGATGTATGGCGACAACGACGACAGCATAATCAACTCCCTACGCGGGCATGGACGTGGGCATGGACGTGAGCCCGCGCCGCGGCATCGGCCGCGAGCAACTCATCAAGCGTCCCGCCGGCGGCGGCGGCACCGTCCTGCAAGGCCGCGGCGACGCGCACGGCAATGCCAGGAAAGCTCAGGCGGCCCGCCAGAAAATGTGCGACGGCCTCTTCGTTGGCGGCATTGAAGATGGCGGGCGCGGCACCGCCGCGCTTCCCCGCGTCGATCCCGAGCGTCAGCATAGGAAAATCCTCGTTCCGGACCGGTTCAAAGCTCAATCCACCCAGCGCCACCGGGTCGAACGATGGTACGCCGGAGTCGGGCACCCGTTCCGGCCAGGTCAACGCATACAAAATCGGCAGCTCCATCGACGGCACACCGAGCTGCGCGAGCACGCTGCCGTCCACGAACTCCACAAACGAGTGGATGATGCTCTGCGGATGCACCACCACGTCGATGCGATCGTACGGCACCCCGAACAGATGATGCGCCTCGATCACCTCGAGTGCCTTGTTGGCGAGCGTGGCACTATCGATCGTGATCTTGCTCCCCATCGTCCACGTGGGGTGCTTCAGGGCGTCGCCGACCGTGGCCGTGGCGATACGCTCGGCGGGCCACGTGCGGAATGGACCACCAGACGCGGTCAGCACCAGACGACGCACTTCGTGCGGCTGGCGTCCCGCGAGACACTGCAGAATGGCCGAATGCTCACTGTCCACGGGTACGAGCGTGCCGCCGTGCTCGTGCGCCGTTGCCGTGACGATGGCACCCGCGACGACGAGCGTTTCTTTGTTGGCGAGTGCGACCCGCTTGCCGAGCCGCAGCGCCGCGAGCGTCGCCGGCAGTCCCGCCGCGCCGACCACCGCGTTGATCACAATCGCGGCGTCCGGATGTGAGGCGGCATCGATCAGGCAGGCCGGCCCACGGCTCCACCCACTGGGCGCATCGTCATGCGGCTGCACCAATCCCGCAAACGACGGACGCCATTCAGCCACCTGGGCGGCGAGTGCTGCCGCATTCCCATTCGCCGTGAGCGCGACGGGGACGAAGCGCTCGCGTTGGCGGGCGAGCACGCGCAAGGCACTCGTCCCGATCGACCCGGTGGAACCGAGAATCGCCACACCCACCGGTGCCACCGGTAACAGACCGTCCGTCATAATCATGCCCCCGGCGCCGGCAGCAGTAGCGCGTAGTACAACGCGTACGCGACCGGGAGCACGAAGAACAACGAGTCGAGCCGGTCGAGTACACCGCCGTGCCCGGGAAAGAACGTGCCGCTGTCCTTCACTTTCGCTTCGCGCTTCAGCAACGACTCCGTGAGGTCACCGATCTGCGCCGTCACGCTGATACACACGGCGAACACGATCAGCCCCAGGGGACTGAAGGCCAGTTGCGCCTGCGGTCGCAGCAGCAGGTGCACGAACGCCGCGCACGCCGCCACCGTGGCAAGCACGCCTCCGACGGCTCCGGAGATCGTCTTGGCCGGACTCACCGAAGGAATGAGCTTCGGTCCACCGATCACCCGGCCGGTGAAATACGCGCCCGTGTCGCTCGCCCACGTCAGCACCACCGGCAGGATGACGACCAGCGCACCGGCCGTGTCGCCCACGGCGTAACCGAAATAGCGCAGAGCGTAGAGGTAGCTCAGGGTTCCGCCGGTATACAGCGCGCCGAAAATCGTGATCGCGGCCGAGCTGAGCGGCTGGCCGTCCACGCCGCGCAGCCAGATGGACAGCGCCAGTACCGCGAGCGGCACCAGCGTCCACATCACCAGCGGAAGGGTGATCACACCGAGGAACTGTGCATGCACGGCGAGCGGAATGAGCGCGCTGAGCACGATGCCCACGATGCTCATCGGCGTGCGCCCGCCCTCGCGGGCGAGCCGGAAGTACTCCCACGCGGCGACGCCGGACAAACCACCGGCCGCAGTGGCGAGCGGGGCGCCGCCGATCCAGATCGCCCCGAGTGCCACCGGCGCAGCGATGACGGCAACAACGGCACGTTTGGCGAGTTCTTTCACGCGGACCGGGGCAGAGTCAGGGTCGATTGATCGTCACCGGCAACGCACTTCACCGTCGCCCGACGCATCATGGGGTCACGCGTCCGAACCGCCGGTCGCGACGCTGGAAATCACAGATCGCTTCGTAGAGCGCCGGGCGCCCGAAGTCAGGCCACAGCACACTGGAGATGTACAGTTCGGCGTAGGCCACCTGCCAGAGCAGGAAATTCGAAAGACGCTGTTCGCCCGACGTCCGGATCAGCAAGTCGGGATCAGGGCAGTCGGCCGTGAACAGCCGTGCGCGGAATTCATCTTCCGTAATCTCATCGGGGGTGAGGCGACCCGCCTGTACGTCGCGCGCGAGCAGTTGCGCGGCGCGTACCAACTCGGCACGTCCGCCGTACGAGATGAAGAGGTTGAGCCCGAGCCGGGTCCCGCCCGCGGTCACGCTGACGATCCGATCGACCGCAGCGGCGGCGGGTCCGTTGAGGCGATGTACATCGCCGTGGACTCGCACACGGACGCCCTGCCGCTTGAGTTCGTCCGCTTCGCGCGCAATGAATTCCTCGAGCAGCGACATTAAGGCGGACACTTCCGTTTCCGGCCGCTGCCAATTCTCCTGCGAGAAGGCGAAGAGCGACAACCACTCGACGCCAGCCTCGAGGCATCCTTCGACCACCGACCGTACGGTCTTCATGCCCGAGCGGTGGCCGAACGGCCGCGGCATGTGGCGCTCACGCGCCCACCGGCCGTTGCCGTCCATGATGATGGCAATGTGCCGCGGCACTGCCCCATGCGTTCGAATGCGCGCCAACAGGTCCGCTTCCAGGTCAGCCATGTCGGGCGGGGGCAAGGGGCGCGTCAGCGAACCGTCCGCAACGCGGACTCAAACCTCCATGATCTCAGCTTCCTTCGTCTTGAGCATCGTCTCGAGCTTGCCGATGAAATCATCGTGCTGCTTCTGAAGGTCCTTCTCGGCGTGCTTCTTGTCGTCTTCTGACACCCCGTCGAGCTTCTTGACCTTGTCGCGCGCGTCGGTGCGGGCATGACGGATCGCAATCCGGCCGTCCTCCGCCAGCTTGCTGAGCACTTTCACGAGCTCCTTCCGACGCTGCTCGTTCATGGACGGCAGCGGCACCCGGATCACCCCACCCTGATGCGCCGGATCGAGCCCCAGCTCCGACTCGCGGATCGCCTTCTCGATCACCTTGGCCTGCCCCTTGTCGAACGGGGTGACCAGCAGGATGCGGGGCTCCGGTGCGGACACCTGAGCCACCTGATTGAGAGGAACCAGCGAACCGTAGGCTTCGACCTTGATGCTGTCGAGCATGCTCGGCGATGCCTTGCCGGTGCGAATGCCGGAGAAGTCGCGCTTGGAGGCCTCGAGGGCCTTTTCCATGCCGCTCTTCGTGTCCTTCAGGATCTGCGCAATGGTGCTCATGAAACCAGTGTCCCTACGCGTTCGCCGTTGATGGCGCGTGCGATGGCGCCAGGCGTGTGAAGATTGAGCACGATCAGCGGCAACTGATTCTCTTTGCACAGTGTAATGGCCGTCTGGTCCATCACACGGAGCTCTTCGAGCATCACATCGCGATAACTGATCGATTCATACATCGTGGCGTTGGGATCCTTCTTCGGATCCGCCGAATACACGCCGTCGACGCTGGTGGCTTTGATGATGACGTCGGCTTTCATCTGGATCGCACGGAGCACGGCCGCCGTGTCCGTGGAAAAGTACGGGTTCCCGGTCCCGGCGGCAAAGATCACGGTGCGCCCCTTCTCGAAATGGCGCAGCGCCCGCCGCCGGATGTACGGTTCGGCGAGCTCTTCCATCCGGATCGCCGTCATGACCCGCGTGTCCAGCCCCTTCTTTTCGAGGACATCCTGCATCGCCATGGCGTTGATGACGGTCCCGAGCATGCCCATGTAGTCGGCGCCCACCCGGTCCATCCCCATCTGCGACAGCTGCGTGCCACGAACGATGTTCCCGCCTCCGATCACCAGCCCGAGTTGCACGCCCATGCGCGCGACCTCGACGATCTGGTCCGCGAAGGACCCGATCCGCTCAAAATCGAAACCGACGCCGCGATCCCCGGCGAGTGCCTCGCCGGAGAGCTTCAGGAGAATGCGCGTGTAGCGCTTGTCCGTGGCGCCCACGGCGCTCACTCGGCGCCGAGCTGCAAGCGGACAAAGCGATCGACCGTGATCGTGCCACCCGCGCGCTTGGCGTGATCGGCGACGAGCGCGGCGATCGTGATGGCCGGGTCGCGCACCCACGCCTGCGGGAGCAGCGTGACGTCCTTGAGGAAGGCTTCGATCTTGCCCGTGGCGATCTTCTCGATCATCGCTTCCGGCTTGCCCGTCTCACGCGCCTGCTCCTCGGCGATGCGCTTCTCGCTCTCGATCTTTTCGGCCGGCACGCCATCGCGGTCCACCGCGAGGGGAGCCGACGCCGCGATGTGCTCCGCGATGAACTTCACGAGCTGACCGGTGGACTCGTGCGCCGCCACTTCGGGCGTCGACGCGGTTACCTGCACCAGGGTGGCCAGCTTGCCGTTGTGGTGGCGGTACATACCGACCACGCCGTTGGCGCCGGCATCGAAACGCGCCACGTGCTTCACGTTGACGGCTTCGCCGGTCTTCGACGAGGCGATCTTGATGAACTCGGCGACCGTCTGGGACGGGTCCGTGGCAAACGGCTCGGCGAGGAATGCCTCCACGTCGGCCGCGGTGGAGTGGACGCGCTGGGCGACCAGCTGCGCCACGACCTTCCCGAAATCTTCATTGCGCGCCACGAAGTCTGTTTCGCAGGCCACTTCGACCAGCACGCCAGAGCGGCCGTCGCCGAAGATCTCGCCACCGATGATCCCTTCGCTCGTGGAGCGATCGGCGCGCTTCTCGGCCTTGGCGATGCCCTTCTTACGCAGGTATTCGACGGACAGGTCCATGTCGCCGCCGTTCTCCTCAAGCGCCTTCTTGCAATCCATCATGCCGGCGCCGGTGCGCTGGCGGAGTTCCGAAACAGCCTTCGCGGTGATCACCGTAGTCATCTTCGAGCCCTGTATGTGCTGAGTGTCAGAATCTGCGTGGCGATGGTCTTTCCGATCGTACTCGTCGTGCGGCGGGTGCGTGTGCGAACGCCGCCGGGTTGAGCCGGCGGCGTTGCGATGCTACCAGAGGATGCCTGATCCGCCGGTCAGGCACACACCCTGAAAACTTACTCCTGCGGAGCGGACTCGGCGGCCGGTGCCGCAGCTTCACCAGCGGCTTCACCAGCGCCTTCGTCGGCCGCGCCGCCTTCAGCGCCCGGCTTCAGGCGTGCGGCAATCGCTTCCGGCTTGGCACGACGGCGGCGCGGACGACGCGCGTCGGCACCCTGGCCGCCACCCGGCGCGCCACGGTCTCCACCCTGACCACCACGGTCGCCACCACGGCCACCGCGATCACCACGACCGGCCGGCTCCGTGCCACGATCGCTGGAGAACGTGTAGCTCTCCTGCTCTTCCTCACTCGGGCGCGCCGGCGCTTCACGACGCGCTTCGTCGATCGTGTCGGCGACCACCTTCGCGATCAACTCGACCGAGCGAATGGCGTCGTCGTTGCCGGCGATCGGCACCGTGATCAGATCGGGATCGGCGTTCGTATCGACGATGGCGACGATGGGCACACCGAGCTTGTTGGCTTCGGCAACGGCAATGCGCTCCTTCTTCGAGTCGATGATGAACAGCAGCCCCGGAAGGCGGTTCATCGACTTGATGCCGGAGAGGTACTTGCCAAGCTTCTCGCGCTGACGCGACATGAGAAGCTGTTCCTTCTTGGTGTAGTTGGCGATCGTACCGTCTTCTGCGCCGGCTTCGAGCTCCTTGAGCTTCTTGATCTGCTTCTTGACCGTGTTGAAATTGGTCAGCATGCCGCCGAGCCAACGCTCGGTCACGAACATGCCGCCACAGCGCTCGGCCTCGGCCTTCACGATGGCCGCCAGCTGACGCTTGGTGCAGACGAACAGCACGCTTTCACCACGCAGCACGACTTCGCGGACGAGCTTCTGCGCCAGTTCGATCTGGCGGAGCGTCTTCTGCAAGTCGATGATGTGGATGCCGTTGCGCTCGGCGAAGATGAACCGGCGCATCTTGGGGTTCCAACGACGGGTCTGGTGCCCGAAGTGAACGCCCGCGGCGAGCAACTGCTCGAGAGACGGAGTAGCCATAATGGAGGAATGCTTGAGGTTTTTGAAGATCGTCCGCCGTCTTCACCGCCGGCTGCGACCGGCTCCCAGAGGAGCGAGGTACCCGCAGCCAGCTCGGACGGCGTGAGAGATACGCCGATCGTGTTGGCGCACCCGAGGGTGCGCCAGGTCGATCAACGCTTGGAGAACTGGAAGCGCTTACGGGCGCCGGCACGACCCGGCTTCTTGCGCTCGACTTCGCGCGCATCACGGGTGAGCAGACCGAACTCACGCAACTTCTTGCGGTTGTTCTCGTCGAGCTTCACCAGCGCACGGGCGATGGCGAGACGAACCGCGCCGGCCTGACCGGAAACACCACCGCCATCCAGCACGGCCTTCACGTCAAAGCTGCCGAGCGTGTCGGTCAGCGCGAACGGCTGCTGAATCGCGGAGACGAGCGTGGGGCGCGGGAAGTACTCGCCCAACGCACGGCCGTTCATCTCCCACTTCCCCGTACCGGGGGTGAGATAAAGCCGGCACACCGCTGACTTGCGGCGGCCGACCGCCTGAATCTGTTCGGACATTACTTGGCCTCAGCGGCGGAGAAGGTGAGCGTCGCCGGCGTCTGGGCGACATGCGGATGCTCGTTACCGGCGTACACGCGCAGCTTGCGGCGCAGCACCTGACGGCCGAGGGCCGTTTTCGGGAGCATGCCGTACACGGCCTTCTCGATCACGCGCTCGGGATGCTTCGCCAGAACCGAGGCAAACGGCGTGTGCTTCTCGTGGCCCATGTAGCCGGTGTGGCTGAAGTACGTCTTCTGCTCCGCCTTCCGACCAGTCACCTGCACCTTGGACGCATTGATCACGATGACGAAGTCACCCGTGTCCATATGCGGCGTGAACATGGGCTTGTGCTTGCCGCGGATGATCTTCGCGACTTCCGACGCGAGACGGCCCAGGACCATTCCTTCCGCGTCGACGATGTACCACCGACGGTCGATATCCTTCGGGGTCGCGCTGTAGGTCTTCATGCTAACGTGATCCGTGCGTGATTCGGAGACGCCACGTACGGCGCTCAGAAAAGAGATAAAGGAACTGCAGGAAATTGCTGGTCGGGATTGCCCAGAAAACGGGACAGACTCGTAGGTTACTCAGCGTTGAAGTCTGTGTCAATCCGAGGGTTGGACGCGCATAGGCAAGGCGACCCCCTCCGCCGCCGCCGGAAGGCCGCGCGGGCGGACTTGCCCGGATGACGCCCACGAGCCACAATCCCCCTCGAGCACGCCACGGGTTACCCCCACACACCAGGAGCAGACATGTCGATGATGTCGGAATTCAAGGAATTCGCCATGAAGGGCAGCGTGCTCGATCTCGCGATCGGCGTCGTGATTGGCGGCGCCTTCCAGAAGATCGTGGACAGCATGGTGAACGACATCATCATGCCGGTCGTGGGACTGGCAACCGGTGGGATCGATTTCACCAACCGCTTTGTCGCCCTACAGGGGGGCCCCTTCGCCACCCTCGAGGCGGCCAAGGCGGCTGGTGTCCCGACGCTCAGCTACGGCCTCTTTCTCAACCAGGTGCTGACCTTCCTGATCGTCGCGTTCACCCTCTTCCTTGTCATCAAGGGCGTGAACCGCGCGCGACGCACTGAGCCGGCAGCGGGCTGAGTCGCCGCCGGGCCCGGTGCACCGCGGATCACACGGCGGGCACCGGGCCCAGCTCTACCAGCACCGCCCCCTTGTTGACCGCCTCGCCGGGCACCGCCCGGACCGCCGTGACCACACCGGCCACCGACGCGCGCAACTCGTTTTCCATCTTCATTGCCTCGACGACCACGAGCCCCTGACCGGCGCTGACGAGGTCGCCCACCGAAACCGACACACGGACCACCAGCCCGGGCATCGGCGCCAGCAACGGTGCCGGTCCAGCCGCCTCAGCGGCCGAGGCGGTCAGGTCGCGGATGGTCCGCATCCGCTCGTCGAGCGCCTCGGTCTCCACGCGCTGCCCGTCGAGATCCAGCGTCCACAGGCCGCGTGATGCCCCGCGACGCGCCACCAGCCGATGCACCTGCTCTCCGACCCGCAGCAGCCGCACGGGCGTGCCCGGAATCGCCGAGAGTGACGCGTCAAACCGCTGGTCACCGATCGTCGCCGACGCGCCGTCGATCTCCACCGTCAACCGCTCGCCATTCACGTCCACGATGTACTTCATGACGCCTCCGGGCGCAGGACGCACACGGTCTCCACGTGCGCCGTCTGCGGGAACATGTCGAAACAGCGCATCGCGACGATACGCCAGCCCGGCACGCGCGCGAGATCCCGCGCCAGCGTGGCCGGATCACAACTCACGTACACGATACCGCGCACGCCGCGCCGCGCCGCATCCGCGAGCACGGCGGTCACCCCCGGTGACACACCAACCCGTGGCGGATTGAGCACCACGACGTCGGCCGGCAAGGCCGATGCCAGCACCGACTCCACCAGACCGGTGACGACCCGCACCCGGTCGCCGAGACCTGCGGCCTCGAGGCGGCGACGGGCCGCCGCGGTGCCCGACGGGTCCGCCTCGATCGCCACCACCGCAGCGCCGTCCCGCGCGAGGGACTCGCTGAGCACCCCACTCCCCGCGTACGCATCGATCACGGTCGTCGGCGTGAACGTGCGCACGGCGTCGTGGACGTACGCCCGCAGAGCCGTCGCCACGAGGGGATTGACTTGCGCGAACGCCAACGCCTCGCGGGCATCCGGCTCGTACCGCCCCGCGTCACTGGCGTCGTCCGCTTCCATGGTCTCGGGCTCGGGGACATCGACGTCGCCACCGACATCACCCGCCAGCCCGCGCGGCTGACCACCGCGCGGCACCCACCACACCGAACGCAACTGCGGCGAAACCCGCAGCAGCGCTCCCGCCCACTCGACCGCCCCCGGCCACTCCGTGCCGCCCTGCACCACCGCCGCCACCGTCTCGACGCCAACCTCGGCCGACAGCAACCGGAACGACACCCGAAGGAATCGATCGCTCGGCAGGCCATGCAGCCGCTCACGCATCTCGTGCCAGCAGCGGACCAACGCAGCATTCGCGATCGGACACTCGTCGAGGTTGAACACCCGCGCGGCATCATCGTGTGGATGCAGTCCACCGATCCAGCTCCGCCCGCGGGGCAGCAACATGAGGGTGAGGCGACCGCGGTATCCCCACGCGTCGCCACTCACCAACTCCGGCAGCGCCACGTCGCGCTTTCCGATCCGTGAGAGTGCGTCCTGGACGATATGCCGACGGGCGTCGCGCTGCGCCTCATCGGTCAGGTGCTGCAACTGACAGCCACCGCACCGGTCGCGCTCGTAGTGCACGCACGTCGAAGGGACGCGCAACGGCGAGGGCGTCAGCACCTGCAGCAGGCGCCCACGACCGTGTCGCGCGTGGGCAACGTAGGCTACCTGGGCGACGTCACCCGGTGCTGTCCGCGGCACGAAACAGGCGAGCCCATTGGCCCGTCCGACCCCATCGCCGCCCTTGGCGATGCGATCGATCGTCATCGTCGCGATCTGCTCGGCCGTCGCGGACACCGCCGCGCGCCGCGCCTGACGCTTCTTGCCGGCGTTCACGAGGAGCGCAGCGCTTCGCGCCGCGCCACGTCGCGCCACGACGGACCGCTGCCGTGCGTGCTCACATGGGGCACCGGCTCGGTGGGTGCGCCTGCCGGCGCACCGCGCCCTGCCGTTCGCTCTTCATGCGCCACCAACGCCGCCGCGAGCGCCGCCAGCTGCACGGCCTCGCGCGGCATCGCGGGCTTCGTCAATTCCGGCAGGCGCTGCTCGAGCCACTGAATCGTGATGTCGCCGCGCTGGAATTCCGGATGATCCATCACGCGCAGATGGAACCCCCGCGAGGTCTCGATGCCGTCGATGGTGAGTTCGCGCAGCGCGCGACGCATCCGCGCAATCGCCAGCGCCCGCGTGGGAGCATGCACGATGAGCTTGGCCAGCATCGGGTCGTAGTGCAGCCCCACCTCGCTCCCCGATTCGATCCCGCCATCCCAGCGCACGCCGGGCCCCGTGGGGAGATGCAGATACTCGATGCGTCCCGTGCTCGGCAAGAAACCGTTTGACGGGTCTTCGCTCGTGATGCGGCATTCCATCGCCCAGCCACGCGGCACAAAGTCACGCTGCGCAAACGGCAGCACCTCGCCGGCCGCCACGCGGATCTGCCACTGCACCAGATCGAGCCCCATGACCAGTTCGGTCACCGGATGCTCCACCTGAATACGCGTGTTCATTTCCAAAAAATAGTACTGCCCATCACGGTCGAGGAGAAACTCGCAGGTGCCCGCATTCACGTAGCCGGCCGCACGCGCCGCAGCGACCGCCGTGGCCCCCATCCGCGCCCGCAGTTCTGGCGACACGGCGACACTCGGCGCCTCCTCGATCATCTTCTGATGCCGCCGTTGCACCGAGCATTCCCGCTCGCCCAGGTGGACCACGTTGCCGTGCATATCCGCCAGCACCTGAATCTCCACGTGCCGCGGTCCCTCGATGTACTTCTCGACGTACACCGCGTCATCCCCGAAGGCATTGCGGGCCTCGCGCTGCGCCGACGCCAATGCATCGGGCAGGTCGGCGGACGCATGCACAATGCGCATGCCCTTGCCGCCGCCACCCGCTGCCGCCTTGAGCAGCACCGGAAACCCGAACCGCTCCGCGATCTCGATCGCGTCCGCCGCATCACGGATGCTTTCGGTCGTCCCGGGGACGACGGGCACTCCGGCCGCAATCACCAACTGGCGCGCCGCGGTCTTCGAGCCCATGGCCTCGATGGCCTCCGCCGGCGGTCCGATGAACACCAGGCCGGCGTCACGCACCGCACGGGCAAACCACGCGCGTTCCGACAGGAAGCCGTATCCGGGATGAATGGCCTGCGCGCCGGTACGTAGCGCCACCTCGATCAGGCGCGCACCGAGCAGATAGCTCTGGCTGGAGGGCGCCGGCCCCACGTTCACCGCTTCGTCCGCCTCACGCACGTGCGGCGCGTGGGCATCGGCATCCGAATACACCGCCACGGTTTTCACGCCCAGCTCCTGGCAGGCGCGGATCACGCGGAGAGCAATCTCACCGCGGTTGGCGATCAGGATCTTCTCAAACGGCGGCGGCGTCACAGAGGGAGATTCCCGTGCTTCTTGGCCGGATTCCGATCGCGCTTACCGCGTAACGCATCGAGTGCCTCGATGAGGCGCGGACGTGTGTCGCGCGGATCGATGACGTCGTCGACATATCCGCGCGCTGCGGCGTTGTATGGATTGGCGAACTTCTCGGTGTACTCGGCCACACGTGCATCCATCGCCGCCTGCGGATCGCTCGCCTCCGCGATCTCCTTTTTGTACAAGATCTCCACCGCGCCCTTCGGGCCCATCACCGCGATCTCTGCCGTCGGCCACGCGACGTTGTAATCGCCACGGATGTGCTTGGAACTCATCACGTCGTACGCGCCACCGTACGCCTTGCGGGTAATGACCGTGAGCTTGGGCACGGTGGCCTCGCAATAGGCATACAGGAGCTTCGCACCGTGCTTGATGATGCCGCCATGCTCCTGCGCCAGACCGGGCAGAAAACCAGGGACATCCTCGAACGTCACGAGGGGGATGTTGAAACAGTCGCAAAAGCGCACGAAGCGCGCCGCTTTCATGGACGCGTTGATGTCCAATACCCCGGCCAGCACGGCCGGCTGATTGGCGACAATGCCGACGCTGTACCCGCCTAGATGGGCAAAGCCGACGAGAATGTTCGCGGCGTAGTCCGGCTGCACTTCATAGAATTCCCCGTCATCGACGATCCGGCCGATGACCTCATGCATGTCATACGGCTTGTTCGGATTGTCCGGGATGATGTCGAGCAACGACTCGTCGCGCCGGTCGCGCGGATCGCGCCCGGTGCCGCGCGGCGGATCATCCACGTTGTTGGAGGGCACGAACCGGAACAGTTCGCGGATCTGCTGCAGGCAGGCGAGCTCCGAGTCGCAGGCGAAGTGGGCCACGCCGCTGGTGCTCGCGTGCGTGTCCGCCCCCCCGAGCTGCTCCATCGTGACGTCTTCGTGCGTGACCGTTTTGACCACGTTGGGACCGGTCACGAACATGTAGCTCGTGCCGCGCACCATGTAGATGAAATCGGTGATCGCCGGCGAATACACGGCGCCGCCGGCACACGGGCCGAGGATGGCCGAGATCTGCGGGACGACGCCCGAGGCCATCGTGTTGCGCAGGAAAATGTCGGCATACCCACCCAGCGACACCACACCCTCCTGGATGCGCGCACCACCGGAATCGTTCAGTCCGATCACCGGGGCGCCGTTGCGGACCGCCAGATCCATGACTTTGCAGATCTTGGCCGCATGAGCTTCCGACAACGACCCACCGAAGACGGTGAAGTCCTGCGAAAACACGTACACGAGGCGCCCCTCGATCCGCCCATGCCCCGCGACGACGCCATCGCCGTAGATCGGCGCGTCACCATCGGCGAGCGAGCGTGACGTGACGAAGCGATCGATCTCGACGAACGAGCCCTCATCGAGAAGGACGTCGAGGCGCTCCCGGGCAGAGAGCTTCCCCTTGGCGTGTTGGGCGGCCAGCCGCGCAGCGCCGCCCCCCTGCTCGGAGGCATCACGGGCGGCAGCCAGCCGGTCAAGCTTGTGGCGCATGGTCGAAGACTGTGACATGGCGCGGGAAGCTAGCGAGAAATCCGGAAAATACGAGGCGCAGGCCCCGCCCCGCCCGACCGAACGTCCGGTTGGACTTCACCTGCGGGCAGTTCAGGGACAGTATTCACCGGACACATTGACCTTGCGCGACCGACAGGGCGGTTGAAACACGGCTCACCCGTTGGTCGCGGTATTCCTATTCTTCGCGCCCACGCGCTCATCCCCGCCATGTCCGACTCTCTTGATCTCCACGCTGACCCCATGGTTCGCCGCGTGCTCTTCGTCGCGGCGATCCTGCTGGTGACTGTCCCGTTTCTGCAGGCGGGATCGCAGCTCTGGCCGCTGCAGCTGAGCAACATCCAATGGCGCTTCGGCGCGGCGAACGCGCTGTCCAGCGTACTGCTGCTCCCGTTCCTCGGGCTCACGTTGCTGCTCGTCCTGTCACGCACACTCGACGGCGCTTGGCTGTCCAAGGCCGTTGGCATGATCGCCGCCTGCTTCACCCTTGGTCTGCTCGCCTCGACGGCACTGTTCGTGCTCGATGCGCAGGAACTCAAGACGATCGTGAACTCGGCCATGATGAACACGTTCACGATGACGACGATCCGCGTGGGACTCATCAGCGGGGTGTTTCTGATCGCGTTCGCGCTGCTGGCGCTGGCAGGATTCACCTCGTCCGGCAGCCGGTCGGCGGGCACGTCGAAGAAGGGTGAGAAGCGAGCAGAGGAAGGCGCGGGCCTGATCGTCGGCCGCTGATCGTCACCCGTTGCCGTGAACCGTAAACAACGAAGGCCCCGGCATCACTGCCGGGGCCTTTGTTGTTCTCCGTACCGGGCTGGGATTACAACCCGATCTCGTCTTCGGAGCTATGCACCTTGCTCGGCTCGGCCGGCTTGGGCGGCTGCTCTTCCGGGACCGACGTCACGGCGAGCACGATACGGCGGTGGATGGGATCCACCTCCAACACGCGCATCACCAGGTTCATCGTTTCCCACGCGAAGTCGGCCGGGTTCGTGACCGTGCCTTCGGGGTTGAGCTGGCTGACGGGGACGAAGCCTTCGATGTCGTTCCCGAGATCGACGACGACGCCCTTGTCCATCAGGCGGACCACCTTGCCCGGAAGCTCGGTGCCGACCGGATACGTCTCACCGATGCGAAGCCACGGATCTTCCTCAGCCTGCTTGAGGCCGAGCGAGATACGCTTGTTTTCGCTGTCGATGTTGAGGATCACCACATCCACCGCGTCGCCCTTCTTCACGACTTCCGACGGATGCTGGACGCGCTTGGTCCAGGACATGTCGGAGATGTGAATGAGGCCGTCGATGCCCGGCTCGATTTCGACGA
>JARIEX010000152.1 GCA_031127095.1 Gemmatimonadota bacterium
CGGATACGTCTGCGCCCCGAGCTCCGGCATGCGCTCCGGATTGGGCGGCACCAGCTTGGCGATCTCGTACGCCTGCTTCGCCGCCGCGGCCAGCGACGCTTCGTCGAGACGGTTGGTGTTCACGCTCGCGGCGCGATTCCCGGCGTAGGCCGTGATCGTGACCTGCGTGTCCTGATTCTCACCTGACGTGGTCACCTGATTCAGCGCGAAGCGCGTGTCCGCGCGGGCAGCGCTGTTGATGGACACGCGGGTTTCTTCCGCCGGCGAGTTGCGCAGCGCGCGCTGGGCGATCTCCTGTGCCTCAGCGCGCGTGAGGATGCCGGCCGGCGCGTACAGAGAACGGGGGCCGAAGTCGCTCATGCCCTCCTCCCGGTGTTGATGATGTTGGTCTGCTGAAAGAGCGACGGCACGCAGCCGTGGCTCACGGAATTGGACTGCCCCGGCTGCCCCTTGGCGTCGCCGAACGCCCCGCCGAGTTCGTAGCTCTTCTGGCCGCCGATCGCCTTGAGCGACTTCCAGAATTCGGGCGTGCGGAACTGATACGCGACGTCCTTGAGCTGGCCCACGATCTTGCCACCCTTCACTTCATAGAAGATCTGGCCGGCGAACTGGCCGTTGTAGCGCTGCTGGTCGATCGAGAACGAGCCATCGCCCACGATCGCGATGCCCTTGTCCATCGTGCCGATCATGCTCTCGAACGTGGCGTCGGTGTTGCCCGGCACCATGCTCACATTCGGCATGCGCTGGAACTGCACATCGGCCCAGCTCTGCGCATACGAGCAGCCGTACGAGCGCACCGGCTTGCCCACGCTGGTGTAGTAGTCGGTCATCATCGTGGCCTGCTCGCGCGTGGTCTGATAGTCCACGAACACGCCGTTCTTGATGATGTCGAACTTCACCGGCTTCACCGCTTCGTCATCCCAGCCAATGGCGCCGAGTGATCCCTTCTGCTCGCGGTCGCCCACGATGTTGAGCAGCTCCGATCCGATGCGCAGCTTGCCCAGCACCTGCGCCGGCGGCGCGATGAAGCTCGTGCCGGCATAGTTGGCTTCGAAGCCCAGCGCGCGATCGAGTTCGGTGGGGTGCGCGATCACTTCGTGCACCGTGAGCCACAGGTTCGACGGGTGCAGCAGCAGGTCGTAGCGCCCCGGCTCCACCGGCTTCGCGCTCAGCTTCTGTACGGCCAGCTCGGCCCACTTGGGGGCGCGCTCGGCCATCTTCGAATTGATCACCCACTCGTAGCCCAGTCCCATCGGCGCGATTTCACTACTCTGCACCGTCTGGAAGTCCGAGAAGTCGGCCGACACCGCCGTGATCGACATGCTCGGCGACGTCCGGTAGATCGTCTGCACCAGGAAGGAGCCGTCGCTGGTCATGAGCGACTTCTCTTCGCGCAGGAAGAACATGCTTGACGTGACGTTGCGCACGCCCTTCACCGCGAGCGCCGATTCGTTGGCGGCGAGCAGCAGGGCGACCTTGTCGGTGATCGGCACGGTGAACGGATCGGTTTCGATGGGGCTCTTCCACTCGCCCACCTGATTGCCCGGCGTGGGGGCAAGCTGCACGGGACGCAGCTGACTGGCGCGATTGGCGCGCGCCTGCTCGAGCGCGGCCCGGGTGGCGTTGGCCACCGAGTCCTTGTCGAGGCGACTGGTGGCGGCAAATCCCCACGCGCCATCCACCAGCGTGCGCACGCCGAGGCCGAAGGTGTCGGTGTCGCTCACCCCCTGCACGATGCGGTCGCGCGTGTTCACGTTCTGCTGGCGGCGGGCCGCCACGCGGACGTCGGCGTACGACGCCCCGCCCGACGTGGCCACGTCGATGGCAGACTGCATGAGGGCCTTGATGGCCGGATCGTCCACCGACGGCAGGTCGGACGAGATGAGGCCGGGGGCGGCGATCAGCGAGGCGGAGGGAGAGAGCGCGGAGGCCGATCGCGTAGCGACCAGACCGCCGGCGGCCACAGCGGCGCTGGCCTTGAGGAAATCGCGGCGGGAGCGTGTCATGAGCAGATCATGAGCAGGGCGGGAGAAATCGTGAGAGCAGCGGGGCGCCGCCCGACGATGAGCGACCAGCAACGACGAGGGCTGGCCCTTCAACATACGCCGAAAGTACGCGTTCGACACGCGTCCGGTCAGGCGCGCTAGATTCCGGTGGGGCGCCTGCGGGCGGCCCCCATCGCCAACTTCACGATCTTTCGGCTGGAGCGCTGTCGATCATGTCCCTGCACCGTGTCCTCACGTTGTCCGGCCTTCTCGTCGCCACGACGGCGACCACGCTGGACGCGCAGCCGCGCTTCTCGGCGCCGGGCGCGCCGACCACCTTGACCCCCGCGCAGCGTGACGCGCGCGCGATCTACCAGGAGATGGTGGAGATCAACACCGCCGACTCGGTGGGCTCGGTCACACGCTCGGCGCAGGCGCTCGCCGCGCGCTTCACCGCCGCGGGTTTCCCGGCGGCCGACATCCACCTGGTGGGACCGGCCGATGCCCCCGCCAAGCAGAACCTCGTGGTGCGCTACCGCGGGAAGGGACGCGGTAAGCCGATCCTGCTGCTCGCCCACCTCGACGTGGTGCAGGCCAAGCGCAGCGACTGGGCCAACGACCCGTTCGTGATGCGCGAGGAAAACGGCTACTTCTTGGGGCGCGGGGTGGCAGACGACAAATCGATGGCCGCCATTCTCGCCGCCAACGTGCTGCGTTACAAGCAGGAAGGGTGGGTACCCGAGCGCGATCTCATTCTCGCACTCACCGCCGATGAAGAGGGTGGGCGGCAGAATGGGGTGAGCTGGATCATCGCCAACCGGCGCGAGCTGCTCGATGCCGCGTATGCGATCAACGAAGGGGGCGGTGGCACGCTGGGACCGGACGACAAGCCGCTGTTCCACTCCATTCAGGCGGCCGAAAAGGTCTACACCGATTTCACGCTCACCGTGCTGAACACGGGCGGTCATTCGAGCGTACCGCGCAAGGACAACGCGATCTACTCGCTGGCGTCCGCGCTCACCCGCATTCAGGGCTACACCTTTCCGGTGGAGCTCAACGACGTCACGCGCCCCTTCTTCGAGGAGACCGCCAAGGTCGAGATGCCGTCGCTCGCCGCCGCCATGCGCGCGCTGGTGGCCAACCCCGGTGACACGGCGGCCGCGCGCATCATCTCCACCGACCCGCGCTATGCGTCGATGCTGCGCACGACGTGCGTCGCCACCATGCTGGCCGGCGGCCACGCGCCCAATGCCTTGCCGCAGACGGCCACGGCGAACGTCAACTGCCGTATCGCGCCCACCAGCAAAGCCTCGCAGGTGAAAGCCGTACTCACCAGGGTCGTCAACGACTCCACGGTGCAGTTCAGCAACACCCAGGTCGATCGCACGGACGGAGCCCCGACGCCGATCGATCCGGCGCTCCTGCAGGCCACCACCGCGCTCACGAAGAAGATGTTCGGCGGCGTGCCCGTGATCCCCACCATGAGCACCGGGGCCACGGACGGCTATCGGCTGCGGGCCGTGGGAATCCCCACCTACGGCGTCAGCGGCATCTTTTCGTCGCCCGGCGAGACGAACGCGCACGGGCGTGACGAGAAGTTGCGGGTGAAGAGCTTCTACGACGGACTCGACTTCCTGTACGAACTGGTCAAGCAGGTGGCCGGCGCCGCGCCCGGCAAGCCGATTTCCTGAGTTACGGCTTCATGCCAGGTTCGCTCTCGATCACAGCGCGCGCGATATCGACCATGCGCACCGAGCGATCCTGGCTGCTGCGCTGCATGATGCGATAGGCTTCCTGCTCGCTGCTGCCAGTGCGGCGCATGAGAATGCCCTTGGCGCGTTCGATCAGCTTGCGCGCCTCGAGCTGCGCCTTGGCCTCCGCGGCTTCGCGGCGCGCCGAGAGCAGCTCGCGGGCGCGAGTCACGGCCATGCGCAGCGTGGCGTCGAGCGTGGTCGGCGGCGTGGGCTTGGGGAGCAGCGCCACCGCGGTGCTGCGCAGCACGTCGGCCGTGCTCAACGTGAGCGACAGGTCGCCCGTGATCAGCACCACCGCCGTCCCAGGCAGCGCACTCGCGATTTCCTCAGCCGCCTGCACGCCACTCGCGCCGGGCATGTGCATGTCCAGCAGCACCGCGTCGGGGGTGAACTGCTGCGCCTTCTCGATCGCGTCGGTGCCGCTCTCGACCTCGGCCACGACCATGTGGCCAAGCGCGCCGAGGAGATCGACGAGCGTGGAGCGCTCGAGGGCGTTGTCTTCGGCCACCAGTACGCGAATGGTCGACGGCAGATCCGACATAGTGTTACTCGGTTGGTGAAGCAGAACGTGGGCGTCCCGCAATGTGGGCGTGCAATTCAGCGGCGCGCAACGGCTTGCGGAGAACAAATTCCGCCCCGCTCTCGGCATCGCGATCATCCTGTGCCTCCCAGCCCGTGATCACGCCGATCCGGACGGCCGGGTGCCGGGCGCGCACATGGCGCACCAGATCCCAGCCGCTGCCGTCGGGCAGCCCGACGTCCGTGAGCACCAGATCGAAGGCGGGGGACCCCTCAGCGGCGGCGAGCCGGTCGCGCGCATCGGCACAGGTGCCGACGGCATCAACCTCGTGCCCGTCCGCCCGCAGGATCCGACGCAGAAACTCGCGTCCGTCGTCGTGGTCTTCCACGACAAGGATGTGCAGGGGAGTGACCGCGCTCGCCGCCGGCTCAGCCTCGGCCGCCGCTTGTACGCCCCGATCGACCGGCAGGCGCAGCGTGACCTCGGTGCCCCGCCCCGGCACCGACGAAATGGTGGCCGTCCCCCGGTGGCGGCGGGCGATGCCGTACACCTCGGCCAGGCCGAGTCCCGAGCCTTTTGAGCCCTTGGTGGTAAAAAACGGCTCGAACGCTCGCTCTCGCACCTCGGCCGACATCCCGACCCCCGTATCGCGCACGGAAATGCAGGCATCCCCGCCTTCCACAAAGGTGCGCATGGTGAGGGTGCCACCCGATGTCATGGCGTCGATCGCGTTCTGCACGAGGTTGAGCAGCGCCTCGCGGATCTCCCCCGGCAGGCCGCGCGTGCGCACCTCGGGGGAGATTTGGCGGACGATGTCGACCGTGCCACTCCCGCTCGATCGCTGCAGCCGCATCGGTTCGGTGAGGTCGAGCACCTCCTCGGCCAGCGCGCCCAGATCGAGCGCCTCATCGCCGCCCGCGTGCACCGGCTCCTGCCGGATGAACCGACCCACGCGGGACGCCGTCGCAGCCGCGATCTCGGCCGCCTTCTGGATCCGATTGGCGTAGTCACGCACCGCATCCGGCGACTCCGCGTGATGGCGCAGCAGATAGGCGGCCGCCATGATCGGATTGAGCGCGTTGTTGACGTCGTGCATCACGCCGGCGGCCAACTGGCCGACCGCGGCCAGACGCCGCTCGCGCACATGCTCCTCCTGCGACGCCACCAGCGCCCGGGACCGCTCCTCCACCAGCTGCTCGAGCTGCTCCCGCTCGTACGACACCTGTTCCTGCAGCGCCGCCTCGCGCCCCTCACGGTCCTGCAGCTGGCCGGCCAGCTGCTCGCGATCGGTGACGTCGAGATCGAACAGCACGACGCCCGTCACCCCGTCCTGCGCGTCTCGGATCGGGGAGGCGGACGCTTCGATCACCCGCTGCGCACCGAGCCGCCGGACCTCGAGCAGCTGCCGCCGCACCGTGTTGCCAGCCAGCGCACGCATCGCCGGGGTATCGAGAAACGACAGCGGCCGGTTGTTGATGATGTCGTGCGGCGCGTCGAGTTCCCACAGCTCGCGCACGGTGGTCGGACGCTGCGCACTGTGCTCGAGCCCAGCGAGCGCGTTCACCTGCACGATGTGCCCGGCCAGATCGGTCATGCGAACCGCCGCCGGCGTGAGCTCGAGCAGCGCGGCCAGCTCGCGGTCCACCCGCTCCGACACCACGCGGCGCGGCTCGCGGTCCGCGACCTCGGACACGGTGAGCAGCAGCAGCTCCGCTTCGAACGGCACGACGCGCACCACCACGCGGCGCCCGTCACGGCCCAGCGCCATGGCCCGCGTGACGGGTGGCGCACCGGCCGCCGCCTCCCGCAGGCACCCGGTGCCTTCGTCGCCGAGCGGCAGCAGCACCACGTTCCAGTGCTGCGAGGCGAGCGGGGCCTTGGCATCCACCACGAGCGACCCGCGGGCCTCGGTATTGAGCGCATAGAGCGTCCCGGTGCGCCGGAACAAGGCCGCGGCCACGGGCAACGCTTCGAGCAGCGCCGTCAGACGGGCATGCTCCCGCGCGTCGGCGCCGGTCGGGTCCGTCTCGTGCGTGGGGGTCGCGTCAGCCATTTGCTCAGCGTGATCATGCCGGCCCCCCGCGTGTGACGACCGTCTCGCACGCCGGATCAGTCCGCCATTCCACAATTGGGGAGCCTACAGTAATCGAAGCATAGCGACCACGGCTCCCGATGGGCAAATGCGGGCAAAAGCAGAACCGCCGCCCACTCAGTACGTTGGTGCCATGTCTCCCTCGTTCCGATCGACCCTCTGGCGTGTCCTGCTCATGCAGCTGGTCGCGCTGTGCCTGCTGGGCGCCCTCCAGCTGCGCTACCACCTCGTGGCCGCTCCCTGATGCATTGGATCAATTGGGTCATCGTGGCGGTGTACCTCATCGTCGTCGTGTTCGACGGGCTGCGTCGCACCCGCGGCACCACGAATATCGAGGGCTATTTCCTGGCGGGCCGCAGCCTGCCATGGTGGGCCGTGGGGCTCTCGGTCATGGCGACGCAACTCTCCGCCGTGACGCTGATCGGGACCACTGGACAGGGCGCCACCGACGGCCTCCGCTTTGTGCAGTTCTACTTCGGGCTGCCGGTGGCGATGGTGATTCTCGGGGTGACCATCGTGCCGTTCCTGCACGGGGCCAAGGTCTACACGGCCTATGAATTTCTCGAGAAACGCTTCGACGCAAAAACGCGCTCGCTCACGAGCTTTCTCTTCCTGCTCTCACGCGGCATGTCGTGCGGCACGATCATCGCCGCGCCCAGTGTCGTGCTGTCGGCAATCTTCGGCTGGGACATCACGTGGTGCGTGGCGCTGATCGGCGTCCCCACCGTCATCTATACCGTGCTCGGCGGTGTGCAGGCGGTCACGTGGGCCGACGTGAAACAGATGGTCGTGATCGTGGGCGCGCTGCTCGCGATCGTAATCGTGCTCATCATGCGCATGCCCGTGCCGCTCGACAACGCGCTCCAGATCGCCGGCGCCACCGGCCGGCTGCGCGTGTTCGACTTCTCGTTCAACCTGTCGGAGACGTACACGTTCTGGTCGGGCATCCTCGGCGGCACGTTCCTCATGCTGTCGTACTTCGGTACCGATCAGAGTCAGGTGCAGCGCTACCTCGCCGCCAAATCCGTGGATGAGGCCCGCAGCTCGCTGCTCATGAGCGCGTACTGGAAGATCCCGCTGCAAGCGCTGATCCTGCTCATCGGCGTGCTGGTGTTCCTGTTCTACACGTTCACGCCGGCGCCGATGCTGTTCAATCCGCAGCACAGCGCCCAAGTGCAACAGCAGGAGCCGGCCACCTTCGCGGCACTCGAGTCACGGTACACCACGGCCATCACCCAGCGCGCCGCCGCCGCGCGCGAGGCGTCCACGGAACTCGACCGGGGTGCCGCGGTGGCTCCCGCCGGCGCACTCCTCGCTTTCCGCCGCGCGGACTCCTCGGTCAACGTGGTGCGCAAAGACGCGCTCGCTGCCGCCGGCCGCGTGACGGGTGAGTCGTCGCGCGACGTGAACTACATCATTCCGCG
>JARIEX010000153.1 GCA_031127095.1 Gemmatimonadota bacterium
CAGGAACGTCCCGGGCCCCGTGGTGGACCAACCGGTCAGGATGCGCGAGAGCTCCGCCACGTCGGTCTGCGTGTAGCCGCCATCCACGCCGAGCGTGTGCAGCTCCATGATCTCGCGGGCGTAATTCTGATTGGGCGTGGGGGTGCGGCTGGTATTTTGATCGAGATACATCAGCATCGCGCCGCTGTGCGCGGTGGCCCGCAGCAGCTCCGGGAACGTCCCGAGCGCATTCGGCCGGATCACGTCGCGGTCATCGACGAGTTTGCGGTAGCCCACCTTGTTCAGACTGATCGTGAAGTGATCCGTCCAGAACTCCACCATGCGTTCGCGCAGCTGCGCCTTGGCGAAGGCCGCGCGGTACCACGTGCCGTCGGCCAGCTGGTTGGCCACCTCGTTCGGGTCCCGCTGCGTGGCCAGCATCGCGGGGGTCATCTGCGTCATCGGCAGACGCGCGGCGATGATGGCCTCGATGGCGCTGTCGTCGATTTCGCTCGCGCGCAGCTGGTAGTCCAGATAGCCCGCGTATCCCAAGCGCCGCGCCAACGCGAGCTCGTCGGGGGTCGCACCCATGGTGACACGGCGCACCAGCCGCAGCACGGGGTCGCTCCACGCGGCGGACGGATCCGGTGCCGTCCCCGCCGGCTGGCCCACCGGGAAGGGGCTGCTGCCACGGCTCTTCGGGCGTTGCGCGTCGGCCGTCCCAGCAGCCGCGAGAGCGGCCGCCGCAGACGCCCCGAGGGCGAAAAATCGGCGACGGCTCGGGCGCGTGTCGTCGGGGGCGGCGTCCACGGGCGCTTGCGGGTCAGCGTCGGTCGTCGACATGGGAATGGGCAGGGAAGGGCAACAGAGGGAAAACGGCCCGGAAGCCGAACAGGATAATGGTCGGGATTTTGACGGCACCTGTCAACGGACGATCTGCCCCGTTACGGCGTAAAAGGGCCGCTGGCACACGTCGCGTGCGAGGTAATGCTCCCGTTGTAACGGTTCGGCCCCGTCCCGCGCGTCTGTCCGGGGCTCAAAAGCTGCTGGCGTTCAGCCCGTAGATCGCCTGCAGCAGCGCCAGGGCCACGAACCCCACCACGCCGCCGAACCCCAGGATCATTGCCGGCTCGATCAGTGCCACCGCACGCGTGATCAGCCGCTGGACCTGCGCGGCGGCCGCGTCGGCTGCCCGGCGTGCCAGCGGCGCCAACGCGCCCCCCTGCTCGCCGGCCTCGAGCAGTCGCACGGCCAGCGGCGGCAGGGTCCCGGACAGTGACTGCGCCACCGAGCCGCCGTCGCGCACCACTGCCTCCGCGCCGGTCAACCGCGCTGCGAGGGCGGCGTTGCCCACCGTACCGCGCGCCAACGGCATCGCCCGCAACAGCGGGACGCCGCTCTCGAGGGCCACCGCCAGCGTGCTCAGATAGGCGGCCGCCGCCTGCTCCTGTTCGAAACGGCCGGTCAACGGCCAGTGTAACCGGGCCGTGTGCCAGCGCAGGCGCTGCCGAGGGTCCCGCAGCCACTGCCGGACCGCCGCGGCACCCAGCACCCCGGCCCCCACCAGCCACCACCCGGCGCGCGCCAGTGCATCACTCAGTGCGATCAGCGCCCGCGTGCTCGCGGGCACGGTGCCGCCCGCGTCGGCAATGAGATCGGCGAAGCGCGGCACGACCACCACCAGAATCACCAACGTGCCCAGCACCGAGGCCGTGGCCAACACGGTGGGGTACACGAGGGCGGCCTGCACGCGTGCCCGCAGTGCACCGCGCTGTTCGAGATCATTCGCCAGCCGGTCGACGGTCGCCGCCATGGATCCTGAGGCCTCGGCGGCCGCCAGCAGCGGGGCGTACCGGGGCGGCAGCGACGGCACTCGTGCCGCGGCGTCGGAGAGTGACTCGCCGCGCGCAACGGCCTCCTGCAGCCCCGCAAACACGGCGCGCCAGTGCGGGTCGGTGTCCCCCGACGCGGCGAACGCCAGCGCGCGCGTCAACGGGACACCGGCCTCCAGCAGCGTCGCCAGCGTGCGCGTGCTCACCAACAGCGCCTCGTCGCGGCCCCCACCGACGCGATCCCAGAGGGCCTGAAGCCGCGTGGCGATGCCGTCCGCCATCCCGCCGACCATCCCGTCCGCCGTACGGCCGACGGGCGCGGGCGCCGCCGCCCCGTCGGTGCCCGCCTCATCGGCGGGTGTCAGGTCGATCACCCACAAGGCGCGCCGGCGCAGTGCCGCCACCGCCTCGTCCGCCGTCGCCGCGTCCACCTCGCCGCGCGTGATCGCCCCGTGGGCGTCCGCCGCCTCGTAGCGCCAGCGGATGGCGGCCGACGCCCGAGGGGCACTCACGCGTCGTCGTCCCCGCTCACCACGCGCACGACTTCGTCGATCGTGGTGTCGCCCGCAGCCACAGCACGCCATCCGTCGTCGCGCAACGACCCGACCCCCCGCGCGCGCAGCATCGCCCGCAACGCCACCAGAGAGGCGCCGCCCGTGAAGGCGCTGCGCATGGCATCGTCCAGCACCAGCAGCTCCGAAATCGCGAGGCGACCGCGGAAGCCCGTGCCCGCACACGCCGCGCATCCGGCGCCCTCGCGCACCTGCGTCACGGACGTCCGCGTGTGCTCGGCCAGCGCCCGCTCGGCCAGCGCCCGCTCGGCCAGCGCCCGCTCGGCGGCTGTGAGCGCGCGCCACGCGCCGCATCCGGCGCACACGCGCCGCACGAGCCGCTGCGCCAGAACACCCTGGAGCGTGGCGCTCAGCAAATAGGGCGGCACCCCCATCTCCTGCAGCCGCGCCAGCGCCGCCGTGGCGTCGGTGGTGTGCACCGTGCTCAACACGAGATGTCCCGTGAGCGCCGCCTGCACGGCGACGTCCGCCGTTTCCGCGTCGCGCATCTCACCCACCAAGATCACATCGGGGTCATGCCGCAGAATCGCCCGCAGCGCATTGGGAAAGCCGAACCCGGCGCGCACGTTCACCGGCAGTTGCACCACGCCGTCGAGCCGGTATTCCACGGGATCTTCCACGGTCACCACCTTCACGCCCACGGTACTGCGCTCACGCAGCGCCGCGTACAGCGTGGTGGTTTTCCCCGAGCCGGTGGGCCCGCTCACCAGCAGCAACCCCGACGGACGGTGCAGCAGCGTGCGCCACTGCGCGAGCACGGCGGGCGCCAAGCCCAGCGACTCCAGCGACGACGGCTGGTCGGCCTGTCCACCGTCGAGCAGTCGCATCACGACGCTCTCGCCGTGCAGCGCTGGCAGCGTAGCGATGCGCACGTCGAGTTCGCGGTCACCCACCCGCACCCGCGCGCGGCCGTCCTGCGGCAGGCGCCGTTCGGCGATGTCGAGCCCCGCGAGCACCTTGAGCCGAGACAGCACCGCGGCGCGGAACTCCGGCCCCAGCTGTTGCGCGTCGCGCAGCACGCCGTCGAGGCGCATGCGCACGCGCAGCCCCTCGGGGTGCGACTCCACATGCACGTCGCTCGCGCCCGCGCGCGCCGCCTCGGCCAACATGGCGTTCACCACCTGAATCACCGGCTCGCGTGAGGCGAGCGCACGGAGATCGTCCAGCGAGGCGGTGGTCTCGCCCGACAGCATGGTCACGCGGCTATCTGCGGCGGCTTCCGGACTGGTCGATCCGGCGGGCGCACGGGGCGCCGACAGAATCGCCGCGCGGATGTCACCGGCCCCGTGCGGCACCACACGCACGGGTGCATCGACGGCCCGCTCCAGCGCGTCTTGAACGAGCGACGCCAGCGCCCCGTCGGCGGCCACCAGCAGCGTGCCTTCCTCGAGCGACAGCGGCAGCACGGCATGCTCTTCGAGCCACCGCGCCGGAAACCGCTGCGCGAGGGGCCCCGCGGCCGCCGCCCGCAAATCGCGGGCGTCGCCGCTCATGCGGGCGGCTTCCGGGTGAGCGGCGTGCCGTCCAGCGCGCCGGGCGACCGGTCCTCCAGCCGCTTCCGCACGCGCTCGCGGATGGCATCGGCGTCGGCGTCCGATCGCACCAGATACGGCGTCACGAAAATCGCCAGTTCGGTGCGCTGCCGCGTGATGCTCTGCCGTTTGAACAGCGCCCCCAGGAAGGGGATGTCCTTGAGCAACGGCAGCCCCTGCTCGAGCGTCTGGCGGCTCTCGCCGATCAGCCCCGCAATCACCACGGTCTGTCCGTCGCGCAGGATCGCGCGCGTGGAGGCCTCGCGCGTGGAGATCACCGGCGCGCTTTGCGCCGCCGCCACCGTCTGCGCGGTGAGCGAGCTCACTTCCTGCAGCAGCTGCACCGTGATGTAGCCGTCGTCATTGATCGTGGGGATGATCGACAGCTTCGTGCCGACGTCCTGGTACTGCACCGCGCGGTCGATCGACACGTCGTTGCCCAGACGCGTGGACGCGATGAACGGCACCTTGCTGCCCACCAGAATCGACGCTTCGCGGTTGTTGGCCGCGATGATTTCGGGCGTCGATAACACGCGCACGTCGCTGGTGGACGCGAGGGTGCGCAGCATCGTGCGCACGCCGGCGCCGTCGAGCCGCACCAGCCGCAGCAGCGCCGACGTGGATCCAGTGTCGGGGATCTCGGGGTTGCCGAACTGCGCCTGCACATCACCGCCGCGGTTCACCGCCGACCAGTCCACGCCGAACTCACTCCCGCGCCCCAGCGCAATCTCCGCCACCGTGACCTCGAAGAGCACTTGCGACGGCC
This sequence comes from Gemmatimonadota bacterium, assembly GCA_031127095.1. GTDB lineage: Bacteria > Gemmatimonadota > Gemmatimonadetes > Gemmatimonadales > Gemmatimonadaceae > Gemmatimonas. The sequence continues at coordinate 4,682 of JARIEX010000153.1, forward strand.
GCGTGTCGAGTGCGTCGATCGTTTCGCGCAGCAGCGGATAGTTGGGTGGCGCCGTGCGGATCACCAGCGCGTTCGTGGGAGCATTGGCCACGATCGTGGTGCGTCCCACCAGCAGCCCCGACGCCGAATCGCGCGGCGCCGACGCCGCGCCGGCACCAGTGGCGGCGAGGCCGGTGGCGCCACCTATGCCACCGCTCATGCTACCACTGCTCCGCGCCCGGAACGTGTCCGCTTCCCGCGCCCGAAAGCCGTCCAGCGCGCGTGACAACGATCGGTCGGCCAGCGAGCCGCCACCGGTGTTGGCCACCTGCGCGCCGTACAGTTGCCCCAGCGCCCCCGCCAGATCGTCGGCCGAGGCGTACTTGAGATTGACGACGTAGGTGCGCAGCCCCGACTCGCCCGCGGGGGCGGCGTCGAGCGTGCGCAGCAGGTCGAGGTATCGGGCCACATTCGCACCGCGATCGGTGATCAGCAGCGCGTTCGAGCGCGTCACGGTTTCCACGCGCGCGCCACGTCCCAGCAGGGCGCGCAGCGCGTCGGCCCCTTCATCGGCGCGGATGGAGAGCAGTGGCACCAGCTGCGTCACCAGCCCCAGCGGCGCCGGCTCGGGAAACGCAAACCCGGTGCGCAACATCCCGGTGGCCGGTGCCTTCGCCGTAGGCAGCACCTGCGCAATCGTGCCGCTGGGCACGAGCATGAGATCGTGTGACTCGAGCAGCGATTCCAGTATGCGCTCGAGTTCGGGCGTGGTGAGCGGCGCCGCCGTGGCGAAGGTGACGCGTGCATCCGGAATGTCGCTGAGCAGGACCGTGCGCCCGAGCATCGTGGCCAGCGTCCGGATCACGTCGGCCAGTCGCGCGTTGGCGAAATCCAGCGTGGTGGTACTGCTGCCCGTCGTGCCCCGCGGCGCCGCACCCGGCGTAGCAGCGCTCTGCGTAGCAGCGCTCTGCGCGGTGGCCAGAGACGCCGGGGCGGACGCCGCGGAGAGCAGCGCCACGGACAGCGCGGCATGCAGTGCGCGCGGTCGGCGGGAACGGCGGAGACGTTCGATGATCATCACGGTCACGGCACCTTCTCACTGGAATCCGGCACGGACCGGGACAGACGCAGGGTGCGCGTCCCGGTGGAACCCGACAGTACGACACGATCACCGGCAATGCGCACGACGCGCACGCCCGCGTACGACTCGCCCTCACGCAGCAGGCGTGGGGGCTCGTCGGCCCCGCCCAGGTGCAGCAGCGCGCGACGCGCACCGCCCGACGACACGATACCGAACAGACGCGGCCCCGCCTCGGCGTCATCGGTGGGCGCACCGGCATCCGTTGGCACAAAGGCCGCCGTGGGGGCGGTGTCCACCCCCGGCGCCGTGAACCGGCTGGCCGGCTCGCGGCGGCTCGCGCTGAACACGTTGGTGCGGACGATCGCGCGACGCAGCGAATCCGCGGCCGCGCCATTCCACGCCCCTGTCGCCACGCTGCCGTTGGCAGCGGCGGCCGGGACACGCACCGGAGCGGGCGGTACGGTGGGGTCGGCGGGGAGCAGCCACAGGACCACCGCCGCCACCCCGGCCACGGCGGAGAGCACGTCGAGTGTACGTACTCCGCGCCAGCGTGGCGACGCGCTCATGGGACCACCACCGGCGCGCGCACGCCGATCGAGAGTTGCAGTACGTCGGGCGCGCCACGCAGCGCCGGATTGATCTGCACCGTGAGCCGCTCCACCGACACGAGGCGTGGGGCCCCCGCCAGCTGCTCCAGCAGCGCCGATAGCCCGTGAATGTCACCGTAGGCCGACATCGTGGCCGTGAGCGCGCCGCCGTCGTCGGGCGTGGTGCCCACGTCCACGCGGTTCACCAGCAGCCCGCTGCCGTCGGCCGCGCCCTGCAGCAACGCCTGCAGCGCACTCGCCCCCAACGCGTTTGACCGGGCGTGCAGCACGCGCACGGGGCTGCCGGCCAACGAGGCCTCCGCCTGCGCCGCCGCGCGTTCCAGCGCCGCGCCCTGCGCCAATACCCCACGCAGCGCGGCCACCTGATCACGTACCGCCGACCGCTGCTGCTCGCGCGCGCGCCAGTGCACCGTGGCGGGCACCACGCCGTAGGTCACCAGCAGCGCGAGCGCCAGCACCACAGCGCCACCCACGACCACCCGCCGCTCCCGCCGCTGCACGGCGCCGCCGCCGAGATCACGCGTCACGGGGCTCTCCCGGCCGGCGATGTGGGCACCGTGGTGGTAAACACGATCGCGAAGGAGCTGCGCGGTCGCCCCGCCTCCACAAACCGCGTGCTCGGCGCGGCCGTCGTCACCGCGTCGAAGAGCGGATCGGCATCCAGCAGCGGCACCAGCGCGGCTGCGTCGGCCGCGCTGCCGTCGATCCGCCATTCGCGACCGTTCCACTCCAAGCGCTGCACGAAGGCGTCGCGCGGGAGTAGCGCGCCGAGTCGGGCCAGCACGGCGGCGGGGGCGTCGGCCGCTGCACGCTGCGTGGCCGCCGCCGTAAGCTGCCGGTTCTCAGCAGCGGCCTGTTGGAGTCGCCGCTGCGCGTCGCGCGCCGTGGCCGCCAACGGCGTGAGCGCCGTCACCTCGCGCTGCATCGCAGCCAGCTGCCGATCACGCCACCGGTTCACGCTGGCGCCAAGGAGCACGAGCGCCGCCGCCGTCACGGCCGCGGCCTGCCACAGGCGGTGCGTCCGTTGGCGGGCCGCCTGCGCCCGCATCCCGGCGTCCAGGAGCTGTCCGTCCAACGGCCCGTCAGCGGCGCGCCACGCGCCGTCGGCAATCGCGGCCAGCGGCAACGGCCGGCGTGCCGGCGTGTCGGTCGCGTCCGCGGCCGCGGTTGCGCGTACGCGGCGGGCCTCGTGCACGCGCCCGTCGGCGATCGTGAGCCATCCCGTCGCGCCGGCCCCGGCGTCCACCGTGAAGCGGCCGGACACGCCCGCGGCGGCAGCCACCTGACCGATTGACAGCACCGCGCGCACCGGGCTCCACGCGCCGATCGCGTCTACCCATGCGGCGAGGGTGGCGGCCGGCAGCGCGAACGCCACCGCGCCGTCGGTGGCCACTGCCAC
>JARIEX010000024.1 GCA_031127095.1 Gemmatimonadota bacterium
ACCGGTGCCTACACCGGCGGCGGCATCCCCAAGGGCGTCGTGATGGTGATCGCCTGTTTCGGCGTGTACATCCTGCCGTCGATGCTGGCGTGGAAGCGTGGCAGTTCGCGTCGCTGGAAAATCACCGCGATCAACCTGCTGCTGGGGTGGACGGTGATCGGGTGGATCGTGTCGATGCTGCTCACGTACGCCTACGAGCCGCCGCCCGCGGGCGAGGTGGACCGGGAGCATGTGCCGGGCGGGCCCCGCCCCCGTTAGCGGCCGTAGGTGTGCGTGAGCTCTCGCACGCGCGCGGTGATGGCAGCGGGGAGCTGGTCCCACGTGAACCGGAAGTTCCAGTTGCCGCCCGGCCGGCCGGGCAGGTTCATCCGCGTGTCGCTGCCCAGCCCCAGCACGTCTTGCAGCGGCACGAGGGCGGTGTTTGCCACGGATGCAAACGCGGCGCGGATCATCGCCCAGTGGATCTCGCGGCCGTCGGTGTCCAGATACTTTCGCGCGAACGCCTTCTCCTGTTCGACGTCCTCGGCCGCGCGCGTGGAATCGCCGGCGCCCGTCGAGCCCCACCAGCCGACCGTCGTGTCGTTGTCGTGCGTGCCCGTGTACACCACGAGCTCCCGGTCATGGCGATGGGGAATGAACGACGAATCCGGATCATCGAAGGCGAACTGGAGAATCGCCATGCCCGGGTACCCGAACTGCGTGCGCAGCGCCTCTACCTCCGGCGTGATCAGGCCCAGGTTCTCCGCGATGATCGGCATCGGCCCCAGCGCGCTGGTGAGCGCCGTGAAGAGTGCCGCGCCGGGTCCTTGCACCCAACGGCCATGCACGGCGGTGGTGTCCGTGGCGGGGACTTCCCAGCACGCGACGAACCCGCGGAAGTGGTCGAGGCGCACGACGTCGAACATCGCCAGCGCGGCGCGCATGCGCGCGATCCACCAGCGGTAGCCGTCACGCGCCATGGCGTCCCAGTCGTAGAGCGGATTGCCCCAGAGCTGCCCCGTTTCGCTGAAATAGTCGGGTGGCACACCGGCTTGGACGATGAGGCTGCCGTCGTCGTGCAGCTTGAAGAGCGAGGGATTGGCCCAGACATCGGCGGAATCGTGCGCCACGAAAATCGGCACGTCGCCCATGAGCTGGATATGGTGCGCGGCGCAGGCCGCGCGCAGGGCACGGCACTGTCCGAAGAAGACGTACTGCTCCTTGTAGCAGCGCTCGATCGCGGGCCGCAGGGTCTCGCGCCACCGCTGCAGCGCCGCCGGCTCGCGGCGCGCGGCGCCGCGGTCCCACAACGTCCACGGTGCGCCGCCATGCGCGTCCTTGAGCGCCATGAACAGCGCGTAGTCCGGCAGCCAAGACTCCTGCTGACGCACGAAGCGGTGCACGGCGTCGTCGTACGGCAACGTGTCAAGCCAGGCGTCGAGGCGCGCGCGTTTCGCCGGGATCACGGTGGCGAAGTCACACACCTGTGCTGACGCGGGCGTCACATCGTGCCCGACGTGCGCGTGTGCCTGCTCGGGCACGTGAATCAGCAGCGGATTGCCGGCGAACGCAGAGAAGCACTGGTACGGGCTGTCGCCGTATCCAGTTGGGCCCAGCGGGAGGACCTGCCAGATCTTCATGCCGGCGTCGGCAAGCCACCGGACGAAGCGGAACGCATCGGGTCCCAGATCCCCGATGCCGCCGGGAGACGGGAGTGAGGTGGGATGCAGCAGGATGCCGGCGGCGCGGGGGAACAGCATAGTTGGATAATAATCTTGACACGACGGACACGGGGGTGTTGGATGGCACACGACATTCTTTGCCGTTGCCGATCCCTCCTGCGCAATCATGACCCAGATCACCAGCTTGGACTACGTCGTGATGGCGATCTACTTCGCCGTCGTGCTCGGCATCGGCTGGGCGCTGCGTCGCAGGATGCGCACCGCGAACGACTTCCTGACGTCGGGGCGTTCGCTGCCGCCGTGGGTCACGGGGCTCGCGTTTCTGTCGGCCAATCTGGGCGCGCAGGAAGTGATCGGCATGGGGGCCTCGGGGGCCAAGTACGGCCTGGCGACAGCGCATTTCTACTGGATCGGCGCCATCCCGGCGATGCTGTTCGTGGGCATCTTCATGATGCCGTTCTACTACGGATCGAAGGCGCGCTCGGTCCCCGAGTATCTCCGGCTGCGCTTCGATGAGAAGACCCGCACGTTCAACGCCTTCGCCTTCGCGGCGATGACGGTGTTCTCCAGCGGCGTCTCGATGTACGCGATGGGCAAGCTGCTCAATCTGCTGCTGGGGTGGGACTTTGATACCAGCGTACTGATCTCGGCTGGTATCGTGCTGGCCTACGTGCTGCTGGGTGGTCTCACGAGTGCGATCTACAACGAAGTCCTGCAGTTCTTCATGATCGTGTTCGGCTTCGCGCCGCTGGTGTGGATCGGCCTCAAGAACGTGGGCGGCTGGAGCGGTATGACGGCCAAGCTCGCCACCGCTGCCACGGCGCGCGGGCTGCCGGAGTACGCTTACACGAACGTGTGGCAGGGGATGGGATCGGCCGCCACCAATTCCATCGGCATCGAGTGGTTCGGCATGGTCATGGGGCTGGGCTTCGTCCTGTCGTTCGGCTACTGGTGCACCGACTTCCTCGTGGTGCAGCGCGCCATGGCCGCCGACTCGATGACCGCCGCCCGCCGCACGCCGCTCATCGCGGCCGTGCCGAAGATGCTCTTCCCGTTCCTCGTGATCGTGCCGGGGATGATCGCGCTGGCGATGGGTGACCACGTGATTCCGGCCAAGCTCACGGCGGCCGGCACGCCGCTCATGGACAGCCTGGGCAACGTGGTGCTCGACTACGATCTCGCGACGCCCATGATGCTGGTGAAGCTCTTCCCGACGGGCATGCTGGGGCTCGGTCTGACCGCGCTGATCGCGTCATTCATGGCGGGGATGGCGGGTAACGTGACCGCGTTCAACACCGTGTGGACCTACGACATCTATCAGGCGCATCTCAAGCCCAACGGCAGCGACGATCACTACCTGTGGATGGGACGCGTGGCCACGGTGGGCGGTATCGCCCTGTCGGTGGCCGCCGCGTATGTCGCGGGGGCGTTCAATAACATCATGGAGTTCCTGCAGCTCGTGTTCGCGTTCGTGAACGCGCCGCTGTTCGCCACGTTTGCGCTGGGGATGTTCTGGAAGCGCAGCACGGGACACGGCGCGTTCTGGGGGCTCGTGGCCGGCACGGTCGCGCCCGCCATTCATCATGGCATCTCGCTCGCGGCCGGTGCGGTACCGGGCGTGAAGGGTGGATACTTCGGCGCGTTCCTGCGCTATCCCAGCGAGATGGCACAAACCTTCTGGACGGCGATCGCGGCCTTCACCACCTGCTTCGTGGTCACCATCGTGGTCAGCCTGATCACGGCGCCGCGGCCGGATGCGGAGCTCGAAGGGCTGGTGTACTCGCTCACGCCGACGCCCGTGGATGATGTACAGCACTGGTATCAGAAGCCGTCGGTGTTTGCGCTGGCCGTGCTGGCCGGTATGGTGTTGCTCAACGTGCTCTTCTTCTAAGCGACTTCGCCCTTTCCGATACCGGACACCGACGCATGAGTGGATCCGCAGAGATGGACCTTCGCTTCCCGATCGGCCTGCTGTTCCTGCTGCTCGGCACCATTCTCACGGTCTTCGGCGTGGTGACGAACGGGGACACCGCGATGTACGCGCCGTCGGCGGGGGTGAACATCAATCTCGTGTGGGGCGTCGTGCTGATCGGATTCGGCCTCGTGATGACCGGTCTGGCGCTGCGCGCCGTGACGCGGCGTCGGCGGCAGGGCACGTGATGCGCCGCCGCCTGCTCGGAAAACAGCTGCGCGACTATTCGATCATCACGTGGTTTTTCGAGCGTGTGTTCTGGTTCCTGCACCAGCTCTCGCCCAGCCGTGTGGCGGGGGGAAGCCGCGTGGCGCACGTGAACTCCGAAGCGTTCCGGCAGAATCCGAAGGAGGCCACGGCGATCCGGTCGCGCCGCAAGGAGCTGTACATCCTCACGTGGTTCGCGATCGAGATGCTGTTGTTGGTGTTTGCCGAGCTCGAGGCCGGGTGGCCGCTGTGGATTCCGCGTGTGCTCGCCACGATCCGCATTCTCGACATTTTTCAGTCGTCGGTGAACCTGAGCGTGTTCGATCAGCTGCGCACCGACGAGCGCATCGTGATCTCGTCGGCGGTGCGCACGCTGGTGCTCAGTTTCCTGAATTACCTCGAGCTGCTGATCTGCTTCGGCATCGTGTACGTGACCATGCTCGAGCAGCTTGCCGGCGCCGACACGTGGCTCGATGCGATCTACTTCAGTGTGGTCACCCAGCTCACCATCGGCTACGGTGATATCCGGCCCGTGGGCACCGCCCGTTTCGTGAGTGCGATGCAGGGGCTGGTGGCGGTGGCGTTCACCATTCTGATTCTGGGGCGCATCGTGTCGGTGCTGCCGAAAATTGAAAGCGTGATGAAGCACTCGCCTGACGACTGACACCGCCGCGGCTCAGCGCACGATCACTTCGATGGCGGTCATGGCGAGCGGGTTGGTGCAGTAGTCGAACGTCGGCCGCGCGTCACGGTTGGTGCTGCGTTCACAGTTTCTGTCGTCGTGTTCCTGTCCTCGCGGATACGCCACCTTCGTGAGGATCATGCCGCGGCGCTGCGCCTCCAGGATCACGCTGTCGGGGAGCGCGGCGAGGTCGTTGCCGTCGCCCCACACCGGCGTGCCCATGGTCCAATTCGTTCGCGACAGGATGAAGCCGCCGGACGGTTCCGCCGCGATGGCCATCAGGATCCAATAGCGCCCCGGCGTGGGCGGCGCCCGCTTCGCGATCGGGATATCGATGACCTCACGGCGCACCGGGGTGGCCACCGGATACAGATCCTGTCCCACGAGCGCTGCGTCACCCCACGTGGGGCTCACGGCCAGCCATACCGAGGCCGCACTCCACTGCGCGTTGTACTCGATTTGCACGAGGCCTTCGATCGCGGCGCCGGGGGCCACCTCGATACGGGCCCGCGATGTGGTGACCGGCTGACCGGCCAGGCGACCATCGAGGATGCGTACCGAGCCGGCATCGGGGCCGCCGGCGATGCCAATGGCGATGCGCGGCAGCACGAAGTCCACGGAGCGATAGCCGTCGGCTTCGAACCGCAAGGCGACCGCATCGTCGCGGACGCGCAGTCGTAACGTGCCGAACGACGCCATGCCGCTGTCCGACAGCACGGAATCGCCCGCCAAGATCTCCGCCCCGTTCGTCAACGCACGGACACGTACCATGGTGGGCGGGTCGTCGGGGCGCGAGTCACCCAGTTGCACGATCAGCGCGGGCGTAGGACGGAACGCACCCTCGGCAAACTGATTAGCGGTGTAAAACGTCGCCGCCGTCTGCGCCAGCGTGAGCGACGGCACCCGGATCGCGGACCACGCCATGCCCATCGCCGCCACCGCCACCACGGATGCGGCAATGGCCACGACGCGGGCACGCGCCGATGGCACGCGCTGCCACACCGGGACGCGCGAGAGCAGGGTGCGCACGCGCGCCGCCGGCAGCACCTCGGCGATGGTGTCGCCCAGCAGGTCCTGTGCGTGGCGCGGATCGCCACTGCGGCGCGCGCGCGCCACGATCCGTTCGAACACCATGGCGGCCCGGGCATCGTCGTGCGCGCGGACATAGAGCCGCACGGCGGTGGCAAAGCCCTCGTGTCGGGCCGACGCCGCCAGCGCGGCGGCCAGCGTCCGGCGCGCGGTGCGCAGCTCCTCGGCGGAGCACAGGGCCTGCGTGCGCTCGAGAACCACGTCGTGCGACGGCTGCCACTCGTCGTGCTCGCGCAGTACAAAGCCCTTGGCCTCGAGGCCGCGCAGCGCCACGGCGGCATCGGGGGCGCAGGCCGCCAGCGTGTCGGGCGTGAGCGGGGTGCCGGCCACGGCAAAGATGGCCAGCAGCCCCCGCTCGTCGTCGCCGCAGGCGCGCAGCCGGTGGTCGAGGGGTGAGGCGATGGCCGACTCCCGTGCAGCGCGCGTCCAGTCGGGCGAGCTCCAGCGTCCCTCGCGTAACACCAGATCGCCGCGCTCCTGCGCCAGCGACAGGCGTTCCACGACCCCCAGCGGCATGCCCTGGCAGGCGTCGGCCACGGCCGTGATGAAGTGCTGGGCCTCCTCGTGCTCCGGCCATTCGCCGCTGCTCCGGATGGCGTCGATGACGGCCTCGTGTGCCAGGGGCACCAGCGGCAACGACACCAGCGCCCGATGTTCCACGAGCCCGGCGGCCCCGCCGCGCGACGTGGCTACCACCATGAGCGCCAGATCGGTGCTGCGCCCCATCACGATCGCCATCAGCTGGCGGGACGCGGTGTCGGCCCAGTGCAGATCGTCCAGCAGGAGGGCGAGCGGGTCCTGTTCGGCGATCGCCGAGATGAGGTCGTAGAGGGCGAGGGCGCGGCGTCGCACCGCCTCGCCCCCTTCAATCGGCGACGGGGTGACGGCGAAGACACTGGCCAGCCCCGGATCGAGGGCCACCAGTTCGCGGGCGCTGTCGGTGTTGATGCCGGCGGCGCCGGGTTGCGAGGCCAGCGCGTGCGCGATCGCCGCCGCGAAGCCGAACGGCACCTCCCGTTCTCCGGGATTGGCGCGTACGGTCACCGCCCGCCCCCGCCGCCCCTGACAGCGCCCCGCGATGGCCGAGAGCAGGCGGCTCTTGCCGATCCCAGCCCCGCCGGTGATCGACACAATTTGCGTGACGCCCGCCCGAGCCCGACTCCACGCCGCGAGCACGATGGTGAAACTGTCTTCGCGTCCTACCAGATCGAGGGTCACCGGCATCACGGCGTCGCCGACGTGCTCGCTTCCCACCGGTGCCCCCGGTCCGTCGCTCTCACGCGCCTGTGCCACCGCCGCCGCGGCACGCGCGGACAGCGGCGCCTCCTCCGCGCGCGCCAGCTGCTCCAGCACCTCGGCCTCGCGCCGCGCGGCCCCGCGATCCCCCAGCAGCAGCAGCACGTCGACGGCGATCCGTCGCGCCTCGGGGTGCGCGGGGGCCACCTGCAGCAGGCGCTCCAACGCCTCGCGCCCCTGGGCCGGCCGGCCACGGGTGACGAGGTCGCGAAGATACGGTTCGGCCACCCGCAGCAAGGACTCCTCGAGGTGCCGGCGTTCCAGCGCCGCCCAGTCTTCGAAGGCATCACCGTCGGGGAGCGACAATCCGGCCAGAAACGGACCGGCGTAGACCTGCAGGGCCGCCCCGCCGTCGTCGCGGTGGACCGCCTCGAGGAACTGCTCGCGGTCGGTGGCCACTGACGGGTCCAGCCGGACGACGACATCGTCGCGGGTTTCGAGGGCATCACCGATGGCGCGCCGTAGCCGCCACAGCGCTTGCCGGAGGTTGTGCCGGGCGCGATCGCTGCCGGCCTGTGGCCAGAGCAACGAGGCCAGCAGATCGCGGGAATGGTCGCGGTTGCGCGCGCTGGCGCAGTATGCCAACAGGGCAAGCGGCTTGCCGGCGCCGAGGAGTCGTTCGGTGCCGGGTCCCGCCGGTCCCGTACCGACCAGCTCCGTCGTGCCAAGCGTTCTCAGCACGAACGAAACTGGTCGGTCGGAATCGTGCGAATTCAAGACGTTCGGCAAGGCATTCATTGGGTTAGATGATGTCATGGTGGTGTCAATTCAGCGTCATTTTGCTCTCCGCGCCGAAAGACGGACGTTTTGCCCCATCCAAAAACGGGACTGTCACACCCCTTCCTCACTATGAACGCATCCTCCAACGCGGAGTTTTTCAATGGATGCCAATCTCCTGATCGACCACCACCCCATCACGTCGCCCGACGGTCCCGACGGCGTGGTGGTACGGGCCCTGCTGACCATTGCCGGGACGGTTCCGGCCAACCGCCAGCGCGCGCCGCTGGCGCTCTCCCTGGTGCTCGACCGCAGCGGCTCGATGGGCGGTCACCGCCTCGACGCGGCCAAGGCGGCTTCGGTCCGCGCCGCCGAACGGCTGCACCCCGACGACGTGGTGTCGGTGATCGCCTTCGACAGTGACATCGACGTGATCGCACCGCCGGCCCGGCGCGACGCCCAGCACCAGTTGGTGGCGCGGCTGCAGCAGATCGACGCCGGCGGCAGCACCAACCTCAGCGGCGGCTGGCTGCGCGGGCGGCAGCACATGGAGCAGGCGCAGGGGCTGCTGGGCACCCTCGACGGCTCCTCGCGCCGCATTGTGCTCCTCACCGACGGACACGCCAATCACGGGATCACCGAGCCGTCCACGCTGGTGGAGCTGGCGCGGACGGCGCGCGCGATGGGGATCACCACCACCACGATCGGGGTGGGTGACGGCTACGACGACGCCCTGCTGCGCGCCATGGCCGACGCCGGCGGCGGCAACAGCTGGTACGTGGAGCGCCCCGATCAGGCGCAGGACGTGCTGGCCGAGGAGCTGGGGAACCTGCTCTCCGTGTCGGCGCAGGGGCTGTCGGTCACGCTGACGCTGGAGCACGCGGTGAGCGTGTTCGCGATGCACGCGAACTGGCCCTCCGAGCAGAGCTCGCCGAGCACCTTCACCTTCGACCTGGGCGACCTGTACGCCAGCGAGGCGAAGCCGCTGCTGCTGGAGTTGTTCGTGTCGGCGGCCCAGCTCGAGGCGCTGTCCACCGCCGGCGGATCCATCGCGACGCTCCGCGTGGCCGCTGACGTGTTGCTCGACGGCGGGGGGGTGGAGCATCGCGCGGTCACGCTCGGCGTCGCTGCCACGCTCGAGGGGCAGTCGTCCATGGTGCCGGCGGTGGAGCACGCGATCCTGCTGGCGCGCGCCGCGCAGGCGCGTGAGGAGGCCGCGCGGAATCAGCGCGAAGGCAACGCCGAGCGCGCGCAGGCACTCATGCAGGGCATGAGCGACACGCTGGCGTCGAGCCCGCTCGCGGCCGACGCCGAGTACGGCCACGACCTGCGGAGTCAGGAAAGCGACCTGCGCGTGCTCGGGATGCGCTATGCCGAGGGGACGTTCGGGGAGATGGAGGCCAAGTACCAGATGCAGCGCAGCCACAACGCCCGGCGCGGCAAGCGGCAGTACGACCAGCGGCTCTCCCGTCAGTCGCTCGAGGACCCCGCGGCCACACCCAACGACCCGGACGCGGTGCCCTGACACGGGCGGTGGACCGGCCGCGGGTGGCGTGCGCGGGCGTACATTGCCGTCAGCGCTCCGCACACCCGCGCGCCGGTCTTTCCGTCCTTTCCGTTCAAGGGGCCTCCGATGTGGTTCGTCCGCCTTCGTCCCATCACCGTGTTGCTGGCCGTGATGCTCCCCGCCGTCGCGGCACCGGCGCGCGCGCAATCGTCCGCGCCGGAGCCTGCATCGTCTCCGGCACGCGCCACCCTCGCGCGCTCCACCCTCGGCGTGAGCGTGCGCGTGCATGGGATCGCGGGGCGGATGAACACCGACATCCATCCGGGAGCGGGTGGTCATGCCGCCACCGGTGTGGGGGGCGAAGTCGCCTACGGGGCCTCGCCGCGCCTCACGCTGTTCGGCGGCCTCACCCGCATGGCGTCCACGTCGTCGACGAGCGCGGTGTCCACGGACTACACGATCCGTCAGGGCGACATCGGACTGCGCTGGATGACGCATCCCGGTGCACGTGTGCGTCCGTTTGCCGAGGCGGCGCTGGCGGTGCGGCGGCTGGCCTTCACGCTCGGCGACGGTGATCCACGGAACTACACGGCGTTCAACGGCGGCGCGACGGCAGCGCTGGGTGTGATGCTCTTCCAGACCGACCGCGTGTCGTTGGAGGGCGCCGCCACCTACACGGGCGGCACCTTCAGCACGTGGAAGGTGGACGGTGAGCCGCAGCCGATTGCCGCGATGGCGTCCTCCACGCTCGGCGTGCGGGTGGGCGCGCGGTACTGGTTTCAGAAGTAGCACGCGCCGCGCTCCTCATTTCACCAGCACCTCGATCCCCAACAGGCCAAGCGAATAGGCACAGTATTCGACCCCGGGCGAGCGCAGCGCGGTGTCCGCGACGCACGGGTGGTGTCCGGGGGCGAAGCTGAAGCTCCAGCCGTCCGCGAAGGCGAGCAGCGTCGTGATCACCCCCGTCCGGTTGGCTTCGCGGATCACGCTGTCGGGGAGTGCGGCGATGTCATTGCCGTCGCCCCACACCGGCGTCTCCATCGTCCAGTTGGTGCGCGACAGAATGAAGCCGCCCTGATCCTCGGCGGCGATTGCCAGCAAGATCCAATAGTGCCCGGGCGCTGTTGGCGCCATGAGATTCATCGGCACATCGACCACGTTGTCTTGCACGGGGGTGGCGAGCTGCAGGATGTCCTCACCCACGAGGGCCGGCTCGCCCCACGTGGGCGTCATCGCCAGCCACACCGATGCGGCGCGCAGGGACGAGTTGTACTGCATCTGGATGACGCCGCTGATGGGCGCGCCGGGGGCGACGGTAATGCCGGCCTGTTCACCCTGTACACGCTGTCCGGCGAGCTGCCCGTCGAGCAGCCGTAACGGGCGGGCGGACTCGAGCCGCTCGTTACCCGCGTGCATGGCGATCCGAACGTCGGTGGTGCGAAAGCCCTCGGCCTCGAAGCGCAGTGTGATGATGCTGTCGAGGGTGCGCAGCCGCAGGGCGCCGAAGCTGGCCACGCCCGATGAATCGAGCCGGGCGCTGCCACCCGCGAGAATCTCCACGTTCCCGGCCGGCACGCTGATGCGTACCGCCGTACTGTCAGCGGCGACCCGGCGACGTGGCACGCCGGACCGGGCGATGAGCGGCACCGTGAACCGGTAGGTGTTGGGTCCGTACACAGTGGCCAGCTCGGTGAGCATGATCCCCTGCGGCACCACCAGCACCGGCAGCCGCGTGGCCATCCATGCGCCAAGTCCGCCCAGCATCAGCAGCAGCCCCATGGCGGCCATCGTCACCCGCGGCAGGGTGCGCGCCGAGCGCCGCCACCAGGGGACCGCGCGCACCAGAATGTCCACATCGTGCGATCCGATGCGGGCTCCCACGATATCGGCGGCCAGATCCCGCGCGTGCCGTGGATCGTGCGAGCGGCGCGCGCGGGCGACGATGCGCGCAAACACGACGGCAGCCCGCGCCTCGAGCCGCGCGCTCAGGAAGTGACGGATGGCCACGATCGCGTTCGCGCTGTGCCCCTCGGCGAGCATCGCCTCACCCAGCGCGGCGTGCATGGCGGCTTGCTCGTGGTCCGTGCTCAGCGCGATCATGCGCTCGAGAATGAGATCGTGCGACGGTTGCCACGTGTCGCCGGTGGAGGTGATGAGTCCCTTCGCCTCGAGCACCGCGCGTGCGTCGCCGAGCTGCGACGCCCCGAGCTGTGGCGTGGCCGCCTGCACCACGCGCAGGGGCAACGACGTGCCGGCCAGCGCGAACGCCAGCAGCACGCTGCGTTCGCGCACGCTGCAGCCGAGCAGGCGATGATCGAGCGGCGAGGTAACCATGACGTCGGTGCACGCCTGTGCCCAGTCGGGCGACGTCCACGCGCCCTCGTGCTCCGAGAGCCATCCCTTTTCGACGGCCAGCGACAGCCGTTCCATGACCTGCTGTGGCACACCGCCGGCGCCGTCGGCGAGTTGCTGTACGAAGCGGTCGGCCTCCGGATGCTGGGGCCACACGCCGCAGCTGCGGACGGCGGCGATCGTGGCGTCGCGATCCAGGGGGAGCAGCGGCACGCGCGTCTCGCGCGGGTGCGTGAGAAAGTCGGTCGCGATCCCGCGGGCGGCCGCGACCACGAGCAACGGCAGATCGACCGCGCGCGCCACCACCGACGCCAGCAGCTGCCGTGAGGCGGCGTCGCACCAGTGCAGGTCGTCGAAGAAGAGCGCGAGGGGCTGCTGCTCGGTAATGGCCGACAGCAGATCGAACAGCGCAAAGGCGCGGCGGCGGGTGGCTTCCCCGTCGTCGTGTGTGGAGGCAGCGACTTTAAACAGCGTGGCCAGCCCGGGGTCGAGTGCCACCAGCTCCCGCGCGCTCACGGGGTCGACGCCCACGGCGCCGGGGAGCTGCGCGAGGGCGCGGGCCATCTGCGCGGCCAGACTGAACGGAATGTCGCGCTCGCCGGGGTTGGCACGGATCACGAGCGCGCAGGCGTCACCGGTTGCGCACCGCGCCGCCACCGCGGACAGCAGCCGACTCTTCCCGATGCCCGCCACACCGGTGACGATGACGGCGTGGGTCTCCCCCTGCCGGGCGCGCTTCCAGGCGCGCAGCAAGGTGGCGAACACCGCGTCGCGCCCGGTGAGGTCCATGGCCAACGTGGGGCGCTGCTCCGTGGCTTCCGCCGCCGCCGCATCGTGCGCGTCACTGCGGGCCTGGGCGATCAGCGTCACGGCCGCCGCGACGGCACTGCTGTGCAGGTCGCCCAGTCGCGTCTCCAACGACTCGGCGGCGCGGCGGGCCGCGATGCGGTCGCCCGCCGCCAGATACGCCGTGGTAGCAATCCGGTAGGTGGTCGGTGCGTTGCCCGCGACGCTGGTCAGCCGGTCCAGCATGGCCCGCGCGGCAGCATGGCGTCCGCTCGCGCTCAGTTCCACGACCGCCGGTTCGACCAGCTTGAGCAGCATCTGTTCGAGCCGGTACCGCTCGCCGGCCACCCACTCCTCGAACTCGTCGCCACCCCCGCCCAGAGTGGCGGCGGGGAGAAACGGGCCGCCGTATGTTGCCAGTGCCGTTGCCACGTCGCCCCGCTGCGCGGCGGACACGAACTGCGCGCGATCCGTGGCCAGTGCCGGCCCGAGCGCCACCATGGTCTCGTCGGTGGTGTCCACGGCATCACCGATGGTGCGCCGCAGACGCCACAGCGCCTGCCGCACGTTTTGGCGCTGCCGTTCGACCGGCGCGTCCCCCCAGAACATCCCGGCCAGCGCATCACGGCCATGCCGCTGACTGGGCGAGCAGGCGCAGTAGGCCAGCATGGCCAGCGGTTTGCCGGGGCCGAGCACGCGGGCGCCGGGGCCCCCGTCGGCACCGGCGGCGAGCAGTTCGAATCCGCCCAAGGTACGGAGGAGGAAGGCTCCCGCGTCGGGATTCACGGCGTTGGATGACGGCGATTGCGCGATTGTCATTGTTCAGAACGGTACAAAACCACCGTCTCACCGCCGTCTCACGGCCGTCGAAGCGTGTAAAATGCTACCTGGGACGCTCCAGGAATGCACGCATCCGCCGGTGGCGCTCGTCGCTCGACGCCAGCGCACGGAACGACGCCTGCTCGGCCTGCACCCCGTCGGCCAGCGGCGTCTCGAACGCCAGCAGCACCGCGTGACGCGCGAGACGGGTCGCCGCACGCGGTTGCGACGCGATGCGACGCGCAATCGCCGTGGCCCGGGCGAGGGCGTCACCGGCGGCCACCATTTCGGACACCATGCCCGACCGCAGCGCTGCCGCGGCATCGATGGGGTCGCCGGTGAGCACCAGTTGCATGGCCACCGACTTGCCGGCGCTGCGCGCCAGCCGCTGGGTCCCGCCCGCCCCCGGCATCCATCCCAGCGTGATCTCCGGTTGCCCAAAGCGGGCGCCGCTGCCGGCAATGGCGATGTCGCAGCTGAGCACCAGCTCGCACCCACCCCCCAGCGCCAGCCCCTCCACGGCCGCCACCATCGGGCACCCCGACGCCCAGATCCGGCGCCAGGCCTCGGTGCGCGGATGCTGCTCCAGCGCCGGGCCGTCCAGCGCGATCATCTCGGCGATGTCCGCGCCGGCCGCGAACGCCTTCTCCCCGCCGGCCAGCACGATACAGCGCACGGCCTCGTCGCGGTCGGCCGCCGTGATGGCATCGGCCAGCTCGATCATGGTTTGGTGGCGCAACGCGTTGCGCGCCTCGGGGCGGGCGATCGTGATCGTCACGACCCCGTCGTCCACGGCGCTGATGCGCAGGTCGGCGGGGGCGGCGCCCGCGCTTGGGGGCATGTCCTCCACGCTCACGCCAACTCGCCGGCCGGTGGCGCGTCGTCGGGCACGATGGCGGTGGCCTCGATTTCCACCAGCGCCCCGGCTTCCATCAGGGCGCACACCTGCACCGCCGACATGGCCGGGTAGTGCCGGCCGATGATGTCGCGGTACGCCTCGCCCAGCGCGGCGCCGCTGGCGCGGTACGCCTCGCGGTCGGTCACGTACCACGTGAGCCGCACGAGGTGCTCGGGCCCCGCGTGGTCGCACGCCAGCACGGCGAGGATGTTGTGCAGTGCCTGCCGTGCCTGCGCCACGAAGTCGGTGCTCACCAGCTGTTCGTTGGCATCCCAGCCGATCTGTCCCGCCACGTGAATGGTGCGTCCACGCGCCGAGACGCCGTTGGCATAGCCGCGCGGGCGCGGCCAGCTGGCCGGTTGCAGGGTGCGGTGCATCAGGTGGTCTCCTTGAGGCGGAAGCGCTGCAGCTTGCCGGTGTCGGTTTTGGGCAACGCGGCCACGAAGTGCAGCTGCCGGGGATACTTGTACGGCGCGATGGTGGCTTTCACGTGATCCTGCAGCGTGCGCACCAGGGCGGCGTCCCCGTCGATGCCGGCGCGCAGCACCACGTACGCCGACACCACTTGGCCGCGCTCCGGATCGGGCTGTCCCACCACCGCGCACTCGGCCACCGCGGCATGCTGCAGCAACGCGCCTTCCACCTCGGGGGCGCCGATGTTGTAGCCGGCCGAAATGATCAGATCGTCGGTGCGCGACGTGAAGTACACGTAGCCGTCGGCGTCCATGGTGCAGGCGTCGCCGGTGAGATTCCAGCCGTGCTGCACATAGGTGGTTTGCCGCGCGTCGGCGAGATAGCGGCACCCCGTGGGTCCCCGCACGGCCAGTCGCCCCACCGTGCCGGTTGGCACCGGCTGCAGGTTGTCGTCCAGCACCGCCACCTCGTAGCCGGGAACGGCGCGGCCAATCGCACCGCGCCGCCAGTCGGCACCGGCCGCGCCGACGAAGATGTGGATGAGCTCCGTGGCGCCGATGCCATCGAGCATTTCGATGCCGGTGGCGTCGCGCCACAGGGTGCGGGTGGCATCGGGGAGCGCCTCGCCAGCCGACACGCACACGCGCAGCGATGACGTGTCGAAGCGCCCGGGCGCGGCAGCGACGGCCAGCGCCATGTGCCGGTAGAACGTGGGGGCCGTGAAGCTGATCGTGGCCCGCGTCGCGGCGATGGTGTCGAGCAGCGATTCCGGTGTGGCCTTCTCCAGCAGTACCACCGAGGCGCGCGCCGCCATGGGAAAGCACACCAGCCCACCCAGCCCGAAGGTGAAGGCGATGGGCGGTGTGCCGATGCAGCGGTCATCGGCGCGGATGTCGAGCAGCTGCCGCGCCGCGCCATGGCACATGGCCATGACGTCACGATGAAAGTGCAGGCACCCTTTGGGGACGCCGGTGGTGCCCGACGTGAACGCGATGAGTGCCACGTCGTCGCTCGCCGTGGCACAGGCCGTGAACGGAGCGGTGTGCTGCGTCATGGCGCGCTCCAAGCCGTCGGCGCCCTCGCCACCCCAGCAGCGTACCGCGTGCAGCCCCGGCATACCGGCCGCCGCACTGGCCAGATCATCCAACAGGCGCACGTCGCACAGCGCCGCGTTGCACTGCGACCGTTCCATGACCGTGCGCAGTTCGCCCGCCCGCAGCATCGGCATGGTGGTCACCGCCACCATGCCGGCCTTGAGCGTGGCCAACCACACCACCGTCATCCAGCGGCCATTGAAGCCGCGCGCGAGCACGCGGTTGCCCGATACGAGTGCGAGATCGTGCACCAGCACGTGTGCGAGTGCGTCGACCTGCGCCTGCAGCTGCGCGTAGGTGGTTTCCTCCCAGCCGCCCCGGCCGTCGGGGGTGACGAGTGCCACGCGATCGCCGAACCCCTCGGTCACGGCGCGGTCGAGCAGCTCCACGGCGGCATTGAGACGTGGGGGCGCGTGATACACGCCCTCGAGGTGCAGCACCGGCCACTGGTCAGCGGGCGGCAACTGCGCGCGGGCGAATCCGTCGCGCATACCACTGGGGTGCAGCATCAGCGGGGTGGGTGTAGTCATGGCATCATCTCAGACGGCACGATGGGATTTCAGCGATTCGCGCCCCACGAGGAGGCGCTGCACTTCAGTGGCCCCTTCGTAGATGCGCAGCGCCCGCACGTCGCGGTACAGCCGCTCCACCATCTCTCCCACGCGCACGCCGCGTCCGCCGTGCAGCTGCAGCGCGCGGTCGATGATCTGCTGCGCGAGTTCGGTGGCGCCCAGTTTGGCCTTCGCGGCCACGCCGGTGCTGCGTCCGGGCTGGGTATCACGGTGCCACGCCGCGCGGTACGTGAGCAGTGCCGCCGCGTCGAGGTCGGTGGCCATATCGCCCAGCATCGCCTGCGCCAACGGTTGGGCGCCGAGTGTGGCGCCGAACATCGCGCGCGTGTCGGCGTGCTGCAGGGCCTCGTGCATCGCGCGCCGCGCAAAGCCGGTCGCCGCCGCGGCCACCGACACGCGGAAGATGTCGAGCGTGCGCATGGCGAGGGCAAAGCCTTCGCCTTCGACGCCCAGCAGCGCATCGTGCGGCACCACGCACGTATCGAACGACAGCAGCGCGAGCGGATGCGGCGACATCACCGTGATACGTTCCGCCACGCGGAGCCCCGGCGTCTCGGCCCGCACCAGAAACGCACTGATCCCCTTGGCGCCGGTGGGCTCGCTGCCGCTGCGCGCGAACACGCAGTAAAAGTCGGCGATGCCGCCGTTGGAGATCCACGTCTTCTCGCCGTCGAGTTGCCAGCCGGCCTCCGTGCGCGTGGCGCGCAGCCGCATCGCGCCGGCATCCGATCCGGCGTCGGGTTCCGACAGCGCAAAGGCGGCAATGGCGTGGCCTGATGCCACCCGGGGCAACCATTCGGCCCGCATGGAATCGCTGCCGCCCAGCGTGATCGCGCCCGAGCCCAGCCCTTGCATGGCGAAGGCGAAATCGGCGAGTCCATCATGCGCGGCCAGTGCTTCGCGCAAAACACACAACGCGCGCGAGTCGAGCGTGGGGAGCGCGCCGCCCCACGGTTCCGGCACGCAGTAGCGGAGCCACCCCGCTGCGCCCAGCCGGCGCACCCACGCGCGGCAGGCGTCGTCCACGTCGGCTTCGGTGTGCGCCACGGGCTCGGTGCCCTGTGCCGCCGTCCACTCGGTAACCGCTGTCGCGAGGGCACGATGCGTGTCGTCGAAGAACGGCCAGGCCAGATGATCGATCGCGGCGTGCATGATCAGTTCCCCTCGAACACGGGGGACTGCTTGGCCGCGAAGGCCTCAAAGGCCCGCCGGAAGTCCTGCGTGCCCATGCACAGCGCCTGCGCCTGCGCTTCCATCTCGATAGCCTGATCAACCGACACGTTCCACTCCTGTTGCAGCATGGTTTTCGTCATGCTGTGCGCAAACGCCGGGCCGTTGGCGAGATCACCGGCGCGCGTGATGGCTTCGGCCAGCAGCACGTCGCGCTCAACGATGGCATTGTAGAAGCCCCACCGCTCGCCTTCGGCGGCGTCCATGGTGCGGCCGGTGTAGAGCAGCTCCGACGCGCGCCCCTGCCCGATGATGCGTGGCAGCAGCGCGCACGCGCCCATGTCGCAACCGGCCAGCCCCACACGCGAAAACAGAAACGCGGTGCGCGCCTGCGGTGTCGCGAGACGCATATCCGACGCCATGGCGAGAATCGCTCCGGCCCCGGCACACACGCCGTCCACGGCGGCGATGATCGGCTGCGGGCAGGCACGCATGGCCTTCACCAAGTCACCCGTCATGCGCGTGAAGGCCAGCAGCTCGGGTACTGCCATGCGCGTGAGCGGCTCGATGATGTCGAATACGTCGCCGCCCGAGCAGAAATTGTGCTCCGCGCCCGTGAGCACGATGGCGCGAATGTCCGACGCGTAGCTGAGATCGCGGAAGAGATCGCGCAACTCGGCGTACGATGCAAAGGTGAGCGGATTCTTGCGCGACGGACGGTTGAGCGTGATGACCCCCACGCGCCCGTCGTGCGCGGTGGACCACGCGAAGTGCTGCGGCATGAGAGCGGCCATGGGCTGCCGCATCGCGGCCATCGGATTGGTCATGCGGTCGTCCTCGGGGAACGGATACGGTCTTTCACGACGCCCAGCCGCGCGTGCATCGCGCGCCGGTCCGCCGCCGGCAGCGCGGCGAAGATGTCGGCGATCCAGCGTTCGTGGGCGCGCGCCATGGCGGCGAAGTGCCGCTTGCCCGCTGCGGTGAGACGCACGACCGCGGCGCGCTTGTCGGTGGGCGATACGCGTCGCGTGACGAGCTTGTCGGCCTCGAGCGCGCGCACCAGCCACGTGACGTTGCCGCCGGTGGTGAGGATACGTTCGGAGAGTTCGCCCATGCGCAGCCCCTCGGGGGCGCGCTCAAGCTGGGCCAGCAAGTCGAAGCGCGGCAGCGTGGAACCGAACTCGCGCTTGAGCGCACGATCGAGCTCACGCTCGACGAGCGTGGTGGTACTGAACAGTCGCAGCCAGAGCCGCAGCGAATCCTGCGCGGCGCTCACCTGGCGATCACCGGTGGACGGCCGTCCACCACGATCGCCTGCCCCACGGGCGTGCCAGCCGGTGCGGTGCACAGGGCGAGCACGACCTCGGCCACCTCCTCCGACGTCACAATGCGCGATTGACCGGCATCGGTGAGAATGGAGTGCAGCGCCTCCTCCGGCGTGCGGCCGGTGCGCGCCACGATCCACGACACCGCGCCCTGCACGAGATCGGTGTCGGTGTAGGCTGGACACACGGCCTGCACCGATACCCCGCGCGGTCCCACTTCGGCGGCCAGTGATCGCGTGAGCCCCACCATGGCGTGCTTGGCAGCCGTGTAGGCGGTGACGTACGGCGCGCCCATGAGCCCCGCCACGCTGGCCACGTTGATCACGTGACCGCTGCCGCGCGTGAGCATGCCGGGGAGCACCGCCTGCGTGGCGTGCACCGGTCCCATCACGTGCATGGCCATCATGCGCTGAAACAGCGCGTCGTCGCTTTTAAGGAACGGCGCCGACTCGGCAGTGCCGGCGTTGTTTACCAAAATGTCGATGGGACCCAGCGCCTCCGCCGCCGCCGCGCAGGCGGCCAGCAGGGCGTCGCGGTCGGTGACATCCGCCACCACGACGGCGGTGGGCCCCGGCAGCGTGGCCGCCACCGCTTCGCCGCGCGCGGCGTCGCGCACCAGCAGCGTCACCCGGGCGCCCGCCGCCGAGAGCGAGCGGGCAATCGCCGCCCCGATCCCCCGGTTGGCACCGGTCACCAGAGCATGGCGGGCGGCCAACGCCAGCGTGGAATCGCTCGTGGGCCGGCTCATGTGAGCTCTCCGGTGGGAGGTGCTCCCTCCGCCGCGGCCTGCATCGCGCGCTCGCGCTCGATGAGACGGTCCAGCTGCGTCTTGCCGTACAGATACTGCACGGGCCACGTGGCACCGGCATACCCGAACTTGGCCGCTTCCATGAGCGTCCACGCGGGGTTGGTGAGATGCGGCCGACCGATGGCCACGAGATCGGCGCGGCCGGAGGCGATAATGCCGTTGGCTTGGTCGGCGTCGGTGATCGCCCCCACCGCGATCGTGGCAATGCCCGCTTCCTGCCGCACGCGATCGGCGAACGGGGTTTGCCACATGCGGCCGTACACGGGCCGTTCACGCTTGACGACCTGTCCGGCGGACACGTCGATCATGTCCGCGCCGGCGTCACGGAACAGGCCTGCGATCGCCACGGCGTGATCATCGGTGTTGCCGCCAGTGGTCCAGTCGTGGGCCGAGATGCGCACGGAGATCGGCCGTTCCACCGGCCAGACGGCGCGTACGGCCGCAAAGACTTCGAGCGGAAACTTCGCGCGCGCAGCGAGGTCGCCGCCGTAGGCGTCGGTGCGCTGATTGGTGAGCGGCGACAGGAACGCCGACAGCAGATAGCCGTGCGCGCAGTGCAGCTCGAGCCAGTCAAAGCCCGCCGCCGCGCCACGCTCGGCCGCCTGCACGAATTCGCCGATCACGCGGCGCATGTCGTCGGGCGTCATCTCGCGCGCCACCTGCGACACGCCGTCGAGGTACTGCGTCTCCGACGGCGCGATGAGTGGCCACGCACCGCTCTCGAGCGGCTGGTCGATGCCGTCCCACATGGTCTTGGTGGCACCCTTGGCGCCAGCATGTCCCAGCTGCAGTCCGATCTTCGCCGGCGTGTGCTCGTGCACGAAGCGCACGATGCGCGCCCACATGTCGCGCTGGTCGTCGTCCCACAGGCCGGGACACACCGGGGTGATGCGCGCATCGGGGGCCACGCAGGTCATCTCCGTCATCACGAGCCCCGCGCCGCCGGTGGCGCGGGCGCCCAGATGCACCAAATGCCAGTCGGTGGGCATGCCGTCGTTGGTGGCGGAGTACTGCGCCATGGGGCTGACCACGATCCGGTTGGGGAGCGTGACGCCGCGCACCGTGAAGGGCGTGAAGATCGCCGGCGGCGCCGCGGCATCGGGGGCCACCGTGAGCCCCGACTGCTGTGCGAACCACCGCTCGAAGGCACTCACGTACGCGGCGTCGCGTACGCGCAGATTTTCGTGCGAGATGCGCTGTGAGCGGGTGAGTAGCGAGTACGCAAACTGCTCAGGGGCCAGCTGTGCGTAGCGGTCCACGTGTTCGAACCACTCCGTGGAGTTGCGGGCGGCATTCTGGAGCTTGAGCACCTCCACCGAGCGCTCGGCCTGATAGCGGCCCAGCGCGGCGGCGATGTCGCCGGGGTGCGCGGCCAGCTGACGGTCGAGGGCGATGGCGTCTTCGAGGGCCAGCTTGCTGCCGGAGCCGATGCTGAAGTGCGCCGTGTGGGCGGAGTCGCCCAGCAGCACGAGCGGGACGCGGCCGTGCGGGGCGTCGTGCCAGTGCACCCAGTCGGCACAGGTGACGCGCGGAAAGCGGATCCACTGCGCTGAGCCGCGCAGATGCGCCGCGTTGCTGATGAGGGGTTCGCCGCCGAGGACGTCGGCGAAGAGCGACTCGCAAAACGCGATGGATTCGCCACCCGTCATGTCGGCGATGCCGGCCTGCTCCCACACCTCCTGCGGCGTCTCCACGATGAAGGTGCTCATCGCGCCGTCGAACTGATACGCGTGCGCCTGGAACCAGCCGTGCGGCGTTTCCACGAAGGCGAAGGTGAAGGCGTCGAACAATTTCGGCGTACCCAGCCAGACGTAGCGGCAGCGGCGCAGCTCCACGTCGGGGTGATACGTCTCGGCGAAGCGTTCACGCAGCCGGCTGTTGATGCCGTCGGCGACGATGACCAGCTCGGCCCGCTCCTCGGCGATCACGGCCTCGAGGCGATCGGGGGGGAGATCGTGTTCGAAGCGCAGCCGCACGCCCAGCGCGCGGCAGCGCTCCTGCAGCAGCGCCAGCAGCCGCTTGCGTCCCACGCCGCTGAAGCCGTGCCCGCCCGAGCGCATGGAGCGGCCGGCGAAGCGGACGTCGATGTCATCCCAGCGGTGCAGGGCGGCGGTGATGTCGGCGCCGCTCTCCGGATCGGCGGCACGCAGGTTGGCGACGGTCTGGTCGGAGAGCACGACGCCCCAGCCGAACGTGTCGTCGGGGCGGTTGCGTTCGAGTACCGTGACGACGGCGTGCGGATGACGCCGCTTCATGAGCAGCGCGGCATACAGGCCGCCCGGGCCTCCACCAACAATGAGAACGTTCACCGCGACGGCTCCATGGAAATGCGTCCCTCTACCCCTGCCCGACGGTACGGTCGATTACTTCAAATATCAAGGATTCGGCCAGCCGCCGCAGGCCCCAGAGGGCCTACGGCCGGTCGCGCGGTTACAGAATAGTCGGCAGGATCGCGGCGAACTGCCGCATTTCCTCGGGCGTGCCGATGCTGACGCGGCACCAGTCGGTATACGGCGGAAACGCGCGACCGATACGGAAGCCCTTGGCCAGCGCGGCCGCTTGCACCGTCTCGACCGGCTGCCCCGCATGGAAAAACACGAAATTGGTTTGTGAATCGGTGACCTTCCGGCCCATCGTCTTCAACGCCGAGATCAACAGCGCACGGCCTTCGCGGTTCTTCTGCTTGATGAACGACTGATATTCGTCGTCTTGCAGGGACGCATTGGCCGCGTGCAGACCGAAGACGTTGGGGTCGCCGGTCACGTACGACGAGAGCTTGGCGAGAATATCCGGGCGCGCCACGGCAAATCCCACGCGAAGGCCGGCGAGTCCGTGGATCTTGCTCGCGGTCCGTGACACGATGATGGGTTCACCCGCGAGCACCAGATCGACCATGGAGCGGTAATTCGGCGTGTCGACAAAATCGTAGTACGCCTCGTCCACGATGACCGTGGTGCGCTTGGCATTCGTTTTCACGAAGTCGCGCAAGGCCTGGTCGTCGTTCAGCGTTGCCGTGGGATTGTTGGGGTTGCACAGGAATACCAGCTTCGTGTCGTTGCCGATCTTGGCATCCATGGCGTACAGATCGTGATCGAAACGATCGTCGAGTGGCACCTTGTGCACGGCGGCGTTGAGCGTGGTCCCGTAGCGTGGCAGGTCTTCGAAGGTGGGCCACGGGGCGACGATCTTCCCGCCATTCTGTCCGTAGGCCAGCGCGAGGGTTGCCAAGACTTCGCTCGAGCCTTGGGTGACCAGCACATGATCCACCGGTACGCCGACATGTTTCGCAAACGTGGCGCGCAGTTCGGCCCGGATTGGCGGATCATACCAGGCGTGCTGCGTCCATGACGCCATCAGCCCGTCTTTCGCCTTGGGCGACATCCCGAACGGATTCTCGTTGTAGCACAACCGGATCGGTCCGGCTGCGCGACGCATGGTCGTGACGTCGCGTTCCAGTTGATTGAGCAGTTCGCCATACGAGACGCCGCCGAGGACACGCGTGGCCTCCATGGCCGGCAGTAGTCCGGGCAATGCCAGGCCGCCGGCGACGCCGATGCCGGTGTTGACGAGCCATTGACGACGAGAGACCGACTCGGACATGCGAACCTCGGGTGATGAAGGGATGAACCTGCCGTGATGCTCAGCGCGCGCCGAACACCGCGCGATAGAACGCCCAGTTCCGATCGCCGAGCACCTCGAACAACCCCATGACGTTGTGTTCGACGTTGGGCACTAAAAAGTACTCCTGCACGATCGCCAGCCGTGAGACATGCGCGCGGAACTCCTCGTTGGCCGGCAACGTGAAGTCCAGCGAGCCGACCACCTGCCGAAAGCGGGTCAGCGCCCGCGGTGTCCCGCGAATGGTGGCGGCGTACTGCTCCGCCACCGTGAACGGATTCTGCGCGATGTAATAGCTCATGTCGTCGCTATATACGTCGCGCAGAATCTGGGCACGCTCAGCGGGATTGCCCGTGGCGCGCGGCCCGTTGAAGTCGAGATCGAGCGGGCCCGCCCCCAGCATCGACATGGCACCGAAAACCTCGGGGTAGCGCAATCCCAGTCGTGCGGCACCGAGACCGCCCATGCTGAAACCTTCCAGCAACCGGCCGTCGCGGGTGGCTTGGGTGCGGAACGTCGCGTCGATCTGCGGCACCAGATCGCGCACCAGCATCGACTCCATCGGCACGCGTCCGTCCTTGGAGTCGGCCCACATGCTCGACGCCATGCCGTTGGGAAATACGATCAGCATGGGGGGTATGCGTCCGGCACGGATGGCCTCGTCGAGGTACGACGCGAACACCGGGACGCCGGCCAGCCCACTCCCGCTGCCATGCAGCCAGTAGAGGACCGGGAACCGTCGCGTGGGCTCGCTGTCGTACTGCACGGGCGTGTACACGTGGTAACTCACCGTGGCACGCGCGACGGCGCTCGAGAACGTGCGATACTGCACGCGCGGCGCGCTCACCGCGGCGGTGGTCCAGACCACCGGCGGTTGGGGTGTCACCGCGGGCGGCACCACCGGTGGCGTGGGCGCGACCGGTGCGGGCGTACCGGCCGAGCAGCCGACCAGCGCCAACGACAGCAGAACAGCCCGGGGCGCTCGAGGGCGGTGAAGAGTCATGGAGCGAGACGCAGAAGGGGGGCAGGCGATGGCGAAAACATAGCACCGTCCGTTCGTGCGCATTGGTACTTACGGTCGGGTGATCACGACGCGACGAATCCGATCGAGCTTCGGGAATGCGCGGTCCATGTACGCATTGCCCCCACGTTCGAGCGGGCCCTGCTTGCCCTGTCGCACGCCGCTGCCGGAGTCCTCGCCGTAGCCGCTGTAAAGACGATCGAGCACCGCCATCCCTTCCACGACGGTGCCCAGTACCGTGAACGGCTCAGCGTCGTTGCGCGGATTGTCGGCGAGGTTCACGTAGATCTGCGTGTTGCGCGTGTGCTCGCGCCCCGGGCCCTCGTACGAGAAGGCGAAGGTGCCGCGCGTGTTGTGCGAACGCGGTGGGTCGTCGCGCAGATAGCGTCCCTTCCACGCGGCGTTCACGGCCGAATCGCCATGCAGTCCCCACTGCGCGATGGAGGCGACGCGCACGCGGTGGAAGCGGGTGTCGGTGAAGTAGCCGAGCCGGGCGAGGTTGTAGAGGCGGTCGGCGCCGAGCGGTCCCCAGTCGCGGTGCAGTTCGAGCACGAACACGCCTTGGGTGGTCTCGAATCGGAGCCGTGAGACCGGTGGGGCGGGGCGGGTGAACTCGGCGTTCGTGGGGTCGAGGAGGAGTGCCCGGGCGGCGGCGGGTGACGAGCCCGGCGTGGCGCTGGCGGGGGGCGCGCGATGGCAGGCGCCGAGGGTGATCGCGCCGGCGATGATCGCGAGCGAGCGGCGCAGGGCGTGGAACGCGCGGGGGATCGGCATGTCGAGATGGTAGTGCGTGCGGGGGTGGGGCGTGAGGGCGCCGATTGGCCACGTGGTCGTGCACGAAATGACATATCTGCCAAAACTGGCAAAGTATTGCAACCTGTCAAAAACTCTTGTAACTTCATGTGATGGAATACGATAAGCCGCACGGTCGATATACGGCGAAGGTCGAAGCGAACGGGCGGATCGTCATTCCGGCGGTCGTGCGCGAGGCGCTCGGACTGCGCGCCGGCGACGAGATCACGCTGCTCATCGATGGCGATGATCTGGTGCTTCGATCGCGACGGGCGGCGGTGCGCCGTGTGCGTGAGCGTCTCGCGGCTATCCGTGCGCCGGAGTCCAGTGGGACCGAGGTCGACGAATTCCTGTCCGATCGCGCGGGCTATTGGGAGTCGGCGATGGCCGAGGACGGGCCGCCGGTGCGCGTGGACCTGCCGTTGGTGCTGCAGACGTTGCGCCGACCGTCGTGAAGGTCGCGCTGCTGCTGGACGCGTCAGCACTGCTCGCGGTCGCGTTCAACGAGGACGGGGCAGAGCAGGTGCTGCTGGCGCTCTCCCGTCCGCAGGTGGGAATCACGGTTGCCAATCTCACCGAAGTGGTGAGCAAGCTGCGTCAACGCGGCATGAGTATGGCAGGCTGTCGCGCGTTCATCGACGACTTGCAGCTGATCGTCGTGAGCGCGGACACTGAAACCGCGTTGCTCGCCGGCGAACTCCATGCGCAAGCGCGATGGGCCGGCCTCTCGTTAGGCGACGCAACGTGCCTCGCGACGGCGGTGCAGTTCGGTGCGAGTGTGGTGACCGCCGATCGCGCCTGGGAGCGCCTTGATGTCGGCGTGGGGATTCAGGTGGTGCGATAGGGGCGGCATTCCAACCCCTCTCGCTATTAACCATGGTATACTATAGTTTAGTGTGCCATGGTTAAATTCTTGCCGCAATCCGGCCTGCGCACGCCTAACGCCCCCGCGATGATCGGTCGCACGGCGGAGTGGGATGCCCTCACCGCCTTCGCCACCAGTGGCGTATCCGGCCCAAGCCTCGGCCTCGTGTGGGGGCGTCGTCGTGTGGGGAAGTCGTACTTGTTGGAGACGCTCGCCGAGCAGACCGGCGGTTTCTACTATCAGGCGATCCGCGGCTCGAGCGCAGAAGCCCTGCGCGATCTCGGCGAGCGACTCGGTGAATTTCAGGGCGCGGCGGCGCCGCTCGCCCTTGCTGACTGGGAGCGCGGGATCGAGGCGCTGCTGTTGCTTGGTGAAACGCGCGAGCGACCGGTGATCCTCGATGAGTTCCCGTACCTGCTGGAGCACACGCCGGAGCTGGCATCGATCATCCAACGCGCGCTCGGCACCCGGCGGCCATCGCGCGGCGAATCACGTGCGCGACTGATTCTCTGCGGCTCGGCGATCACCGTGATGAGTCAGCTACTCGCCGGTACGGCGCCTCTGCGAGGCCGCGCCGGATTGGATCTGCGCGTCTCACCGTTCGACTATCGCGTCGCACGCGAACTTCACGGTATCGAACAGCTGCCGACCGCCGTCGCCGCCTTCGCCACGATCGGTGGCGTCGCCGCGTATGCGCGTGAAATGTCCGAGCACGATATGCCCGCGGATGCGCATGATTTTACGCGGTGGATCTGCCGTCGTGTGTTGTCACCGGCCGCACCACTGTTCAGCGAGATCGAGCTCTTGCTCAGCGAAGACCCGGCGATGTCGAAGGCACGTAAGATCAACTTGTATCACGCGACACTGGCCGGCATCGCGACGGGTCATCACGCGTGGAGCTCACTGTGTGCGTACGTGAAGACCGCCAGCGCTTCACTGCTGCCAATCGTTGACGCACTGATCGCGGCCGAACTTGTGGTCCGCGTCGACGACCCGATCCGCGACCGGCGTCCGACGTACCATCCCGGTGACTCACTCCTTCGCTTTCACTACGCGGTCACGCGACGTCACCACGCTCGATTGGCTCGCCATAGCGCGGATGCCGGTGCGATCTGGGCCGACATCGAACCCACGTTTCGTTCACAGGTGCTTGGCCCCAGCTTCGAAACGATGGCCCGCTACTGGACTCAGCAC
The DNA here is from genome assembly GCA_031127095.1 of Gemmatimonadota bacterium. Classification (GTDB taxonomy): domain Bacteria; phylum Gemmatimonadota; class Gemmatimonadetes; order Gemmatimonadales; family Gemmatimonadaceae; genus Gemmatimonas. The sequence goes on from JARIEX010000024.1 coordinate 26,860, forward strand.
TTCGCCACACGCCGCACGCTTGGGGGATCTCCCGATCACGTTGGCTCGACTGTGCTGACCATGTCCGACGACCGTGAGCAGCAACTCGATGTGGTGGTGGCCGCCGATGACGGTGCGGTGCCGTCTCAGCGCACCGTGCACGCCATCGGCGAGGCAAAGGTTGGCGAGACGCTCACGACGTGGCATCTCCAGCGGCTCGAGCAGGCACGCGCCGCGCTCGGCCCCCGTGCGGCGGCGTGCAAGCTGCTTCTGTTCGGGCGCACGTTCGACGCAGCGCTGAGCGCCGTCATCAAAGACCGAGCGGATATAGAGGCCATCACATTAGAACGGTTATACAGTGGAGACTGACTAGCGCCCCAGCTTGAGCACGCTGAACGCGCCGAACACCGCGAGGGGTAGCGGCACATCGAGCGTCCAGAAGATCGACATGGGGCGCTCGCCGGACACGTCGGTGGGCTTCGCAACGCGCACGCCACCGCAGGCGACAAAGGCGTGCTTGGGCGTCTCGCGCACGAAGAGTTGGAACGTCCAGCCGTTCGTGGCGCTTTCGATGTAGCGCCGACCAGCGGCCGTGTTCGGACCGGCCGAGTTCTGCGTTTCCCAATGAAAGCGCGTGGGACTGACGGCGTAGTCGTGATACGCGACTTGATCGCGAAATCCGTCGGACTTGTCGAGCGTGACAAACATCACCTCGACCTTGTGCTCCTGAAGACGAAGCACGCCTTCGCGGGAGGCCGGACGAGCCGTGGCGGTGTGCAGGCCGATGGCGGTGAGAATCTCGCGACGCTCGTATCGCGCGTGCAGCACCAGCGGGACATCGTGGAATCCGGGGATGGCGCGCTGAACGACGCGGCTTCGTGATTCAAGGACGTCAGCCAGCTCACTCAGCTCTCCTCGAACGTACGGCTCACCCTCGAGCTTTCTCGTGAAATCCGCGATTGTGTGGTTGCCCGCGTGTTCGACTTGATAGGTGAGCATCTGGGCCCGCAAGCCTTCCTCCGTACTCGACGACGTATAGCTGCTCCCCGCTTCCGCGACTCTCCGAATGACGCTGATCTGAGCGGGATCGTCGACGTGCAGCAGATGGCGAAGTGAACGCGACGTGAGTGCCTCAGGCTCGCTGGCCTCGTCGCGTGGGAGCAAGCCTGCGGCGCGGCGCAGCGACGTCCAGCCGCTGGGCGTCGATTCACGATAGATCTCGGATAACTCGATGTCCTGATCGTGCAGAAAATCGGCGAGCCGCACCGAGACGCGCCCCGTCATCGCGGCATAGCTCTGCAGCTCGTTGCGCAGCCGTCCCCACGGCTGTTGTGTCGCTGATCGGAGATTCGCGAGCACACGATCACGCGCCTGTGCCTCGAGATGGATGTGGCATCCACTAGGCAAGGTCGAGAACCCCTCCTCGAGTCCCTTCAGCACTTCGCGTCGGCTCAGGCCTGTAACCGAGGATATCAGCTTGTCGAATCGGAAGTCCGACCGATGGCGTCCCACGAAGTCGAGCACGAGGCAGCTGGTCTTCCCGTCGTGGAGGCGCAGCCCGCGTCCGAGTTGCTGCTGGAACACCAATGCACTCTGCGTCGGGCGAAGAAAAAGCAGGGTGTCGGCGCTTGGGATGTCGACACCTTCGTTGTACAAGTCGACGGTGACGATCGCGCAGATTTCACCGCGCGCGAGGCGTTGCGGTGCCTCCCTCCGTTCCACGTCTGACGAGTCGCCGGTGAGACACACGACCGGCAGCCCCGCCTTCTCGAACTGCTCGGTCATGAACCGAGCGTGATTCACTGAGACGCAGAAGACGATAGCCTTCGTGGCTCTCGCATCTCCGGACAGGCGATTCCACTCGTGGATCACCATGAGAGCGCGCACGTGATTGCCCGTGAGGAGCCTGTCCAGCGCCGCCGTCTCACCGGTGCCGTTCCACTGCACATCTGAGAAGTCGGTCTCGTCGTTGCATCCGAAATATTCGAACGGCGCCAGCAACTGGAGATCCAGTGCTTGCCACAGTCGAAGCTCGGCAGCGGGCGCCCCATCCGGTCGCGAATCAAAATACGTCGCGATCGGGACTCCATCGGTGCGCTCTGGCGTAGCCGTTAGGCCGAGCAAGAGCTTGGGCTGCACGCCGCGCGCGAGGGCGTCAAATTGTGGCGCGGCGATGCGATGGCATTCGTCGATGACGACGGTGTGCCAATGCGTGGCACCCAACCGTTCGACGATTCGCTGCGATGTCAGGCTTTGAATGCTGGCGAACAGGTGGTCGAAGGAATCCGGCTGTTGTCCACCAACCAGCGTTGCCCCAAAGCTGTAGTCGCGGAGTACCGCACGGTATGTGGTGAGCGCTTGCGAGAGCAGCTCTTCCCGGTGTGCCACAAAAAGCAATCGCGGCCGTGAGCCCGCTGTGCGTACTTGCTCTTTGTAGTCGAGCGCCGCCATGACGGTCTTTCCCGTGCCGGTGGCGGCAACGAGCAGGTTCCGGGTTCTTCCGTGTGCCCGTTCAAATTGGAGCTGCTCGAGAATGTCCGTTTGGTACTGCTTTGCCGTGATGTCGAACAACACGGGCGTGCTCGAGTCGGAGCGCCCTGTTTCTTTCGAGAGGGCGCGGGCCAGCGTTTGATGGCACTCGGCATCATCCGGATCATATCGAGAGAATTCATTGTCTTCCCAGAGCGTCTCGAAGTGCGCCTTCGCCCGTTCATAAATGACACGCTGGGTGTGTTCCGTGAGCTTGACGGTCCACTCCAGCCCCCCGAGTAGCGCTGCGCCCGAGAGATTCGCGCTCCCGATGTAGGCCGAACCAAAGCCGGTGGCGCGATGGAAGATCCAGGCCTTTGCGTGCAAGCGCGTCCGTCGCCCGTCCAGCGAGACCTTTACTTCACATCCAGTAAGTCGAGCGAGCATGTCCAAGGCGACCTGCTCCGTTGCTCCGGTATAGGTCGTTGTTAATACGCGTATGCGCGTCCGCCCCACGCCGCTCGCATCTGGCGCGGTCGCACGCTGCAACACCTCCATCAACTTTCGCACCCCAGACACGGTGATGAAGCTGACCAGAATGTCGATCTGATCGCAGTCGGTCGCCTCACGCTGAATTTCGTGGTAGAGCGATGGGGAAGCTTTCGCCGCCGTGAACAGCCACGGAGCGGCGAGACCGGTCTCGGGGAGGCGCGCTTCCTCGCCGCCCACGCGGATCGCGCGCAGCCTGCGAGCTGGTGCCTGTGGAAGCGCGATGGCGTCGCGCCCTTCGCCGCTCATCTGCTGGCGAAGGTGCGACAGTACGCCGTTCACGAGCTCCAACTGCTTGAGCAGCGAATCGCGCGGGTCGGTTTCGAACGACTCCAGCAGTCGTGACATCGTGTTCGACAAGAGGTCGAGCAGTGGGCCGGCCGCTTCTCCGCTGGCGAGTTCGTCCGTTTGTGCTGCATCGCCCATCGTGTTCAGTCGCGCGGCCAACTCTTCAGTTACGAGCTGATCGTACAGGCCAATGGGTAAGCTCATTCATCGTGTCCGAGAAAGTTCACGAAGCGCGCATCGCTCGGGGCGAGTTCGTATGCGGTCATTTCGTGTCGAGATGCCCAAGCGAGTGCCGCGTGCTCGATACAGAGGGGCTCTCCACTGATGCCGACGGGGAGAAACGCAATGACGAATGGCGAGTCGGGATCTGAGGCCGAGAAGAGTGCGTCTCCGACAGCCGACACCTCGACGCCGAGTTCCTCGGCCAGCTCTCGAGTGACCGCCTGCTCGTCAGTCTCGCCGGCTTCGCACTTGCCGCCGGGAAACTCCCAGAGGCCGCCGTGGCGCTTGTGGGACGGACGTTGGCATATCAGAAAACGGTCACCATCACGAATCACCGCCGCGACCACACGCTGCTGAATCGTTGTCATTACGCCCAAGGTGCATTCGCGATCGCCATGCCGCCAGGTCCGCTGGCATTGCTGCTTGAATGGTGGGATTATTCACGTGATGACCTCAGGGCTAACTGGGACCGGGCTCGACTCGGCCTCCCCGTGGTCCCCATCGCTCCATGGGAATAGGCACATGTCCGTCATCGTCCCCGCCATTCTCCACGTCACCGACGCGCGTGTCGTCTCCGCCTACCGACTCTGGCTCCGCTTCAATGACGGCGCCGAGGGTGTCGCCGATCTGCGCGATGATCTCGAGGCGCCCGTCTTCGA
>JARIEX010000025.1 GCA_031127095.1 Gemmatimonadota bacterium
CGCCAGCAGCTGGCCGACGCGCTCGACGTCACGGAACGCGAGCTGATCGCCGCCCGCGAGCAGGTGTCGATCACGCAGGCCAATGCACAGGATGCGTTGCACGCCTTGGAAGGCGCGCGGTTGGCCGCCGCCACCGCGCGCACCGCCGATGCCGAAGCACGCAGTGCGCTGGCCAGCGCGGTGCAGTCGCGTACCGCACTCGAGGGCCGGTTGAACGCGCTCGCCGCCCTCGAGCGGGAACGGGTGGGCCTGGCCCCGTCGGCGGCCAAGCTGCTCAAGGAACGTGAGCGCTTCGGCGAAGGCGCCGTGCTCGGTCCGCTCACCGACTTCCTCACCGCCGATGGCGAGGCCGCCAAGCTGGTGGAGCGCTACCTCGGCGCCACCATGCACGCCATCGTCGTGCGCGACACCGATGCCGCCGCCGCCGTGCGCCGGTGGCACGCGGACACGCAGCCCGGTCCGCTGCTGCTGCTGCCGCTCGATGTCGTGACCGACCTCGGCGCCGACGCCGATGCCCTCGCGGGCAGCGTGCAGTCGTCCGGCGCCGCGTCGCGGTGGGTGCGTGCGCTGCTGGGCAAGGTGCGCGCCATCGACAGTGGTGAAGCGTTCATCGACGAGCGGGGTGCCGTGTTCCTGCCCGGTACGGCCACCGGGCCGGGGCCGCTCCAGCGTCGTGCCGAGATCACGCGGCTCGAGGCGGATCTCGCGGCCGCCGATGCGCGCCGCGACGAATGCGTGATGACGGCCGAGGCCGCGCGCCTCGCGCTGGGTGAGGCGGAGCGGGCGCAGCAGGCCGCCACCGAGACCTCCAACCGGGCGCAGCAGGAATCGCGACGCGCCGCCGATGTGCAGCAAGAAGTGGAGCGCCGTCGCGAACGCGCCGGCCGTGAGCTGCAGCAGTCGAGTGTGCTCGCCGAACGGTTGATTTCGCGGCTCGAGGAACTCGACACGCGGACCAAGCAGCTGGCGCAGCAGGCCGAGGCGCTGCATGCGCGCGCCGGCGAGGCCGACGCTGACATCACCGATGCGCGCGAAACGATGTCGGTGGCCGAGCGCGACCAGGAGCAGGCGCGCGAAGCGCGGGCCACCTGGCAGGTGGCGCAGGCGCAGGCGCAGGCGCGGCTGTCGGTCGCGATCGACCGCGAGAAGCGGTTGCACGAGGAGGATTCCACGGCCGCGGCACGACTCGAGTCGCTGGCCCGCGAACTGTCCACGTTGTCCGAGGCCGATCAACATCTGGCGTTGCAGCTCGACGGCTGGCGCACCGAGCTGGCGACCGAGCAGCACACCCTGGCCGACGCCGATGCCCGACTGGCCGATGCCGAACGGGCCGTTGCCGCTGCCACCGGCTCGCTCGACGAGGCCGAACGCATGCTCGACGATGCGCGCCGTCGGGCGTCGGCGCTGGGCGAACAGTTGCACGGCGCGCAGCTGCGTCACACGGAACTGTCGGGTCGCCGCGAAGCCATCCGTCAGCGTCTCGAAACCGAATGGCGTCGGACGCTCGAGGATCTGCTGGCCGGATTCGAAGAGCTCGACCTCGAGACCGACGCGTTGCGCACCGAAGCGAAGCAGTTGCGCGAATCGCTGGATGAGCTGGGGCCGGTCAATCCGCTGGCCATCGAGGAGCACGAGGAAGAGCAGCGCCGTCTCGAATTTCTCACGAGTCAGCGCAATGATCTCGTGGCGGCCAAGCAGTCGCTGCATCAGGCCATCCGCGAAATCGACAGCACCGCGCGCGAGCTCTTCCTTGCCACGTTCTCGCAGGTCCGCGAAAACTTCCGGCAGATCTTCCTGCGCATGTTCGGCGGTGGCGAATGCGATTTGCGGCTCGAGAACCCCGATGCGCCGCTCGATTGCGATATCGAGATCCACGCCTCGCCGCGCGGCAAGAAGACGCAGCGTATTCACCTGCTCTCCAGCGGTGAACGGGCGCTCGTGGCCCTGTCGCTGCTGTTCGGCATTTTCCTGACCAAGCCCAGCCCCTTCTGTCTCATGGACGAAGTGGACGCGCCGCTCGACGACCAGAACATCGGGCGGTTCGTGAAGATGCTGAACGACTTCAAGTCGCGGACGCAGTTCATCGTGATCACGCACAACCCGCGCACCACGTCGGAGGCGGCGGACGCCGTGTACGGCGTGACCATGCAGGAACCGGGCGTCTCCTCCATCGTGAGCGTGCGCCTGCGCGGCGGTCAGCAGGTGGACGAAACCGTGATCCCGGACGACGCGATCGCGGGCGCGATCACCAACGACGGGGAGACGGACGAGGCGATGGGCGACACGGCCGACGAAGCGGCCGCCGACGAGGATATCGCGCCGGAACCGTCACCGGCGTGAGCCGGCGTACGCGGCGGCGGCAATGGGGGGCCGCCGCGCTGTTGATCGGCGGGGCGCTGCTGCCGCTCCCCCGGTCGCTGCCGGGGCAGACCGTCGTGGTGGACGGCCCCACGGCGACGGTGCTGCCGACGCTGACCCCGTCGCTCACCGTGCGCGCGGCCGGCTTCGGCAGCGCACGGCCGTTACGCGTGCGGGTGCAGGTCGCCACCACCGGCGATTTCGCTGCGACGGCCGTGGTGCTCGATTCGTCGTTCACGACCACCGATACCACGGTCGCCGTGCAGATCACACGCGCCCTGCCGAGTGAAGCCACCGTGTACTGGCGCGCCAGTGTCCAGGGGGCCACCGGCGGCATCGCCGAGTCGCCGGTGGTGGGGCCACGCACGGTCCCGGCGTGGCTCACGCTCGCGTCACCCAACTCGCCCACCGGCAACATTCTGGATCTGCGCCGCCCGCTCTTCGTGTGGCGCAGCGCCCGCGTGACCCCGGCGATGGGCGCGTGGAGCTACACCATTGAGATCACGAGCGCCGGCCGCCCGGAACAGGCCGCCGCCGGGATCACGGACACGACGTTCCGCCCCCCGACCGAGCTGCAGGCCAACACCTCATACCGGTGGAGCATCCGGGCCGCGTTGCCCAACGGTGATGCCATCCGGGTGATCAGCGCGGGCACGTTCGTGATCGTCGACCCACCGCTGCCGACCACGACGCTCCTCTACCAGAATTTTCCGAACCCGTTTCCGTCGGCGTCGTCGTTCAGTACCTGCTTCTGGTTCGATGTGGGGGAGCCCGGTGGCACCGTGTCGCTCGACGTGCTCGACCTGCGCGGCAATCTGGTGCGCGCGATTATCCCGGCACCGGACGGCGTGCGTGCGTTTGCGGCGGGGCGGTATGGCCGCGGTGCCCCCGGCGCGGGGAACAACTGCGACAACCGGTTCGTGTGGGATGGCACCGCGGCCGACGGACGCCCCGTGGCCCCCGGTGTGTATCTGGCCCGCTTTCGCAGCGGTGCAGGCGCCACCACCGTCCGTCGCATTTTGTATCGTGGCCGCTGACGTGGTCGCCCGCACCACGACACCGTGAAGCTCACGACGATCGGGACCGGCACAGCGGCGCCGCACCCCACGCGGGTGAGTGCAGCTCATCTGGTGGAATCGGGCGCCGTGCGCCTGCTGCTCGACTGCGGCAGCGGCGCCGTGCACCGGATGGCGGCGCTCGGCGTGTCGTGGCCGTCGATCACGCATGTGGCGATCACGCATTTCCACGCCGATCATATCGCTGATCTGCCCCTGCTCATCATGGGGTGGCGCTGGGGGCAGTTGCCGCCACGCAGCGAACCAGTCACGCTGATCGGGCCCGTCGGCACCGGCGCCCTGATCGAACGGATGGCCGGCGTGTACGGCGGGTGGATGCTCGCCCCGGGATTCCCGCTCACGGTCCGCGAGATCGCGCCCGACGAGGTGCTGCGGCTCGGGGCGTCGGTGTCATTGCGCGCGCAGCCGGTACCACATACCGCGGAAAGCGTAGCATATTCCGTGCGTGACGGGGATCGGCAACTCGTATACACCGGGGACACCGGCGTCAGCGAGTCGCTTGGCGCGTGGGCGGCAGACTGTGACCTGCTGTTGGCCGAGTGTTCGCTCCCCGACGCCATGGCCCTTCGTGAACATCTCACCCCGCGACAGGCCGGGCAGCTCGCCACACAGGCATCCGCCAGGCGCCTTGTGCTGACGCATTTCTATCCGCCCGTCGAAACCGTGGACATCCACGGTCAAGTGGCGGAGTGTTACACCGGCCCGACGGTCCTGGCGACCGACGGCTGGTCCATCGAATTCTGAGGACGTGCCATGCTGGTCGTGATGCAGCCCAATGCGAGCGCCGCCGACATCGACAAGGTCTGCGACGAAATCGTGCGGCAGGGCTTCAAGCCCCTTCCCCTGCCGGGCGCGGTGCGCACGGCCATCGGTCTGCTGGGCGATGACGCGCAGGTGGACTGGTCGTACATCGAGGGGATGCAGGGCGTCGCCAACGTCCTCATCGTGCAGAAGCCGTACCGTCAGGCGTCACGCGAGTGGAAGACGGAGAACACCGTCGTCGAGATCGCGCCGGGCGTCCGCGTGGGCGGCAGCGATGTCGTGGTCTTTGCCGGCCCCTGCTCGGTGGAGAGCGAGTCGCAGATCCTCGCCTCGGCCCACGCCGTGCGTCGCGCCGGCGCCCATGCGCTGCGCGGCGGTGCCTTCAAGCCGCGCTCGTCGCCCTACGCGTTTCAGGGCCTCGGCCTCGAGGGACTCAAGCTGCTCGCGCTCGCGCGCAACGAAACGGGGCTCGCCATTGTGACCGAAGCGATGGACGAGCGTGGTGCCGATCTGGTGGCCGAGTATGCCGACTGCATCCAGATCGGCGCGCGGAACATGCAGAACTATTCGCTGCTGCGACACGTCGGGAAACTCGGCAAGCCGGTGCTGCTCAAGCGCGGCATGGCGGCCACCATCAACGACCTGCTGCTCAGCGCCGAATACGTGCTCTCGGAAGGGAATCCGCACGTGATCCTGTGCGAGCGCGGCGTCCGGACGTTCGACAGCGCCACGCGGAATCTGTTCGACCTCACGGCGATTCCCGTGGTGCACAAGCTCTCGCACCTGCCCATCATGGCCGATCCGAGCCATGGTACGGGACTGCGTGACAAGGTCACCCCGATGGCCCGCGCGGCGGTGGCGGCCGGCGCCGACGGCATTCTGGTGGAAATGCACCCCACCCCCGATCAGGCGCTTTCCGACGGGGCGCAGTCGTTGTACCCGGACCAGTTCACCGAACTCGTCCGACAGCTGCGCCTCATCGCCGGTGCGATCGATCGCCAGCTCGCCCCGACGGCCGCGTCCTGATGGGCGGTCACCCGGGGTGCCGTCGCCGCCCCTTCGTCAGGCACCTCCCCCGTCGACGCGTGTAGTCACTTCCATGACGATCCCCTCTCGCCCGTCCTCGGTAGCGCGATTCGCGTCGGTGCGTTTCGCGTCGGTGCGTTTCGCGTCGGTGCTCGCCGTGGTCACGCCCCTGTGGATGCCGCTCGCCGCGCAGACGGTGGCCGACGCCGAAGCGGCCTACGCGCGCGTGACGACGTCGTGGTCATCCACGACCACGCTGCGGGCCGACTTCGACCAGAGCATTACCAACCCGATTCTGGGACGCACGGTCACGTCACGTGGCCTGTTCCTGCAGCAACGCCCCAATCGCGTGTCGATCCGGTTCACCGAACCCGCCGGCGACCGGATCGTGGGTGACGGCAAGCACCTCTGGGTATATCTCCCCAGCAGTACTCCCGGTCAGGTGTTGAAGCTCCCCGCCGATGCCGACGGTGCGATCGTCGCCGATCTGCTGGGGCAGCTGCTCGACACGCCACGTCGTGCGTTCACGATCACCGGCGGTGAACGGACACCGATCGACGGCCGCGGCACCCGTCGCGTGCAACTGGTGCCGAAGAGCGCGGGGACGGTGCCATTCAGCAAAGCGGTGCTCTGGATCGACGACCGCGAGCCGCGTCCGGTGCGCGTGCAGGTGCTCGACAGCCAAGGCGTCGATCGCACCATCACGCTGACCAGTTGGGCGCCCGACGCCACCTTGCCGAAGGATGCCTTCGCGTTTGTCACACCCAAAGGTGTGAAGGTCTCCACGAAGCTCCCCGGCAGCCGCTAGACCGCGTCGCGGGACTCAGCGCACCGCGGCGGGTACGTCCACGGCCGGCTTGCCGGCAAGTGTCGTGAACACATCGCGTGGCCGGCGCGCAGTCTGCAGCAGGATGAGGGCGCGCTGCAGGACATCGTCGTCCTGCGTGCGGCGCAGGAAGTCCGCGTCGGCCCCGAAGGCCACCCGCGTCATTTCGTAGCCCAGCGAGCGCGCGATCCACGGCGACGCACTGTCGAACACCGCGCGCGGGGGCGCCACCCGACGTCGGACGAGATTCTGATAGAGCGCGTCGAGAATCTCCGGCGTCACGGCATCCGCGGGTCCGGTCATGCGTCGCTTCTGCTGCTCCGCCTGCTGGGCCAGCGCATCGCGATACGCGCCGGCGTTCTTGCCCATCGCCCGCGCGAGCGCCTGCACCGCTGCCGGGGCCGTCGTGTCGCCCACGACGAGGTCGGGCGTGATACCGCCGCCGCCAAACACGGTCCGGCCAGCATCGGTCCGGAATCGCGGACGGATCGTATCCGGTAGCGTCACCGCCGTGCTGTCCTCAACGGCGCTCTCGTCGTTCAGATCGCGCGGCGCCGGCCGGTTGATGCTGCGCCCCACCGGCGTGTACCAACGCGCCGTGGTGAGCCGCAGCGCCCCGCCAGACGTCAGCGGATACACATGCTGCGCACTGCCCTTGCCGAACGAGGTCAGGCCCAGCACGATCGCCCGGTCGTGATCCTGCAGCGCTCCCGCCACGATTTCCGAGGCGCTCGCACTCGACCGGTCCACCAGCACCGCGAGCGGCAGCGTCGGCCAGCGTTGCGGCTGGCTGTCGGTGAACACCTGTGGCTGCGAGCCCGGCCGCGACCGCAGCTGCACGATGCTCTGTCCCTGGTCGAGGAACAACTCAGCCACGGCCACCCCCTGCTCCAGCAGCCCACCGGGATTCCCGCGCAGATCCATGACCAGAGAGCGCGCGCCCAGCTTGACCACGGAGTCGATCGCGGCGCTGAGTTCGGCGGCGGTTTGCGCGCTGAACACATTCACGTCCACGTAGCCCACGCCGTTCTGCAACAGCTGCACGCGCTGGACGGCACGCAGATGCACCTTGTCGCGCACGAGCGTGAACGACACGCGCTGCCCACCGCGATCCACGGTGAAGGTGACACTGGATCCCGGCGGACCACGCATCGCCTTGGACGTTTCCTCGCGCTGCCACCCGCGCGTGGACTCTGTACCGACCAGCACGAGCCGATCGCCGACCATCACCCCCGCGCGCTCCGACGGCCCACCGACGATGGGTTCGATCACCACGGGCCAGCCGTCCCGGATATCGACCTGCAGCCCGACGCCCGCGTACGTACCGGTGATCTGTTCATTCAGGCGGCGCAGACGGTCCTCGGCCAGATACGACGTGTACGGATCCTTGAGTTCGCGCAGCAACCCCGCCACGGCCTTGTCGTAGATCACACTGCCGTCGAGCGAATCCACGTACTTCTGCGCCACCGCAGCGACGACCTGATCGAACAGACGGGCCCCGCCCAGCGGCGCGCGCGTCTCGCGCGTCGCTGCCGTGAGATCGCGTCCGGCCCACCAGCCGCCGAGCGACAGGAGCGCCACGAACACGGCGGCCACGATGATCGCCCGCGGGCGGCCACGGGCGCGACGGAGCGTATCCGGGAGCGGTTCAGCCATGGGTGACCTCGCGGCCAGCTCGGGCCTCAGCGCCCACGAGGTTCGAAAAACGGTGGGGCCAGCGTCTGGCCAAGGCCGCCACGCAGCGCCCCGTCACGGCCTCCGCCTCGCCTTCCGCATCGACCGAAACCACGGGGCCGATCTCGGGATGTGACTGCTGCCATGCCGGGTCGAGCGCCGCTTCGAACGCCGCGCGGACACGCTGATGAAAGGCATCGTCTTCACGTTCCATTCGGTCGGCAGCACCACGCGCACGCATCCGCGCCATCGAGGCCTCATGCGGCAGCGACAGCAGTAGCGTCAGGTCCGGCGCCAATCCGCCGGTGGCGAAGGCGTTCACGTCGCGCAGCGCCGCCAGTGGCAGCGCCCGCCCACGACCCTGATAGGCGTAGGTGGATAGCAGAAACCGGTCCACCAGCACCACCGCCCCGCGCTGCAGCGCCGGCGTGATCACCTCGCGCACGAGTTGTGCACGGGACGCCGCGAAGAGCAGCGTTTCCGTTTCGGCCGTTAACGCCGATGCCGGTGACAGCAACACCGCGCGCAGCGCGTCACCGGCCGGCGTCCCGCCGGGCTCGCGCAACGCCACCACCTCGTGACCGGCGGCGGCAAGGTGGTCGGCCAGCCGACGCCACTGCGTCGTCTTGCCCACCCCTTCACCGCCTTCGAGCACGAGGAAACAGCCACCGGCCACGGCCGGCAGGTCAGCGTGATCAGCCAAGGATGATCGAACTGGTGGCACCGGCGCGGATGCCGTCAGCGATCCACTGATTCACGCGCAGCATCAGCTTGTCGAAGTTGTCCTGCGCCGAGATGGCCGCCTGATACGCGGGATTGACCTGCACCTGCTGCAGCAGCGTGTCGAGCTGCTGCTCCATCGCCGCCGTCGGCTCTTCGCCCCGGTCGATCATGGACTGCGCATCCTGACGGATCTGTTCCATCTGGCGCAGCACCGCCGAGGACTCGCGATCGTTGGTCAGCGCCTCGCTGGAGCGCTTCACCGCTTTGTATTCGTCGCTCTGGCCGATCGTGCGACCAAGATCTTTTGCCTTGCTTTCAAGCATTGAGGTCGGCCTCCCCGGCCGAAGAACCCGCGAGTGAAGAAGAAATCCCGGATGGAACGTACTGCGCGAGCACCACCCGTTCACGGCCGGTAAGATCGCGCACCACCTGCACCTGTGCATACCCCGCAGCGCTCGCCATGGCGGCCGTGTCCTGCGCCCGCTGCGCATCCACCTCGAATACCACCCATCCGTCCGGCTCGAGCACGGACGGCGCGGCGGCCAGGATCGCCCGGTAGCGCGCCATCCCCCCATCGGCCGCGAACAGCGCCACCGGAGGTTCCCAGTCCCGCACGCTCGGCGGAAGCGCAGCGGCTTCCTCGTACGCAATGTAGGGCGGGTTCGCGACAATCACACGGGCGCGCACCCCGGTCAACGGCGCGAGATCTGCACCGTGTCGAAACTCCACGGCAGCCGCCGCGGGATGCGTCACCCGCACACGCTCGGCGTTCCCGGCGGCGACGGTCAGCGCGTCCAGCGAGATGTCGGTGGCGATCACACGCTCGAACCGCCCCTCGGTGGCAAGACTCAGGGCGATCGCCCCCGATCCGGTCCCGATATCCACCGCCACGCCACCCGGGTGGCCGGCGGTGAGGCGGAGCGCCTCGCCCACCACCACCTCGGTTTCGGCGCGCGGAATCAGGACGCGCCGATCGACGTGCAGCTCGAGGTGCCGGAACGGGGCGGTGCCGACGCAGTAGGCGAGCGGCTCCCCACGGGCCCGGCGCTCCGCCGCCTCCCGGACGCGTGCCGCGTCCGGCGCGGCAATCAGTGCATCGCCGGCGACGGACCGTGCCAGGACGGCGGGCGCCACGTCGAGCACCGCCGACACCAGCCACCGCGCCTCACGATCCGCCGTGACTGGCTCGCCACCAGCGAGCGTCTCGCGGTCACGCTCCTTTGAGAGTGCGGGTGCGGCCGCAAGCCGCCGCGCCACGTCGTCAATCACCTCACGCAACAGCGGGCCGTGCTCACCCACTCAGCTTCTCTTCCGCATTCGCGAGGGCGATCGCGTCGAGGAAGGGACCAAGGTCACCGTCCAGCACCCGATCGATGTCGTACAGCGTCACGCCCACCCGATGATCGGTGACACGCCCCTGCGGAAAGTTGTAGGTGCGGATCTTGGCCGACCGGTCGCCGGTGGAAACCTGCGACTTCCGCATGCGCGACCGCTCGGCTTCCTGCTCCGACAGGCGCAGGTCGAGTAGACGGGCGCGCAGCACTTCCATGCCCTTCGCCTTGTTCTGCAGCTGCGACTTTTGGTCCTGCTGCGACACCACCAGCCCCGTGGGGATGTGCGTGATGCGTACGGCGGAGTCGGTGGTGTTCACGCTCTGACCGCCGGGCCCCGACGAGCGGAACACGTCGATCCGCAGGTCCTTATCCTCGATTTTCACGTCGACTTCTTCCGCTTCGGGGAGCACCGCCACGGTGGCGGCCGACGTGTGGATGCGTCCCTGCGATTCGGTGGCCGGCACACGTTGGACGCGGTGCACGCCCGACTCCCAGCGCAGCATCCCGAAGGCGCCGTCGCCGATCACCTTGAAGACGGCTTCCTTGACGCCGCCCAACGTGCCATCGGAAAACGAGATGCCCTCGATCTTCCAGCCACGCCGCTCGATGAAGCGCGTGTACATCCGCAGCAGGTCGGCGGCGAAGAGCGCCGCTTCGTCACCGCCGGTGCCGGCGCGCAATTCAAAAATCGCCGGACGGTCATCGAGCGGATCGCGGGGAATCAGCAGCGGCAACAGCGCCTTTTCGAGCGTGGTACACTCGGCGTCCAGCCGCTCCACCTCGGCCTTGGCCTCAGCGGCAAAGTCGGGGTCGTCGCCGTTCGCCATCTCACGCGCGTCGGCGAGCTCCGCCTCAGCCTTGTTGAGGCGATTGGCCTTCAGCACCACCTCAGCCAATCGATGATGCTCGCGTCCCAGCGAGGCCAGCCGTGGCGCGTCCTTGACCGTTTCCGGATCGGCCAGCAACTGCTCCACTTCGGTGGCACGACGCAGCGCGTCGCCCATGCGGTCGCGAAGATGGCTCAGCATGACAGGGAATGCTCGGGTTCGTGAAGCTGTGTGATACCGGTCACCGCGGAGCGCGTGAGCAGCGTCGTGGACTGGCGGCGGACGGGACGGGTTCACGGCATCCCGCCACCTGCAGCGTTGTCGCGGGTATCACAGAAAGATAACCGGATCAGCGTTCCGGAGCACACGATCCGGCACGTCATGCCGGGTTGTTGGCACCCAGCACCGGTTGTCCGCCGGTTTCCTTTTCCCGGTCGGTCGCTGTACCGGAACTCCCGGTGGGCACCGGCCCGAGGTGCATGCGATGGTCACATTCGGAATCACGCCGTCCCGTTTCACCCTGCCCGCCACGAGCGCCTCACTGGACCGCGTCACGGACTTCCTGTGTACCGTGCCGCTCTTCCGCACGCTCGACCGCACCGCCGTGCGCCGATTCGCCGAGGTCACGCGGGAGCAGCGGTTTGCCAAAGGCGCGGTCATTGTGCGCGAAGGCGATCCCGGTGATGCCTTGTTCGTGGTGCGCTCCGGCGAAGTGAAAGTGGTCCTGATCGGCGACGACGGGCGCGAGGTCATTCTCAACGTGCTCGGCGTGGGCCAACATGTGGGCGAACTCGCACTCATCGACAACCAGCCCCGGTCGGCGCACGTCGTGGCCACCGCACCGTGCTCGCTGCTGGTGCTCCGACGGCCCGACTTCCGTCGGCAGGTGGAAGCCAACCCGCACGTAGCGTGGGAGTTGATGACCGAGCTATCGAAGCGGCTCCGCCAGGCGGACAGCACGATTGGCAGCCTCGTGCTGCTGGACGTGCCGGGACGCGTGGCGAAGGTGCTGCTGGAGCACGCCGCCCCCGATGCGTCGGGTACGCTCGTGCGGCACCTCACCCATCAGACCATCGCGCAGATGATCGGCGCGAGCCGGGAAACGGTCTCGCGCGCGATGTCGGAATTTCAGAGCAAGGGACTGATTGCCGTGCACCGACGTCTGGTGACCATCGTGGACCGCGCCGCGCTGGAAGCCCGCACCCGCCCGCGCGGCTGAGGCCGACGTGCGCTACGCGTCGTGCCGCGGAGCACCCCAGCCGCCGCCGCCTGGCGTCTCGATCGTGAGCACGTCGCCCGCGTTCAGGCTCACGCGACACTTGGCCGGGAGCGGGTCCCCATTCAGGAGATTGCGCCCCGGGAGTGCCGCGCCGCCGCCGTTGGATCCCGGCGGGGCCACCCGGCGGCGCTCCGTAAGCAACGTGGCCGTGCACGGCACCATGGCCTGATAGCGGCGCACGATCCCGTCGCCGCCACGGCTCGCGCCGCTCCCGCCGCTCCCGCGTCGCACCGCATACTCCACCACCCGCAGCGGATACGCCCGCTCGAGTGATTCCACCGGCGTATTACGCGTGTTGCTCATCCCCACGTGCACGGCGTCGGGGCCGTCACCGCGCGCACTCCCCCCCTGCCCGCCGCCCAGCGTCTCGTAGAAACTCCATCCGGGCGCACCGAGCGTCACGTTGTTCATCGTGCCTTGCCCACACGAGGGGATCGGCAGGTCATGCACACCGATGCTGGCCGCCGCCGCGGACAGCGCCGCGAAACACACGTCGGTCATGCGCTGCGACAGCTCCACGTTCCCCGCCGCGACCGCACTCGGCCGCTTGGCGTTCGCGACGCAGTCGTCGGGGATCGTGAGGACCAACGCGCGCGCCACGCCGTCGTTGACCGGCACATCGTCGTCGCACAAGACGCGCAGCACGAACACCGCCGCGGCTCGCGCCACCGCCGGCGGCGCATTCACGTTGCCGCGCACGGCCGGCGACGTCCCGGTCAGGTCCAGATGCAACGTGGCCTGCTGCACGCGCACGTGAATCACCACGGGGATCGGGGCATCGCTCACGCCGTCGCCTTCGAGGGCATCAGCCGCGCGTCCTTCAGCCCCTTCCAGCAGTTCGAGCCGGGCGCGCACGCGCCGTTCCGTGTAATCGAGCAGCGCGTCGATGGCATCGCCCAGGGCCTGTGCGCCAAGGCGGCTGTGCAGCGCCTGCCAACCTGTGCGACCCGCCGCGCACGCCGCCCGCTGTGCGCGCAGATCCCCCTCCCGCTCCTCGGGGGTCCGCACGTTGGCGAGCACGAGGCGCATCACATCTTCCTGGGCCACACCGCCGCGCTCGATGCGCACCGGCGGCACAATGATCCCTTCCTGAAACAGCTCGGTCGCCCCGAACGGCATACTGCCAGGGCTCATCCCGCCCACGTCGGCGTGATGCGCGCGCACGGCGGCGTACCCGATGATGCGGCGCGCGTCATGCGCATCGGCGATCACCTCGACCATCGTGAGGTCGGGCAGATGCGACCCCCCGTGCGACGGATCATTGAGCAGGAACACGTCCCCGGGGGCCGCCCCACAAGCCCGCACCGCCGCCACCGACTCGGGCATGGCCCCCAGGTGCACGGGAATATGCGCCGCCTGCGCCACCATCCGTCCGTCGGCGTCGAACAGCGCGCAGCTGGCATCGCGACGTTCACGGATGTTGGGCGAGATGCTGCTGCGCTCCAGCAATCCCCCCATCTCCTCGGCCAACATCGCCACGCCCTGCGAAAACACGGTGAGCTCGAGGGCATCGAACCGCGCCCGCGTGGCGGTCATGACGTCACCCGTGCTGAAGCGGCGTATCCAGCCCGCCGAATCGCATCCTCACATCGCACCATCCACGCCTCCTGAAGATCGGCCATCCGTGCCCCCTTGCCGCGGCCGGGGGCCATCGAGAGCAGCCCCTGCGCCGACGGATGCGGCACCGCGCATCGCGCCAACTCCGGCATGGGCAGCTCGGCACAGAGCGCGTCGAGCGTGCGCGTGGCCACACGGCCCAGCGTGACCACGCCGACCAGTCCGCGCGCACGCAGCGCCGCGAGATCGTGCGTGAGTCGCGCCCGATTCTCCGGGCCGTCCAGCTCCGACCGGGTCGGCGCACGAAAGGTGGCGCCGTTATCCGTGGGACACTGGTTAAACGCGTTGCCAAGCGCCACCCCATGCACCAGCGGCACGATCCCCTGCGCCGCGAACACCGTACCGTCCCAGGGCAGCGTGGTCACGGCGGCGGGCAGCGTCACGGCGCCCATGCGCGCGAGCACATCGTACAGCATGCGGCCGGCCGCATCGCCCAAAAACGGCACGCCACTCTTGTCGGCCCCGCGCGGCCCCGGCGCCTCGCCCATGATCAGCACCTGCACGGGCCCGTCGGCCGGCGCCAGCATCGACACCGGCGTGCCCAGAATCCGTCCCGCCGGCACCGCGGTCATCGGTGCCACTCCAGCATCCAGCCGCCGATCGCCAACGCCCGCGCGGTCCATCCGGCGGCCACCCGCATGGTGGCATCCGGCAGCCGCACCACCGCCGGCCCCTCGAGCACGCGGGTCATCGCACGCCCGTCATCAACCTCGGTCGGCAGCTCCCCGTCGCGTACCGGTCGGGCAAAGTGCACCGGCCACGGGGCGCTGCTGCGCGTGGCGCGCGCGCTGATGAACTCCACCGCCCGGTCCAGCACGAAGCCGGCCCGTTGCAGGTGTCGCGCCACGAAGCGCTGCGCGATCTCCGCGGGCGCATCGCCGGGACGCACCGGGATGTCCAGTTCGTAACCCTGCCCCTCGTAGCGCGCACGCACCCACCAGCGCACCTCGAGCGCGTCCGCGGTCTCCGCATCATCGCGAACGTCGTCGTGGGTGCGCCACGTCGCGGCCACCGCGTCGAGCCGCTGCGCCAGCCCCTCGGTCGTGAGGGCATCGGCGCGCTGCATCACGCTGACCAGGGCTTCACGACGTTCCGGCGCAAGCGCGAGGCCCACCGCGCTGAGGACGCCCGCGTGCGGCGGGACGATCACGCGCGTCATCCCCAACCGCTCCGCGAGGCCACAGGCATGCAGCGGTCCACCACCACCGAACGCAATCAGCAGGACATCACGCGGATCGACCCCGCGTTCCACCGACACGCGGCGGAGCGCGCGCGCCATGGTGGCATCAGCGGTGGCAATGATGGCCTCGGCGGCCCGTTCGGGTGACACACCGAGCGGACCAGCGATCGTATCGATGGCATGACGGGCCCGCTCGAGGCTGATGTGCACGCCGCCGCTCCAGTCGCCGGCCGCAATGGTGCCGAGCACCACGTGCGCATCGGTCACCGTGGGGCGGACGCCACCACGCCCATACGCCGCCGGGCCGGGCGATGCCCCGGCGCTCATCGGGCCCGTGCGCAGCGCCCCGCCGTCGTCCAGCCACGCGATGCTCCCCCCGCCGGCCGCGACCGCTTCCACCAGCACCCGCGGCAACGCGATCGGGATCCCCGCCACGCCGCCGCCGCGCTCCACCAGCGGCTCGCCGTCGTCGATCAGCCCCACGTCGGCGCTCGTTCCCCCGATGTCGATCGTGAGAGCGCGCGACTCGCCAAGCGCCCGCGCGATCGCGGCGGCACCGGTCACACCGCCAGCGGGCCCCGACAGCGCCAGCGCGGCTGCGTGCGTGGCGGCATCGTGCGCCGACAGGGTACCACCGGCGGAGGTCATCACGCGGGGCGCCGGGTAACCGTGCTGCGCGAGCCGCTCGGACAGCCCGGCGAGATACCGGCGCACCGCCGGTCGCGCGTACGCCTCGGCCACGGTGGTGGCCATGCGCTCGTACTCGCGGATCTCGGGGAGGGCCTCGTGCGAGCACACAATGTCACACGGCATCCCGGCGGCCGACAGCGCCGCCTGCAGCGCGTCGCGCAGCCGCCGTTCGTGCGAGGGGTCGCCGTACGCATGCAACAGCGTGATCGCCACCGTATCGGGCCGCTGCGCCATCACGGCGGCCACCACGTCGGCGATCGCCGCGTCGGTGAGCGGTGTGACCACTCCATCGGGGGTGATCCGCTCACGGACCGCGATCACCTGCGCGGGCTCTACCAGCGGGCGGGCATGCTGCGCCGCCAGATCGTACAGCGCCGCGCGCTCCTGACGCCGCAATTCGAGCACGTCGGTGAATCCCTCGGTAGCGCACGCCACGACGCGCGCACCGGCCCGCTCGAGCAGCAGGTTGGTGACGACCGTGGTGCCGTGCGCGATGTGCGCGAGCTGCGCGCCCTCCACCGCGCCTTCCTGCAACGCCTGCAGCACACCGGCGCTGCGATCGCTCGCGACGCTCAGCACCTTCGACGTGTGCACCGTCCCGTCGGCGTGAAGCGCCGCTAGATCGGTAAACGTGCCACCCACGTCGATCCCGGCTGCGATGCGCGGGGCGAGCGGCGGCATATCGTTCGGGGCGGTCATAGCGTGCCGCCACGCGCACGGAGGCGCCGCATCGCCACGGCGAAGGCCACGTGCACGGGCACGATCACCGCCAGCACGACGCCGCCCTGCTGCGTGAGCGACGGGACGAGATGCAGCACGGCACCGGCCACCGACAGCAGCGCCACGACGGCGGAAACGCCCATGGCCACCCGCCCTGCCGTGCCGCGCCACAGCGCCATCGTAACCGTGACGGCCGACACGAGCAGGAGGGGATGCAACTGCAGCAGCGTGAGGTTGGCCCCCATGTACGGCACATGCTTCGTGACCGTGCCGGCCAGCAACAGCGCCGTGCCGAGCGTCGCACCGATCCCGAACCATGCGGCCGCAACGAGCGTCGCCGGCAGGCGCCCCGCGCGTTCCCGCGCCCCTGCCGACCACAAGACGAGCCCCGCCATCGCGCCGCCGAGCAGCAACGCCATCGGCACTCGCGCCGGCGCCTGCAACGGCATGGCGGGACGGTCGCCGGTAAAGAGGACGTCGTCGCGCTGCACCAGCCGGACCGGCGCGCCGTCGTCACCGCGCACGGTCAGCGCCGCCAGATGATCGGCCAGCCGGTCGGGGAGGAACGATTCCTCCCATTTGGACAACACGTGATCGGCGTTTCGCCCCAGGGCGACCTGAATGCCCGGATACACCAGCGGATCGTCGGCGGTGATCCGCGCCGTTTCGCTGCGCCACGTGTGCCCGCTTCCCACCGCCGAGAACGGCGGGCGCAGCTGACCGGTGAGCGCCCAGTCCAGCACATCGCGCACCCGCGTCGCACAGTTATCCGCGTAGTAGTCGTAGCGGTAGTACTTGTTCGCGTCGGTCGCATTCCACGCCAGATAATCGGCAATCGCGCCGCGCTGCAGCGCCGTGAGCTGCAACTCCTGACGGCGGATGCTGCGGTTCTCTCCCATGTACGCACGGTTGAAGTCCTCCGTGCGATATCCGGCCATCCAGTATTTCGTGTCGCCGGTCAGAAACCGCCCGAGAAAATTCGGCTGGTTGAAATCGAACATCCCCCAATTGAAGGCGATGTCCTCTCCCGTCGCGCTGTCGCGGAGCGCCAGCGCGATGTGACCGAACTTCTCGAACACGAACGCACCGGGCCCGTAGGTGAGCACCGCCACGGACAGGCGCGCGCCTCGTTCGGCCCGAGCGCTGTCGAGCGATGCCGACACTCCGGGAGCCGGTGGCGGCGGCGTGGACGGCCCCGCATCCTGCAGTTGCACGTCCCGCGCGGCCGCCACCGGCGCCCACGCGAGCGACGCCACGCACGCGACGCCGAACACGAACGCTCGCGACCACGTCGCCATGCGGCCCTTCCCTCGCGCCGGCATCAGAAGCGGATCTCTTTCCCGTCGTCGGCCGCCTTGTAGATCGCCTCGAGCACCTTCTGCACCAGCACCTGATCGGTGGGCGGCTCGTACGGCGTCTCGTCGTTGATGACCGCCAGAAAATGGGCGATCTCGGCGCGGTAGCTCTGGAGAAACGGACTTTCGCGCGCCGCCGCCCCCGAGGGCGACACATCGACCGGACGTCCGTTCAACTCCTTGGTCACGCGCAGCGGCGCGAGCCGCGCCGAACCGCGCGTGGCGTGCACCTCGAACCACCAGCGATCCTCATCGCCCACATACGACCACGACACATCGATGTTGAGCACGAGACCGTTCTCGCACTCGAGAAACACCTGCATCGCCTCTTCCACGGCCCCGGCGCCGCGCCCACGGCGCATCGACGACACCACACGAACCGGATTCGGGCCGTCGGCCAGCCACATGGCCAGATCGAGCAACGGGAAGCCGTGCTCCAGAAACACGCCCCCGCCCGACTCGGCGCGGCGGTTCCGCCATCCGTCCGCAGCGTGCTTCAAATGCAACGAGCCGGCGCGGATCGATGTGACCTGCCCCAGCTCCGCGTTGCGGATGAACTGATCGAGCGCCTGTACGTCGGTGCGAAAGCGGTGATTGTGTGCCACCACCAGCCGGCGATCGGCCTTCTGGGCCGCCGCCAGACAGCGCTCCACGCCGCGCGCGGACAGCGACAGCGGCCGCTCGCACAGCACGTGCAACTTGGCGCGCAACGCCGAGAGCACGTGCGGCTCGTGCAGATGGTTGGGGGTCGCGATGATCACCGCATCGAGTTCGTCGCTGTCGAGCAACTCCTCGAAATCGGTGAACACATCCGGGACATCGAAACGATCGGCCAGCGCACGCGCTTTGGCGGCGTCGTTGTCACACAACGCCACCAGCTTCGCGCCGCGCAGCTTGGAAAGAACTGGAATGTGGGTCAGCTGGGCAATGGCCCCCGTGCCGACCACGGCGATACGCACGCCGTCCTTCATACACGCCTCCGGAGATGACAGATCAGTCGGCGAACCCGACGACGGTCCCCGGATAGTAATGACGCAGGATCGCGCGAGCGTCGGCACCGGCCCGTGACCGGCCGATCGCGCCCCACTGACACATTCCCACTCCGTGGCCGTTGCCGTGGCCGTGCAGCGTGACACCGGAGAGGTGCCCCCGCACACGGGATTCGCGGACCACCGAAAAATACGTACTGGACAGCATCGCGCCACGCGCATCGCGCAGCACGTTGCGGATTTCGTTGTTGCGCACCGTCACCTCGCCGCGATCGGTCCCCAGCACCACGGCGGGGGCGCGGCCCGACACGGTACGTCCCTCGACACGCAGCGCGGTCACCGAGCCCGGGCGCGGGTCGCGGGCACCGGCTGCCACCAGGGCCCGACGCACCGTTTCGGTGAGCAGCGCCTCGTCGAACTCGGCCGTCCAATGGTTGCGCGGAGACACGTCACAGTACGGCCGGCCCGTCCGCGGGTCGGTGTCGTCCACCGACTGCAGGTACGGCTCGTCGCGCACGTCGCGCCACGATTCCCTTGGCGCCGCCGTCCGCCCGCCGCACGACGAGTAGTACGGCGCGTCAACGAGGAGCCCACCGTAGCGGAGCACCAGCCCGGCCGTGTTGTCGATCGCCATGTTCACGATGGGCGCCTCGACGTCCATGCCGGCATACACCTGATGCTGCACCGTGGCGAGCATGTGCCACCCCGACGGCGGCTCCATCGACGCATCGGACGGCACCCGCATGTAGGCATAGCTCCGCGCCGCGATGGACTGGGCTTCGAGCGCGGCCCGGTCACCCGGCTGCCGCGTGCCCAGCTCAATGGGCACCACGCCGCGTAAATAGTCTTCCACGCTAACCCGGTTCACCACCAGCAGACCGCTGTCGGTGGGCGTGAACCACAGCTCGCCGCGGTAGCGGCGGTTGTCGTAGCGCAGCACACCGCCCCCCTCCGGCGCCCGCGCCACGAACGGGCCCTCGCGCCAAGGGGTCGCGTCGCCGCCATCGCCGGCCACACGCAGCAGCGCCCCCTTCTGCTCGATGCGCCACGTCTCGCCCCCCTTCCCGCGCACCAGCAGCTGGCGCCCCCCCTGCTCGTCGATCCGCCACCGACCGGTGGCCGTGACCGGCGCCAGCACCGCCTTGCCGGCCAGCGCGATCCGCGCCACGCGATCCGGGCCTCCCAATCGCCCGTGTGCTTCTCCGCTCGCGGTCGGCACGGCCGACGCGCGTGGCACACCGCGCCCGTGCGGCGCACACGCCACCGCCAGTACGGCCGCGGCCACCAGCGCCCCGAAGGCACCAACCATCAGGGCACGCATCGACCGCCGGTCCTAGTCCCGTTGCGCGACGGCCGCGCCCAGCGCGTCGTCGAGGCGGGTGAGCGTGTCGGCAATCTCCGCATCACCGTGCGCCGACGACATGAACGCCGCTTCGAACGCCGACGGCGCGAGCGACACGCCACGACGACGCGCCGCATGAAAGAACCGCTTGAACAGCGCCGTATCCGACAGCTTCGCGTCGTCGTACGTGCGCACCGGCTCGTCACGGAAGAAGAAGCCCCACATCGAGCCGGCATGGCTGGCCGAGAACGGCACCCCACGACGAGCAGCGATGTCGCGCATCCCTTGCACCAGCACGCCGGTCTGCGCCGTGATGCCGTCGTGCACTTCCTGCGTGAGCGCACCCAGCGTGGCGAGTCCCGCCGCCATCGCCAACGGATTGCCCGACAGCGTGCCGGCCTGATACACCTTGCCCGTGGGCGCCACGTTTTGCATGAGCTCGCGACGACCACCATAGGCGGCCACCGGCAGCCCCCCGCCGATCACCTTGCCCAAGGCGGTGAGATCGGGGGTGACACCAAAGCGCTCGCGAGCGCCGCCGAAAGCGATGCGGAAACCGGTCATGACTTCATCAAAGACGAGCAACGCCCCGGTTTCGTCAGCGATCTTCCGCAATCCGGGGATGAAATCGGGGAGCGGCTCGATAAATCCGCTGTTCCCCACGATCGGCTCGAGCATGATCGCGGCCAGCGGGAACTCGCGGGCAATGCGGGCCGCCTCCTCGAGATCGTTGTAACGGCAGGTCAGCGTGAGCTTGGCCAGCGCCTCCGGCACGCCCGGCGAATCGGGGAGCCCGAGCGTGGCCACGCCCGATCCCGCGCGCACGAGAAACGCGTCGGCATGACCGTGATAACAGCCTTCGAACTTGAGGATGTACTCGCGACCGGTGATGGCACGGGCGAGCCGCGCAATGGTCATCGCCGCTTCGGTGCCGCTGGACGTGAAGCGCACCATCTCCATGTGCGGCATCCGCTCGGCGATCTTGTCGGCCAGTTCCACTTCCCGCTCGGTGGGCATACCGAAGCTCGTGCCATCCTGCATCGCCTGCGACAATGCCTCGAGCACGACATCCGGCGCATGGCCAAGCACCAGCGGCCCCCACGACAGGATGTAGTCGAGATACGCGTTGCCGTCGGCGTCCCAGACGCGTGCCCCCTTGCCGCGCTTGGCCACGAACGGCTCGCCACCGACGCCACCAAAGGCGCGCACGGGGGAGTTCACGCCACCCGGGAAGCGGGAACGCGCCCGCGTCATGATCTCGGCGGACCGCGCGCCCGGGCGCGACGTCAACATGGCTGCGAGTTCTGTCGGACTGCTCATCGGCCGAAACTCCCCACGGAAGAACTGTCAGGAATGCCACTGCCCACCAGCGGCAAGGTGCGCGACGCGCGACGCACCGGCGCCGTCGCGTGCTCAGCCACGCGCAACAGCGTGGCGCGGAAATCGTAGTCGTCCACCACCTGCTCGATGCGCACGTCGGCGAACGCCCCGGGCGTCATGATGCCCGCGGCGGCGCTGATCGGCACATGCACCAGCCCATCGATATCATCCGCCTGCCACGGTGCGCGGCACAGCATTTCGCCCGGCACGTCGGAGGGGCGCTCCACCAACACGCGCGCTGCAACGCCAAGGAAGCGCTCGTAGCGTTCCGACGTGATCGCGCGCTGCAACTCTTCGATGCGCTCCTTGCGCTCCTGCTTGATCGAGTCGGCCACGTCGTCTTCCATGCGATTGGCGCGCGTACCTTCCTGCGGCGAATAGGTGAACACGCCGACGCGATCGAACTGCATCTCTTCGAGAAAGTCGCAGAGGATTTCGAAGTCGCTCTCGGTCTCACCGGGGAAGCCCACGATCACCGACGTACGCACGGCGAGATCGGGCACGATCGCGCGATACTGCGCGAGGCGTTCGCGAATCGTCTTCTGGCGCTCGGGGCGGCGCATCCGCGCCAGCACGGCATCGGAGCCGTGCTGCATGGGCGTATCGAGATACCGCACGATGCGCGGATTGGCCGCGATGACCTCGAGCAGCCGCGGCGTGATGCCGGTGCTGTAGAGGTACATGTTGCGGATCCACGGAATCGACGTCTCGCGCACGAGCGCTTCGAGCAACTCGGGCAGCGCCACACCATCGCGACGATCGCGGCCGTAGTGCGCGAGGTCCTGCGCCACGAGATTCATCTCGCGCGCCCCCTGCACTTCCAGCAACTGCGCTTCCTTCACCAGGTCGTCGAGTGCAAACGACCGATGCTTGCCGCGCATGAGCGGGATGGCGCAGAACGCGCAGCCGTGGTCGCACCCTTCGGAAATCTTGAGGTAGCGCACATGCGGCAGGTCACCGCCGAAGAGGCGCACGCCGGGATGCTCCACCAGCGATCCGCCCAACAGGCCGCGCTCCACCAGTTCGGGGATCAGGCGGTCGGTCTCGGAGTTACCCAGGAAGAC
Organism: Gemmatimonadota bacterium; assembly: GCA_031127095.1. Taxonomy (GTDB): domain Bacteria; phylum Gemmatimonadota; class Gemmatimonadetes; order Gemmatimonadales; family Gemmatimonadaceae; genus Gemmatimonas. Next base: position 22,223 of record JARIEX010000025.1, read on the forward strand.
GTCCACCTCGGGCAACGCCTCCTCGAGCTCGGCCTTGTGCCGCTCCACCATGCAGCCGATGGCAAACACCGCCCGGCATGTGCCGTCGTCTTTCAGGCGCGCCGCGGCCACGATCGCTTCGATCGATTCGGCCTTGGCGGCGTCGATGAAGCCGCAGGTGTTGACCACCACCACCTCGGCCTCACGCAGGTCGGTGACCTGTTCGCCGCCATGCGCGACGAGATCCGCCAGGTACCGCTCGGAGTCTACCGTATTCTTATCGCACCCGAGGGTGACCAGACCGAACTTGAGCATCCGCGAAAGGTAGCGCCGGCGCTCCCTAGCGGAAATTCCCGAACTGGAGTTCGACCTCGAAATCGGCCTTCCGGAGCACGCCGATGGCGTCCTGCAGGGCATCCTTGTCGGGACTCGACACGCGCACCTGATCGCCCTGGATGCTCGCCGTCACTTTCTTCAGCTTCGCGTCCTTGATCGTCGCCGAGACTTTCTTGGCCTGATCGGAGTCGAGTGCCATCTTGAGTTTGATCTCGCGGCGCAGGATCTCGCCGCTCCCCGGCTTGGGGTCGGTGATCTCGAGATTCTTCACCGGCACGCCGCGCTTGATCAACTTGCCGCGGAGCACATCGAGCAGTGCCTCCATCCGCATGTCGCCTTCGGCTTCCATCTGAATCAGATTGTCGCCACGCTTGAAGTCGATCAGGATGTGCGAGCCTTTGAAGTCAAAGCGCTGCGCCACTTCTTTCTGCGCCTGATTGACCGCGTTGTCCACTTCCTGCAGGTCGCAGCTGGTGGTGACGTCGAAGGAATACGTAGAAGCCATGAACTCCGTCCGGGATCGGGGCCGTGCTAACCGAGAAAGCTTTCGAGCGATTTGGCGCGGGAGACATGGCGCAGGCGCGAGAGCGCCTTCTCCTTGATCTGCCGCACGCGCTCACGGGTGATGCCCAGCTGCGCGCCGATTTCCTCGAGCGTCATCGGCTCCGACCCGTCAATGCCGAAATACAGCCGCAGGATCTTCGACTCGCGCTCCTTGAGACTCCCCAGCGAATCCTGAATCGCTTCCGTCAGCGCCTTCTCGAAGGTTTGCTCGTCGGGCGTCGCGTGATTCGTGTCAGGCAGGTAGTCCAGCAGGCGGTTGTCCTCGCCCGGCGTCATCGGCGCATCGAGGGAAAGATGCACCTGCGAAATGGACATCGTTTTCGCGACTTCCTCTTCGGTGATGTCCATCCCTTCGGCGATTTCCGCGTGCGTGGCCTCGCGCCCCAGTTCCTGTAGCAGCGTATTGGCGCGCTTGCCGATGCGGTGCAGCGTACCCGCCCGGTTGAGCGGCACGCGGACAATGCGCGACTGTTCGGCCAGCGCCTGCAGGATCGCCTGACGGATCCACCACACGGCGTACGAGATGAACTTGATCCCCTTCGTCTCGTCGAACTTGTGCGCGGCGCGAATGAGCCCGAGGTTCCCCTCGTTGATCAGATCGGAGAGGGAAACCCCCTGATTCTGATATTTCTTCGCGACCGACACGACGAAGCGCAGGTTGGATCGCACCAACTTGTCGAGTGCTTCCTGATCCCCCACACGGATCCGTCGCGCCAGCTCCGCCTCTTCTTCGCGTGAGATCAGGGGATAGGCGCTGATGTCACGCAGATACTGATCGAGGGAGCCTTCCTCGTACGACACCTTCTTCTTCGGGGGCGTCACAGCCATGTCGGAGCGGCTCGTGGGGCAGAGAGACGGGTAGCGCGACCGCGCGGAGGGAGGGAGCGCGGCGTCCTGCACATTCGGAATAACGTCTAATCCTTAATCGTGAACTAGCGGGATACCGTTCGTCAACGCACCGCCGCGCAATAACTACGGCCGCCGTGACATGGCGGCGTCCCGATCGGACTGGCGTTCCGATCGGGCACCGACGGGGGACCGCGTCACACCACGCTAGTAATTGTCGATCTGCGCCCGTTGCAGCGCACCCGAGTAGTCCACGTAACCGACCTTGGTCTCGCTGTAAAACTCGTAGACCTCCCAGCCACCCTCCCGGTGACCGTTGCCCGTTTCCTTCACACCACCGAAGGGCAGGTGCGCCTCGGCGCCGATCGTCGGCGCGTTCACGTACGTGATGCCGTTGTCGAGCTCCTGCAGCGCCCGGAACGCCACGTTCACGTTGCTGGTGTACACCGACGACGAGAGGCCGTAGCGCACCCCGTTGTTTACCGCGAACGCCTCCTCGACGGAATCGACCTGGATCACCGAGAGCACCGGTCCGAAGATCTCTTCCTGCTCCAACCGTGATCCCGCCGTCACGTTCGTGAAGATCGTGGGCTGGAAGAAGAATCCGTGATCGAGCGCACCACCGGTGGCACGCTGACCGCCGCACCGCAACGTCGCCCCCTGCGCGCGTCCGATCTCGACATACCGCTCCACCTTTTCACGCGCCGCCTCGTTCACCAGCGGCCCCACGTCGTGGCCGGCCACGCGTCCGTCGCCCAGCACCAAGGCCTCCGCGCGCGCGACCAGGCGCTCCACCACGGTGTCGTGAATGCCGCGCTGCAGAATCAAGCGGCTGGTGGCCGTGCAGCGCTGCCCAGTGGTCCCGAAGGCGCCCCAGAGCACGCCGTCGATCGCCAGATCAAGATCCGCATCGTCCAGTACGATCTGTGCGTTCTTGCCGCCCATTTCCAACGACAGCCGCTTGTGCAGGCGTCCGCACGTTTCGCCCACGAAGCGGCCCGTCTCGGTGGATCCCGTGAACGAAATCACCGGCACCTGCGGATGCTCCACGAGCGCCTTCCCCACTACCTCACCCATGCCGTGCACCAGCTGAATCACCTCGGGCGGCAGGCCGGCCTCGAGCAGAATTTCCACCAGCACCGTCGCGGTGTGCGGCACATCTTCGGCCGGCTTGAGAATCACCGCATTGCCGCACAACAGCGCCGGAAACGCCTTCCACGTGGGGATCGCCATCGGGAAGTTGAACGGCGTCACGAGTCCGCACACACCGATCGGGCGACGCATGCTCATCGCCCACTTGTTGGCCAGTTCACTCGGCACCGTGTGCCCAAACAGGCGGCGCCCTTCGGTGGCCGCGTAGTACGCCGTGTCGATCCCTTCCTGCACGTCGCCGCGCGTCTCGGTGAGCGGCTTGCCCATTTCGCGCGTCATCAGATTCGCGATCTCCTCCTTGCGGGCGGCCATCAGGTCACCCACCCGCCGCAGCACGTCACCCCGCGCCGGCGCCGGCGTGCGCTTCCACCGGTCGAACCCACGCTGCGCACTGGTCACCGCCGCGTCGATGTCCGCCGCGCCGGAGGCCGGAAACCGTCCGATCAGGTCACGCTGATCGGCCGGATTGCGATTCTCGAAATACGTGCCGGTGGAGGGAGCCGTCCACACGCCACCAATGAAATTCTGAAAGGTCGTCATGCGCGAAAGTTAGCGGGGGGGTGCAACGGGGCCTACCGTCGGCGCCGGGCAGCTCCACCCGGCGCCGCGCGACGCCGTGGGCGCGGCATACCCCACCCGCGGGAGCACCTCGCGGGCGCCGAGCACCAGCCCCCACGCCACCACCAGCAGTGACGCCACGTGCGCCAGCGCCAACCGATGGCGCCACGTGCCCACCGCGCTCCACACGCCCAGCAGCGCCACGCCGCCGGTGGCCGCCGTGAAGCCAACCAACGGCCCCCCGCACCCGGCCGGCCACGGCCACACCATCAGGCCCGCCGCCGCCGCCACCGCGAGCGCGACCTTGAGCCACCCCACCCACCGCCCCTCGGCTGTGGCGAGCGCCGGCGCCGCAGCGCGCGATGGCGCCTCACGCGGTGGGACGCGCGCCGGCGCCGCACCAGCCGCCGGACGGCCGGGTGGTGCGCTTGCCGCCGTGCGCTCCGCCAGCAGCGCCTCGTCGGACACCGACGCCAGCTGTTTATCGATCTTTGCCAGCTCGGCGTCCCAGTTACGGTCACTCATGAGATCACGGGGAAAGGGGATCAGGACAACCGTGCGGCGGCACCGCGGCTACGCGAGGGTGCTTTCCCGCGTCAGCGCGTACCGCTCGATCTTCTTGTACAGATTCGACCGCGGCATATCGAGCGCCCGCGCCGTCTCCGACACGTTCCAGTCGAACGCCCGCAGTTTCGCCAGCAGGAACGCCCGCTCGGCCGCCAGCTTGAAGGCCTCGAAGGTGGCGCAGTCCATCCAATCGCCGAGCCCCGTCGGTTCCGCCGACCGCCGACCCACCAACTGGTCCACATCACCCGCGCCGATCGTGGGACCGCCCGCCAGAATCACCAGCCGCTCCACCGTGTTGCGCAATTCGCGCACGTTCCCCGGCCAGTCCAATGCCGTGAGCCGGCGCAGCGCCTCATCGGTGATATCGCGCACCGGCATCCCGTCACGCGCCGCAAACTGCTGCAGGAAATACACCGCCAGCTGCTCGATGTCCTCCCGCCGCTCACGCAGCGCCGGCACGGCAATCGGCACCACGTTGAGCCGGTAGAAGAGATCTTCGCGGAACCGGCCGTGCGCGATCTCCTCTTCGAGCTGCTTGTTCGTGGCCGCCAGCACGCGCACGTCCACCTGCACCGGCTTGCTGCCACCGAGTCGCGTGACCACGCCGTCCTGCAGGACGCGCAGCACCTTGGCCTGCGCACTCAGCGACATATCACCGATCTCGTCGAGAAACAGCGTCCCGCCGTTCGCCTGCTCGAACTTGCCCGCCCGGTCGCTGACGGCCCCGGTGAACGAGCCCTTCATGTGGCCGAACAGTTCGCTCTCGATGAGCTCCGACGGAATCGCGGCGCAGTTCACTTCCACGAACGGTTTCTTGGCGCGCGGCGAGCCGTGATGGATGGCGCGCGCCACGAGCTCCTTGCCTGTCCCATTCTCGCCGGTGATGAGCACGCGCGCCGGCGTGGCCGCCACTTTGTCGATGCGCTCCAGCAGCGCGCGGATTCCGATGCTGCGCCCCACGATTTCGTAGCGCGAGGCGATGGTTTGCCGCAGGCGCTCGTTCTCCTCGGTGAGCTGCCGCGTGGCGAACGCATTGCGCAGCAGCACCAGTACGCGATCGGTGTCGAGCGGCTTCTCGAGAATGTCGTACGCGCCAAGCTGGGTCGCCTCCACCGCCGTCTGGATTGTGGCGTGCCCGCTGATCATGACGACCGTCGCGTGCGCATCGAGCTGGCGCAGGCGCTTCAGCACCTCGAGGCCATCCAGGCCGGCCATCTTCACATCGAGGAACACGAGCTGCGGCCGGAAGGTCCCGTAGACCGTGAGCCCCTCGGCACCACCTGTGGCGGTACGGACCTCGTAGCCTTCGTATTCGAGCAGTTGCCCGAGCGCCGCCCGGATCCCGGCTTCGTCGTCGATCACGAGAATGCGAGGCGTACTCATGGCCGGACTGCCTTGTAGAGGGTGACCTTCCCGTTCGCGACGCGCAGATCCGCCACCACCGTCGGCAGTGGCAGCGCCAGCGCACCGGCGCCAACCGCGGTGGCGGAATCGGACAACATGGATCGCTGCAGCATGGAAAGCAGCGTGGGGATGAGCCGTGGCGGAAGGTCGACCCCCCGCAGGCGGATCGCCTGCACCCGGTAGCGCGCGAGACCGGGACGCACGAGCTCGAGCGTGCCGGCCACGCGCAGCGTATCACGGCCAGCGAGTGCCGCGCCGATCACCGCGCGCAGGGGCCCATCGCCGGCGAGGTCGCCGAGTTCCACCTCGGCGCGCAGCAGCACCGAATCCTGTACGATGGCGATCGCACGCCGGTTGGCCGTACGCGGTAGCGCGGCCGCGACGCTCGCCGCGAGCCACGGCGCGAGCTCCGGCGCCCGCAACGACACGAAAGCCGGGCTGCGCCGCCCTGACAGGCGGGATATCGGCGAACGCGCCGAGGCGACAGCGGGCCCGGCATCAGGAACGGGGAGCGGCACCCACCCGATCGTCTGCTCACGCCGCGCCCGTGCGGCCTCGCGTTCCGCCAGCGGGGGCGCGCCATCGCTCCGATCGAGCCGCTCGCTGGCCTTTGTGGCCACGGTGGTCACGGTGCCGGCCGCGCCCGAGGCGGCCCCTGAGAGCACCGACGGCAACCGGTCGCCGTACAGCCAGTAGCCGGCCGCAGCGCCAACCGCGAGCACGGTGATGCAGCCTATACGAGAGAGACAGCCCACGGCACACCGGAAAAAGGGGGAGCGTGCAAGCTACGGCCGTTGAACGGACGGCGGCACTGCGCCGTGGTACCCCGCTGTGCCGCGGTGCGCAAACACACAGCCCCGCCGGCGCATTGCGCCGACAGGGCCGAGGGTACCACAGGAGAATTCAACGTCCGCCGGCGTCGCCCGAATCGGGCGACGCGACAGATACTCAGTAGTTCGAGAAGAGCAGCCGGTTGGGCGAGCCCGTACCGGCGCTCGTCACCTTGTTGGCGGTCGCGTTGGCCACCAGCGAGTCGCGCACCAACTTGGGCAACGACGTCGGTTTGCGCTGCAGGAACAGCGCCGCCACGCCGGCCACATGCGGCGACGCCATCGAGGTGCCGCTGATGGTGACCAGCGCCGTGCTGCTCGTGAACCACGCCGACGTGATCGACGATCCCGGCGCGAAGATGTCGAGACACTTCCCGAAGTTCGAGTATCCGGCGCGGACATCCGTGCTGCCGGTGGCGCCCACGGTGATAGCGTTGGCCGCGCGGGCCGGCGAGTAGTTGCACGCGTTGGCGTTGCTGTTGCCGGCGGCGACCACGAAGGTGATGCCCTTGCTGATGGCACCGGCCACCGCGTTGTCGAGCGAGAGCGAGGCGCCCGCGCCCAGGCTCATGTTGGCCACGGCCGGCTTGATGGCGTTGGCCGCCACCCAGTTCACCCCGGCAATCACCCCGGTAAGCGACCCGGAGCCGTTGCAGTCGAGCACGCGCACCCCGATCAGTGTCACGTTCTTGGCCACGCCATACGTGGTCCCGCCGACGGTGCCCGCCACATGCGTGCCGTGCCCGTTGCAATCAGCCTTCGGCGCCGTGGGCGTGATCGCGTCGTAGCCGGTGGATGCCCGGGTGCCGAACTCCGTGTGGGTGGGCAGAATGCCGGTGTCCACGATGTACGCGCGCACGCCGGTGCCGGTGGCGGTATACGTGTACGACGTGCTCAGCGGCAGGTTGCGCTGGTCGATGCGATCGAGTCCCCACGTGGCACCGCTCTGAATCGCCGACGCGGTGACGACCTGATCCTGTTCCACGAACGCCACGTTCGGGTTGCGCGCGATCGCCTCGGCGGCCTGCGCCGAGCCGAGCGTGATGGAGAAGCCCTTGAGGGCCGCTTCGTAGATGTAGCCCACTTCGCCGCCATTGCCGGCCGCAAGGCCGCGGGCCAGACCGGGCACGTCACGCACGTTGTCGTTGAACACCACGATGTACCGGCCCGGAATCCGCGCGTTGGCGCTGGCGGCCAACACCGGCGACGCCGGCTGCGCCTGCTCGGGGGCCACAGGTTCGGCGCCCTGGCAGGCGGCGAGGAGCACGACCGGCGCGATCAGCGCGATGTGACGAACGTTCATGGTCATCAGTGGGAATGGAGGAAGAGATCGGGCCGACGTCGGCCCGCGAACGTGATGCGGTATTCACAGTGCAAGGTAGAGTTCGTCTACGCATCACGATAGAGGGCGTGACACCCCCGGCCAGCAACGTGACAGCCCCAGAGGGGGCGAGGCGCGGCGATGTGCCGCGCGGTGCGCGGCACCGCACGCGGCACGTCAAGCACGCGCGCCAGTCACCCGCCCGCTGTGTCCGGCGCCGCCCCGACAGCGGACGCGGAACCCCGGCCTACCTTGGCGCGTGCCGGACCGTCGCTCCCCCGTTTCATCGCCCTTGCGTAGCGCGCCTGCGTGCGCGCGGAGTCCGTATGCGCCGCTTCATGTGGCTCGATCCGCTCTTAGCCATCGCCGCACTGACCGTCCCGATCCACTCCACGAGCGCGCAGCCGACGCGACCGCCCTCCTCCGGTGCGCTCGCGGTCGGGGCCCGCGTCCGTCTGACACCGGCCAACCGGTCGCCGCGCTTCCCGGACGGGGCGCGACGCATCGGCGTACTGCGGGGCGCCGCGCGGGACAGTCTGGTCGTCCTGTGGGCCGACGGCGTCGAGGAAACCCTGCCGGTCGCGGAGGTCCGCCGCCTGGACGTCAGTCGCGGACGTCAGCACGCCGTGTGGCAAGGTCTGGCCATCGGGCTTGCGGCCGGGGCGGGGACGGGGGCGATCATCGGTGCCGCCAGCGACACCGACGATGGCTGCGGTGAGTTCGGGTGTCTCGTCGATTTCGGCCGGAACTTCCACGCCGGGATCGGCGCCGCCATCGGCGGAGCC
>JARIEX010000026.1 GCA_031127095.1 Gemmatimonadota bacterium
CTTTCCGCGGTAACCTGACCGATGGCGATTCTCTCCAGCATGCGACGCTCACGCACGGCGGCGGCCGTGATCCTGTTCGGCACGGTGGCGTTCGTCTCCACTGCCGGCGCGTTCGGTGCCTGTGGCGGCGATCGTGGTGAAGCCAATACTGCCAACGGCGATACCACGGCGGCGGTGGCCACGCGCACGCCCACGTACACCTACGAGGTGGTGCAGAGCTATCCGCACGATCCGAAGGCGTTCACGCAGGGGCTCGTGTGGCACGAAGGCACGCTGTTCGAAAGCACCGGACAGGTGGGGCAGTCGAACATCCGCGAGGTGGCGCTCGCCACCGGCCGTGTCATTCGGCAGCAGGATCTCGCGCCGCCGCATTTCGGCGAGGGGATCGCGCTGCTGGGGAGCAAACTGTTCCAGATCACCTGGACGAGCGGCAAGGCTTTCGTGTATGACCGCGCGTCGTTCACGCGCACCGGGGAGTTCAGCTACGAAGGTGAAGGCTGGGGCCTCACCACTGACGGGACGGCGATCGTGATGAGCAACGGTACGCCGACGATCGTGTGGCGTGATCCCGCCACGTTTGCCGTGCAGAAGTCCATCACCGTGACGGATCACGGGACGCCGGTGTCGCAGCTCAACGAGCTGGAGTGGGTGAAGGGAGAGATCTGGGCCAACGTATGGCAGAGCGAGCAGATCGCACGCATCGATCCGGCCACTGGTCACGTGACCGGCTGGATCGACCTCGCCGGCATTCTCCCGGCGATGGACAAGACCGGGAGCGAGGACGTGATGAACGGCATCGCCTACGATGCCGCGCGCGACCGCCTCTTCGTGACGGGCAAGCTCTGGTCGCGGCTGTATGAGATCACGCTGAAGCAGCGCTCGTAAGCGGCCGCCGGCGTTACCGCAGCCGGACGAGCGCGTACCGGAGGGTGGCCGGCGGCGGTGCGCCGTTGGACGAGAGCGTGAGGATCGCACGGCGTCCGGCGGGGATGCCGAAGCGCACGAACGAACTGGTGCCCCCGGCCAGCAGCACGCGCTGCGGCGATCCGGACAGCAGTGATCGCGTGGCGATGGGATACACCCCCAACGCCGATCCGCCGGAGAAGCGGAGCCCCGGGAAAATGCTGCGGAAGTTCCACGACGGCATGATGTAGCTGCCGGCGAGCGCCGCTGTGGTGCTGGGTGAAAAATCGTCGGCAATGAGCGACACGGACCAGTCGCGCAGATAGTCGGCGAACTGCCCGCCCGAGAGGACGTTCTGCAGGTTGGTGACGCCCGTGCTGGTGGCGTTGACCAGTGCGCGCAGGAACGGCGCTTCGCCGCTCGCGCCCTGCCGCCCCGCCGCGTAGCGCAGGAAGTTCCAGATCGCGCCGCGGGTGGCGAGTGAATCGTTCGGGGCGTACGGCGAGTTCACCTCGGGCGCCACCAGAAAGCTGTAGAAGCGCGAGAAGTTCTGGGACGCGTAGTTGCGGAACTGATCGGAGCGCGTGGCGTTCCCGCCGATGTCGGAGAGCGCGAGGTTCTGGCGGGTCGTCAGGTTCGCCACGCGCAGGAACAGCAGCTCCTCGGCCACGTGCGACAGCCCTTCGTCGAGCCACGTTTCTTCGTTGGGGCGCGCGCCGGCGTTCACGTACAGGCGGCGCGACGCGTTGATGAGATGCTGGAATTCATGCGCGATGGTGGTGAGGTTGAGCAGCGTTACCTCGTCCTTCGTGCGCTTGTTGGTGTTCACCGTCCCGTTGGGATCTGGGGTGAGCAGGTAGAACATCTCCGCTTCGTTGGATGCCGCGCAGGCCGCGAGCCCGTTGCGCGCCAGCTTGGGGTACAGATCGCGCGCGAAGAAGAAGCCGCCGATCGTGTAGCCGGCCCCGGCGGGGGTGAGGGCGTTCACGGCGCGCGTGTAGAACAGGATGATCTTGTCGTAGCCGCTGACGTTCGTGGGGGCACCGAACGCGGTGGTGTCCATGGGGAAGACCAGCGTGTCGAACGTGGCCGCGATCCCCGCATACTCTGCGTCGGAGTAGCCCCCGGTCGGGTTGTCGGTGTCGCTGAGGATGATCGACTTCGCGCCCACCGCGGCCACACGCCCCGACTTCGTATCGGCGCTGGAGCAGGCCGCACTCGCGTTCACGTTCAGCTTGAGCACGTCGCCCACCTTCACCTCGGCCGCCGAGCTGAGCGCCGCGGCCCGCAGCCCGGTGCCGGTGTCGGCGGTCCGTGCCGCGTGCCAGTTGCGCGCCGTTTCCATCAGCGGTGCGAGTTCACGGTGCTCGAGCTCGCGACGGGCCAGCTCGGCGGCGCGCACCGGCGCCACCGGCGCGGCGGCGGCACTCAGCTCGTCGGATGGGCTGGATACGAGGGCATCGGGATCGAACGGATTGGCGCCGGCCACCAGCGCCGCAATCGTGGGCCCCGTGGTACCGAGGGCGAACACATCCATCGGCGACGACGTGCCGAAGGACGTGGCTGTGGACACGAGGGTGAGGGCGTACTCGCCGTTGAGTGTGGCCGGAGCTGCCAGACACGCGGTGACGTTGGTGGCACCGGCGCCGGGCAGGTACACCTCGCCCAAGGCGAGTTCGCGCGCGACCACCGGTCCGCACACGCTGGAGCCGGCGGCGGACACCACGACAGGCACCGTGTCGGTGCGGCCGGACGCTTCGGCGATCACGCGGGCCGTGCCCGGGGCGATGGCCGTGACCAGCCCCGACGCCGTCACGGACACCAGCGTGGCTTCGGGGGTGCTGTAGGCGATGGACTGTCCCGCAATGGCGTTGCCGTACTGATCGCGCAGCGATCCGCGGACCCGCAGGGTGTCGCCGACGTTGAGGTACGCCACATCGGGGGAGGCCACCAGCAGGGCCGCCGGTCCGGGGAGCACCGTGGCGGTGAACGTGACCGGGGTGACGCCGTTCACTTGCGCGGAGACGCGCGCGATGCCGGCGGTGGTGCCGAGGGTCCACACGGTGGTGGCCACGCCGCGCGCGTCGGCGGTGGAGCGCGTGGGGGCTACCGCGCCCGAGCCCGGGCTCACGTCCCAGTCCACCCGGGCGCCGGACACCGTCTTGCCGTCCTTGTCGGTGACGACCACCGACAACGGGAGGGTGAGCGACACACCGACCACGCCGGTTTGCCCATTGCCAGCCTGCGACTTCAGGGTCGCCGGTACCGGCCCGGGGCCGGTGTTCTTGTCGCCCGAGCAGGCGCCGGCGAGCAGCTGGACGGCCCCAACCAGGAACAACAGCCGGCTGATCCGCACCCGTGGAGGGGTGGATGACGCGACCGATCGGGGACGGGCGGAGAGGCGGGCCGAGAGCATGCGGGAGCCGGGGAGGGAGAGCGCCATCGGGATACGAGGAGTCCGACGCGGAGTCGGGACGGTGTACATTCCAGCCAGTGACCGGCGTGCCGATCCGGCGTATTGGGTATAGACACAAGCTACCGCGCAATGTGCCACGGCGGCGGTGCATCGCCATCGGTGTTCCGTGTCGGCCGTCGCTGTCGATGGTGTTTTCCTGCGTATCCGTTGTCCCGCGGGCACCTCGCGCCCCCGGGTCTTCCCCCGAGACGACTTCTGCCATGCCCACCACCCCGGCGACTCCCGATACGACCGTGACGGAAGAACACATCCGGCACCGTCGCCCCTACGGCAACGTGTTGGAAACCATTGGCTGGACGCCGATGATCCGGCTGGCGAGAGTGGCGCGCGGGATCCGGACGCCCCTGTATGGCAAGGCGGACTTCTTCAACCCGGGCGGCAGCGTGAAGGACCGGGTGGGGCTGCCGATGATCGAATCGCACGAGCGCGCCGGGACGCTCAAGCCGGGGGGCACGATCGTGGAGGCCACCAGCGGCAACACGGGTGTGGGGCTGGCCATCGCGGCGGCGCTCAAGGGGTACAAGTGCATCTTCACGATGCCCGATAAGATGTCGCAGGAAAAGGTGCGCCTGCTGAAGGCGTTCGGTGCCGAAGTGATCATCACGCCCACGGCGGTGCCGCACGATCATCCGCAGAACTACGTGATGATGGCCAAGCGCATTGTGCGCGAAACGCCGGGCGCGGTGCTGGCGGGGCAGTTCGAGAACCCGGCCAATCCGGCGGCGCACATGGCCACCACGGGTCCCGAGATCTGGGAGCAGACCGACGGACGCATCACGCACTTCGTGGCCGGCGCCGGCACGGGCGGTACGCTCACGGGGGTGGCGCGTTACCTCAAGAGCAAGAATCCGAACATCAAGATCGTGGCGGCTGATCCCATGGGATCGGTGCTGGCCGAACTGTGGCGCAGCAAGGGCGAGGGGCACCCCACCGGCGCGCCGTACAAGGTGGAGGGGGTGGGGCAGGACTGCGTGCCGCTCACGCTCGACATGGGCGTGATCGACGAGTTCATCTCGGTGAGCGACAAAGACGCCTTCGGCATGGCGCGTCGGCTCACGCGCGAAGAGGGGATCTTCGTGGGTGGATCGGCCGGCATGATTGCGCATGCGGCGATGAACGTGGCGCGTCGGCTGGATGACCCCGAGGCGTGCGTGGTCACCTTTCTCTGTGACACCGGCGAGCGGTATCTCAGCAAGGTGTTCAACGACGAGTGGATGCGCGAGAACCAGATGCTGGATGCGTCGCCCACCACCATCGAAGCGGTGCTGGGCACGAAGGACAGCAGCGCGCCGGCCATGGTGAGCGTGGCGCCCGGGGCGAGTGTGCGGCAGGCGATCCGTCTGATGGCGCTGCATAACGTGTCGCAGGTGCCCGTGATGGACGGTGCCGTGTGCATCGGCAGCGTGGCCGAATCGCAGCTCACGTCGCAGTCGCTGGCCGACCCGAAGGTGCTCGATCAGACCGTGAGCGACGTGATGGACCAGCCGTTCCCGGTGGTCGAGAGCGATCAGCCGGTGGAGAGCGTGGCGAAGTTGCTGTCGAAGTCCAACCGGGCCGTGCTGATGAAGAAAGACGGCGTGGTGCAGGGCATCGTGACCCGGTTTGACGTGCTCGAGCACCTGATGCGCCGGTAATTGTCGCGCGACCGTTACCTCGGCGCGGTTGCCACGTCTCCCTTGCACGGAGCGTGGCCTGTGCCCAGGCGCGCCGTCCGTCCGGTGTCCCGTTTCTCCCCCCATGCTCAACGTACTCGACCGGTTCACGGATGCGCGCGGTGCGCCGTTGCGCGACTTCAGCCGTGGCCGTCTGGCGGCGCTGCTTGCCGACCCCCGTCCGTCCACGTGGGAAGATGCCCACGGCGTGGCGTTGAACACGCACGGGTTGACGCTCTGGCAGGCGTGGATCGCGATCGATGCGACGGCGCCGCAGATCGGACGGGTCATGACGATCGATGCCTACGACCGCGTGATCATGCTGCGGGACTGGGAGCGCATTCCGGATGACACGATGCTGTCGCAGGTGGTGGAGTACGCCCTGAGCGTGACCGAAGCGCACTGAGCCGGACCGGCGACGTCGCGCGCCTGCTTCAGGGAGTGATTCGTGTAGTTTTCCCTGATGCGAATCACTGTGCTGCTGGGCGGCGTATCGGCCGAACGTGAGGTGTCCCTGTCGTCGGGGCTGCGCATTGCCGCCGCGCTGCGCGAGCGGGGCCACACCGTGACGTGCCTCGATCCCGCCGAGGGTGTGCTCACGCGCGAGACCGAGCGTGCGTTGCTGGCGGCGGGGGTGGGGAGTGCGCCGCCGTCGCTCGCTGCGTTGGCCGGCCTGGCCTCCCCGTCGTTGTCCCCCGCGTTGGGCATCATGCCCGAAGTGACCGATACCGACTGCGTGTTTCTGGCGCTGCACGGCGGGCAGGGGGAGGACGGCACCGTGCAGGCGCTGCTCGATCTCGTGGGGGTGCCGTACACCGGCAGCGGCCATCTGGCGAGCGCGCTGGCGATGGACAAGCATCTCACCAAGGTGGTGCTGCGGGCGGCCGGGGTGATGACCGCCGACTGGATCATGGCACCGCGCGACGGGGAGATGGACGCCGACGAGGTGGGGCGGCGTCTCTCGTGGCCCGTGGTGGTGAAGCCGTCGAAGCAGGGGAGCACGGTGGGGCTGTCCATCGTGCGCGCGCCGGAGGAGCTGGCGGCGGCGGTGGCCGAAGCGTTCCGGTACGACGACGAGGTGATGGTGGAGCGGTTCGTGCCCGGCCGGGAGCTCACGGTGGGCATCGTGGGGGACGACGTCCTCCCCACGATCGAGATTGTGCCGGTGAAGGAGCTGTACGACTACGAGTGCAAGTACACGCCGGGGATGGCGCAGGAGTTCGTGGCCGAACTATCCCCCGCCCTTGAGGTGACGCTGGCGGATGAGGCCCAACGGGCGTTTGCGGCGCTCAAGCTGGGCGGGTACGCCCGGATCGACTTCCGGCTGGACCCCGAGGGACGGCCGTGGTGTCTGGAAGCGAACACGTTGCCCGGGATGACGCCGACGAGCCTCATTCCGCAGGCGGCGGCGGCCGCCGGTGTCTTGTTTCCCGATCTCTGTGAGCGCATCGTGCGGTTGGCGCTCGCGTCCCGGGATCGGCAGGCGCGCTGAGGTCGTTGATTCCACAGATTTTCCCGCGTCTTTTCGCGTCCCGTCATGGCCTACGTCACGTACGACGATTTTGATCCGCCCCGGAACCCGCAGGCCGTGTACTGGCTGATCGGGTTGTGTGTGGGCGTGTATTTCGTACAGGCGACGTTGGTGGGCGACGCGAACATGGCGCAGTGGCTCGGCTATTCGGCCGGCGATCTCGCGTCCCGCGCGTTGTGGACGGTGGCGACGTACATGTTCGTGCACGGTGGCCTGATGCACCTGCTGCTGAACATGTGGACGCTGTGGTTGTTCGGGCCGCGGGTGGAGCGGGCGTGGGGGAGCAGCACGTTCGTGTGGTACTACCTGTGGTGCGGCGTTGGCGGCTGGGCGTTCCACTACATGTTTCAGCGCAACGGCGGCACGCTGGTGGGGGCATCGGCGGCGATCCTTGGCGTGGCGGTGGCGTATGCCTCGCGGTGGCCCGACGACGAAGTGCTGTTCTTCGGTGTGGTGCCGATGAAGGTGAAGTGGCTGGTGGTGTTCATGGCGCTGATCAACATCACGATGGCGGTGGTGGATTCGGGGAGCCTGGGCGGGACGGCGTACGCGGCGCACATCGGCGGCATGGTGGCCGGGTGGGTGTATCTGCGGGCGCCGGGGGCCGGGAGCCTGGGCCGTTTCCGCAGCCGGATCGCGTCGGTGCCGGACGAGGGGGACGACTCGCCGCGTGCGGTGCCCAAGTCGTCGCGGCCGCGCGAGCGGGAGGTGGACGACATCGTGGCGCAGAGCCGGGCGGCGGTGGGTCGCGTGCGTCCCGAGCCGCGTCCGGCCTCACGGCCCGGCCAGACGGCGGTGGCGCCGCACCCGCGGACCGCGCTGGACGCGGTGCTGGACAAGATCGCGGCCGAAGGGATGTCGAGCCTGACGCCAGCCGAGCGGCTGCTGCTGGACGAGTGGTCGAAGCGGCTGCGGGACCAAAGCTGACATCGACGGCGCATCCGTCTACATTCGGGGATGCCCAAGCCTGAACTGCTCGAGACGTTTCCGAATCCCTACGGGGATCGCAAGTACGAGATTTACATGGAGACGACGGAGTTCACGTCGCTCTGTCCTCTTGGTGGTATCGAGACCGACGCCGCGGAATTGAAGCTGCTGGAAGGGGGCGCGCCCGACTTCGCGACGATCCGCATCACGTATCAGCCGGCCGAGGTGTGTCTCGAGCTGAAGAGCCTGAAGATGTATCTGTGGAGCTTCCGCAACGACGGCATTTTTTACGAGCGGGCGGTGAACCGGATTCTCGACGACCTGGTGGCGGCGTGCAACCCGCACACGATGACCGTGGTGGGGGATTTCAACGTGCGCGGCGGGTTGAAGAGCATCATTACGGCGACGGCGACGAAGCCGGTGTGATCGCGGCGCGCGGCCGGTGGCGGCGCGCGGGGTGTGCGTGGCGCGGGGAGCGCTTGCGGAAAGGCCCCCGGGTCGGTTAGCGTGGGAGTCTGTAGGTGGATCGGCTTGGTAGCTCAGTTGGTAGAGCAGCGGACTGAAAATCCGCGTGTCGGCGGTTCGATTCCGTCCCAAGCCACTGAGTACGGTAAACGGCGCGCTGACCTCGGTCGGCGCGCCGTTTTGCGTTGGGAATTGAATGGGTGGATGGGCGGGCGCCATCCGGGAATAGCGGTTTTCCATAGTTTCACTTACTGTTTAAGTGAAACTATGGAACATCCTTAGTCTCGTTTCCCGCCGCCTGATACCGCGCATGCCTGGTCGATACGAACGGCGAATCTGGCCGTCTGATGGAACCCGAGCGGCACCACCGCGGCATCGGCGCGCCTGCGGCTACGATGTGCACATCCCCGAACGTCTCGGTGTCCTGGAGGTTCGTCTCGACGGTGCGCTGGCCGCGATCGTCTCAGAGGCCGAGCAGGCGCTGCTCACGCTGAACAGCGAAGGCGGCTCGACGCTCGGGCCCCTCGCTCGCCTCCTGCTGCGAACCGAATCCATCGCGTCGTCCAAGGTGGAGGGCATGCAACTGGGTGTTCGAGACCTGGCTCGCGCCGAGGCGAAGGCGGAATCGGGGGCGACTCCGGGGGCGACCGCGATCGAGGTGCTCGCGAATATCGATGCCATGGTGCTTGCCGTCGAAAGCACTGCGGAGGGGACGCGATTTGCGACCGACGAGATCCGTGCGATTCATCGTCGATTGCTGGAGCGCACCGCGCAACGACACATCGCCGGAGAGTTCCGCACGACGCAGAACTGGATCGGGGGCAACGACTACACGCCGTGCGGAGCCGATTTCGTGCCTCCGCCGGCCGACACGCTTGCCCCTCTATTGACGGATCTCTGCGATGTCATCAATAGCGACCTGTTGTCACCGTTGGTGCAGGCGGCGCTCGTGCACGCGCAGTTCGAAACCCTCCACCCGTTCGACGATGGCAATGGACGCACCGGACGTGCGCTCGTTCATGTCATTCTGAAACGCCGCGGCATCGCGCCGCACTTTGTGCCGCCGATCAGCGTGGTGTTCGCCGGGGCGAAGGCATCGTACATCGCCGCGCTGACACGGTATCGCAACCCGGGTGACGACGGGGTGGCGGGGTGGCTCGAATACTTTGCCACCGCCACACTGCGTGCAGTCCGTCTCGCCCGAGCGTATATCGTCGCCGTGCGTGCCATGCAGGAACAGTGGCGCATGATGTTGCGCCAACTGCCAGTCGTTCCCAGAGCGGACGCGGCTGCCTGGGCCGTCATTGATCTGCTTCCCGCCAATCCGATGCTCTCGGCTCCCGTCGCCACGGCGATCACGGGGCGTTCCAAGAGTCGCGTGTATGAGGGGATCGAGCAACTCGTCACAGCCGGCGTACTGCTTCCGCTTTCGACCGGACAGCGAAACCGATGGTGGGAAGCCGCTGGGCTGTTCGATCTTATTGAACAGCTCGAGCAGGGACGTCTGCCGGTGCTTGAGTGATCATCGGAACGGAAGACCAGCGGATTTTCCTTGTTGGACGCTGAAGCGCACGTCGCGCTACTCTCCATCGTAGCGGCCAGTGTCCGCTACCCCAGCGCCAAACGCGGAGCTACCTCGACTTTCCCCGATCGCGGAGCCGCCGCTCCGCCGCCTCGACCGCCGCGCTCACGCGCGTGACCGAGAGCAGGATACCGGGCCCCAAGAGCAACGTGAGTAGCAGCAACACGACCTGCATGTTTTGCGGCACACGCCCGAAGGCGGCGCGCCAGAGTAACAGCTGCACCAGGCCCATGGTGATCGCGACACCACTTGCGGTGACGTCGAGCGTCGTGCGCATCACCGCCACCACCGGCGGCTGGTGCTCGGCGGGTAAGGCGAGAAATCGCGCCTTGTCGGGGAAGTTGAAGAGCGACGGATTTCGCGGCAGATAGGCGGCGATCGCGGCGAGCAGTCCGGTGGTCGCTACGGACACCATGGGCAAGGCGAACCAGGACCACCAGGAGGTGGCGCTAGTGGACGCCACCAGCCCATTGAAATCCAGATGTGTAGGAATGCGCGGGGGCAGCGCCGGATAGACGCCGGCCGCGAACACGACGTGGATGCCCACGAACACCCACGGGAGGAGTCGCGTCCGCCCGCGCCTCACATCACCGGCGACAGCGCCACTTCGGTGAACGCTGCGCGGTAGCGCCAGAGCACGACAAACGATCCGACGGAGAGGATGATGCTCCCCCAGCCCCAGACGGCGAGGGGGGATTGCGACACCACCAATGCCCCACCGATCACGCCGAACGCGATCAACCGCGCCGTCTCGAGGGGCCACGTCCACTTGGCGCGCTCGAAGATGCCGGCCACGCCAACGAGGGAGACGACAACCAGGAAGGCCATGGCGGCCGTCTCCTGTTTGGGGAGAGTGGACGCGTTACGCAGCAACAGCACCGCCGCGCTTATCGTGACGACGAAGTGCAGCACGCCGTACCCGGCCAGCGGACGCGGGACCGATGGATCGAACTTCTCCACGCTGTGCACGGACACGGCCGCCGGCATGATCGGGCCGCCCAGTTCCGCGGGCCGCCATCCGGGACGACCGAAGACGAGCCGCACACGGTCTGGCCAGCGGCTGACCTGCTTCAGGTCCTGCCACAGGTAGCGGAACACCTGCAGGTTGGCCGTCACCGGGTTCCAGCTTTCCAACGGCTTGGTTACCCCGTACACCACCGGTTCCGCCTCATCTTCAACCTCGAAGGTGCCGAACCACTTGTCGAAAACAATGAACACACCGGCGTAGTTGCGATCCTGATACTTCGGATTCACGCCATGGTGCACCCGATGATGGCTCGGCGTATTCATCACCCCTTCGATGGGCGCGCCCAACTTGCCCACCGCACGGGTATGCAGCACGAACTGGTAGATCAGGTTGATGCCGTAGCACGCCACAAAGAGGCGAACGGGCACCCCGATGAGCGCGAGCGGTATGTAGAACATCCAGGTGAACAGCTTGCCGATCGTGGCCTGACGGATCGCCACCGCAAGGTTGTACTCCTCGCTCTGATGGTGCACCACGTGCCCGGCCCAGAGGAGGTTGACCTCATGCGCCATCCGGTGTGACCAGTAGAAGCACAGGTCGACCAGGAAAAACGTGACGCCCCAGCTGAACAGTGCCGGTGCATCGATCGCAAACCCAAGCGCGCCTGCACCACTGACGAACGCTGAACGATCCGGCCACGCAGGAATGCGCGGCAGCCACTGCTGCACAGACGCGTGCGCGGCAACCCAGACGTACACACCCAGCGTCAACGCTTTGTCAAAGATACCGGCGAGCTGGCTCAGCACGCCGCAGCTCACGTCGGCAATGGAGTCGTTGAGCCGGGAGAAGCGCTGCCCCCGTTTATGTGTCCAGATGAGTTCGGCGATCAACGCGAGAAAGAACAGCGGAATCGCCGCCTGAATGACCGTCATGACCGTTGGGGCAGAGGCAAGAAATCCATTATGTGGAACGTGACGAACGTCGCTCGGCGACGGCCACCGCTGTCACCCCCAACCCGAAGCCGAGTGCGATCACCACCGGGCCGATCAGTTCAAAGGCCCAATAGAGTCCGCCGGAGACGAGCAGCAGCGCACCCGCGCCCATCGCGGTGACCCACTGCTCGCGGATGGCCTGCCAGAGTAGAAACAGATTGATGGGCAGATACAGTATCACCGCCGTGACCGTGCCGGGGCTGTAGTCGGCCACGTACACGCCGGCCCCGACATGGTAGAGGACGTTATGCAGTTGGGTGGTCAGGAAGAAGAGCAACGCAAAGGCCGCGGTGGGTTTGCTGCGACGCACCGTGAACCAGAGAATACTCAAGAGACCAAGCGCGGTGAGAATCGCAAAAACGTGCGGACCGGGGAGCGCATTGTTGGCGGGAAAATGCCGCCCACGCCACACGCGAAAGCCTCCGGCGCTCTCCTCGATTTGATGCGCGCACCACGCGATCGGCGCCAGCAGGAGCGCCGTCTGGAGCGGCAGGTGGCGGGCGACACGGGTGAGGCGATTCATGGTGTGCGCAAGAGAGGCCGAGGTGTCGCGAGACACGAATACTCACCCGACGTGCAAGCGGTGGCGAAGCTGCTGCCCACCATATTGGGGCGTTTGTGGTTGAAGGTCCAGCATCGGTAATTGATGCGCGTGTGGTTCAAGCTTTTCCCGCTGTACGCCATCAGCTTGAACAACGTCCTGACACACCTGTTCAGAATATCTCTGCCTTGCGAGCTGAACCGTGCGCCGTAAGTTCCGCGTTCCATTTACTGAAGATGAGGAGCGGACATGAGTTTCCAGACATCACGCCGATTCAGTCCATGATCGCCGAGGGCGACATGGTGGCGGTGCACAATATTTCCACCCACACCTCCGCCGATGGACGGTCGATGACGACGCCGTCCATGTCGTTCTACCGTCTGCACGACGGCAAGATCGTGGAGGCCAGCCATGTGTACGACCGTCTCCACGAGCAGTCGCAGCTGAGCTGAGGCGCGGCCCCGTGGGTGCTCCGCGTGGTGCCAACGGTCCCAAGGGGTTGGACCTGTTCGGTGGTGCATCGCTGGTGGCGGTGATGCTGCTGCTGGCGTTCAACCAGGTGCTCATCAAGCAGACCAACGTGGGATTGCAACCGGTATTCGCGGCCGGACTCCGCTCCGCGGTAGCCACGGTGTGCGTCGGGCTGTGGCTCTGGCGGCGCGGCCGGCTCACGCGGGCTACCCGCGCGGTCGCGCGGGAAGGGACGCTGCTGGGGGTATTCTTTGCGGGCGAGTTCCTGTGCCTCTTTCTCGCGCTCGATTTCACGACGGTCAGTCACGCGTCGATCATCTTCTACTCGATGCCGGTGTGGCTGGCGCTGATGTCGCACGTCTGGCTGCCGGGCGATCGGATGACGCTCACGAAGGGCGTGGGTCTGGCGATGGCGTTCGCGGGCACCGTGGCGGCGCTCTTCACGCGCGGCGAGGCGGCTGCCGGGGCCAGTGTCGCGGGTGACTTGCTCGCACTCGGCGCCGCGCTTGGGTGGGCGGCGCAGACGGTCATCGCGCGTCGGCCGGTGATGGCGGAGGCGGGTGCCGAGCAGCAGCTGTTCTGGATGGTGCTCGTGTCGGCGCCGATCCTTCTCGCGGTGTCGCCGGCGTTCGGCCCGCTGATTCGTGCATTGCAGCCTATGCACATTGTGGCCCTGCTCTTTCAGGGCGTGGTGGTCGTGTCGGGCGGCTTCATCACGTTCCTGTGGCTGCTCTCGGTGTACGCACCCACCACGGTGGCCAGCTTTTCCTTTCTCACGCCGATCTTCGGCCTGGCCATCGGTCGGCTGCTGCTCGGCGAACCGCTGGGCGCGCGGATCGTGGTGTCGTGCCTGCTCGTGGGCGCGGGCATCCTGCTGATCAACTATCGCCCGTCGGCCAGGGTGCGCGCGGCGTAGGGAGATTCACAGGCACCATGCGTCAACTCCCCTGTGAACGCGACCGATGCCTCGGGTTGTGCGTTCACGGGGGAGTTTTTTGCGCGACGATGCGGTGTGTCCGGTGGTGCGATCAGCCCTGCGTGGCGGCGGCGAACTCCGCATAGGCGCGCGAGCTTTGCTCACACGTTGGCGGCCCAGCGACGAAGGCGATGGTTTCGCCATCCGAGGCCGAGCAAACCGGCGGCGACGAGTGCGATCGTGGAGGGCTCGGGGACGACGGTGTATTCACGCGCCCAGACTTCGAGGCCGCCGTGGTTCATCTGCAGGAACGTATGCGAGTTTCCATCCAACCGTGGGTAGGCGTTTTCTCCCCAGACGATCTCAGAACAAGGCGCCGACGTGCTGATGTTGGCGCAGTGCGGCCCTTCGAGTGTGACCCACGGATCTTCGGGCGGACTCCCCCAAACCCCAAGCCGAAAGAGCACATTGCCGGTGATGGCGCCTACCGAAACGCCCCCCCGGCCCGCATCAATCCACGTGAGGTTGGGAGTGAAGTCTCCCGTAGCACCCTGAATGATGCTCCTTACATCGCCATACCACGCTTGTCCCCAATACTGACGATCGCCAGTGATAAAGAGGATCTGATTGGCGTTGGCCATGGGATGCCAATAGTCCGTAGCGCTGTCGAACGTGCATGCGCCGGAAAGATCCAAGTTGCAATTGCCGTTAAATAGATTGCCGTCGGCGACCATGTTCCCGACTTGCGTCCAATCACCGCCCGCCAAGGGCTGTTGCGCGTCGGCCAGCATTGGTGTCGCGACAAGTGTCAGGAATGTGAGCAGGGAGAAAACGCATCGATTGGTGGGCATTGTGTCGGTCGGGTGGAGTGAGCGCAGCATTACGGACCATGTCTACCACTGGCCCCACGCTACTCTACGCCTCACACATAAATCCACCGTAAAACAGCCGGTTGCGTGACAGTGTCGTGTCTTGGCGTCCGGACTTCCGAGCGAATTCCCCATTTGTGTGAGCGCGTCGTGCTTCGCACGATCGGTGCGTGACCGCAGTCGCGCGTTGTGACGGCTTTCGCGCGGTATCCCGGACGCCACTTCGCGGCGGCTACGGTGCGTGCGGCGTAAGCACCATGCGTCAACTCCCCCGTGAACGCGACCGATGCCTCGGGTCGTGCGTTCACGGGGGAGCTTTGATGCGACGACGATGAGTGCCGGTGGTGCGATCAGCCCTGCCAGTGCGCCACCGTGGCGGCGGCAAAGTCCGCATAGGCGCGAGCGCGCGCGTGAAGGTGTTTATGCGGTTCTTGAAGGACGCGTTTCCGGGCGAGTGGCTGTGAGGGGGGCGCGGGCTGTCGCCGGTGCTCCCCATGCCATTCTAGCCTAGTCACTTTTAACGGTCTTTTGACGGCAGGATTGCATTCTGACGAAAGCTTCGAGGCACCGTCAAATCGGTTGCCGTGCTGTATCGGGTCGAACTCACCAAAAGGGATTCGCTATGCGTACGCGTCTCATCACCTGCCTGTCGCTCGCTACCGCCCTGATAAGCGGCAGTGGCGCATCCTCACTCTCCGCTCAGACGGGGTTGGTCGATATCCCCGGTCTGTTTGGCACGGGGGTGGATGCCAGCGGGCAGCGCCTGCTGGCTGAAAACGCACTCGATCCGCATTACCAAATTATCTCGCGGCAAAACTACTACTATCCGTCGGGACCGGCAGGCCTTCCCACGGCCTTCACTCCGACCCTCGCGCCAGCCGTGGTGGACCGGAACAATGGACCGTGCACAGGCCTCGACACGTGGTATGTGTCGGCAAACAGTTGCTGGATCTGGTTCGACAAGGCCGCCTCCTCGCGTGACGTCACGTACATCTTCCGGTTGTCGTTCGATCTCACAGGGTTGGACCACACCACGGCAACCATGAGCGGCTACGCCGCGGCCGACGACTTCTTCAGCATCTTTCTGAATGGAGCGCAGATTGCCCAGTTCGATGGACCAGGCCTTTTTTCGAATCTGCACTCGTTCAACACACCAGTCGGGTTCATCGCGGGACTCAATCATCTCGACTTTGCCGTTGCCGGAACTGGATACGCGGACGGCCTGCTGGTTGAACGCCTTACTGGTCAGGCGGCAGTTCTTGTACCGGAACCAGAGGTAGCTGTCCTGTTGGCACTGCCACTGCTCATCTTGGGTGCAGGAGCGAGACGGCGTCATACCCGTTCCTGAGACATCTCGCGGGTGATCAGCCTGCGCGCGGCGTAGGCGTGCAGGCGGTGCGTGATGGACGCGTTTCCGGGGGAGTGGCTGTGATGGGCATGGCGCGGGTTGCGACGGGTGCGACGCGTGCCGTACAATCGGGATGACCACGCCGGCCGGGACCGGTGCCGTCATCCCCTTTTCCGTAGGTGCCACCATGCAGGTTCCGCTGACTCCGATGGACTTTGCCCGTCGTGCGCGTGCGCTGTACGGTGACCGCGAGGCCGTGGTGGATGGCGATCAGCGGTGGACGTACACCGAGTTTCTGGAGCGGTGTGACCGATGGTCACGGGCACTGCAAACGCTGGGGGTGGCCCCGGCGGATCGCGTGGCATACATCGCGCCGAACACGCACGCACATCTGGAGGGCTACTACGCGGTGCCACAGGCGGGGGCTGCGATCGTGCCGCTCAACTTCCGGCTGCTCCCCGCCGACTGGGTGTACATGGTGAACCACTCGGGGAGTCGCGTGCTGTGTGTGCACGCCGACTTTCTCGCGCTCGTGGACAGCGTGCGCCACGAGATGACGGCGGTAGAGCACTTCGTGGCGCTGGAAGGGGGCGGTGACGGATGGCTGGACTACGAGGCGCTGCTGGCGTCGGCGGAGCCCTCGTTCGTGCGGCCAGTCATGACCGAGAGTGATCTGCTCGCGATCAACTACACCAGCGGTACGACGGCACAACCGAAGGGCGTGATGATCACACACCGCAATGCGTGGGTGAACGCGGTGGGCACGTTGGTGCATCATCCGATGACGTGCGCCGACCGGTATCTGTGGACGTTGCCGATGTTTCACGCCAACGGCTGGACGTTCGTGTGGATCGTGACGGCGGTGGGCGGCACGCATGTGTGCGTGCGCAAGGTGGATGCGCCCACGGTGTTCGAGATGCTGGTGGAGGAGCGCGGTACGATGCTGTGCGCGGCCCCGACGGTGCTGATCATGATTGCCAATGCGCCGGCGGCGCTGCGCGTGCGGGCCCCGCGCGGCGTGCGTGTGCTGACCGCCGGTGCGGCCCCGGCCGCGCACACGATCGAGCGCGTGGAAGAGGAGCTGGGGTGGACCATCACGCATGTGTATGGCCTCACCGAAGTGTCACCGCTGATCAGCGTGAGCGAGCCGCGTCCGGAACACGTGGGACTGCCGGCGGCCGAGCGGGCGACGCTCAAGGCACGGCAGGGGGTGGAGCTGATCACGTCGGGTGAATTGCGCGTGATCGATGAACACGGCGAGACGGTGCCGCGCGACGGCGCGACCGTGGGGGAGATCGTGGTGCGCGGGAACGTGGTGATGGATGGCTACTACCGCGACCCCGAGGCCACGGCGCGCGCGATGATGGGTGGCTGGTTTCATTCCGGCGACGCGGCGGTGGTGCACCCCGACGGCTACATGGAAATCCGTGACCGCATCAAGGACGTCATCATCAGCGGCGGCGAGAACATCTCCTCGGTGGAGATCGAGGGCGTGCTGCTGCGGCATCCGGCGGTGCAGGAGGTGGCCGTGGTGGGCCTGCCGCACGAGAAGTGGGGCGAGGCCCCGCACGCCTTCGTGGTGCGCAAGCCCGACGCGATGCTTACGGCCGACGAGGTGGACGCCTTTGCCCGCGAGCGGCTGGCAGGCTTCAAGATCCCCAAGGGGGTCACGTTCCTGAGCGAGCTCCCGAAGACCGCCACCGGCAAAATTCAGAAGTACGTGCTGCGCGGCGGCCGGGGGGCGGTGTCGGTGCAGTAGGCCACGTGCACCGGCGCCCGTTGTGGCCCGGTTACCGCCCCGTCGCGCGATCCGCGGCCTGCTGTGCCGCGAGCGCGACGGCCGCGTCGAGCGGGATCTTGACGATGGGCTCGAGCAGTCCGCCGGCGTACCGGTTGGTGCGCACCGAGTAGCTCTCGCGGGCCAGTCCGATGGCGGACTGGTTGTGCAGCAGGTTGTGAAAGACACACGCCGCGAGGTAGGTCCCGATCGCGGTGGGGTGGCTGCCGTCGTCCTGATACAGCGCGAGATCGGGGCGTGCTGTCATCATCTGCAGCCAGGCGTCACCCACGGGCACCACGGTTGCCCCGATTGCGCGGGCCAGCTGGTCGTAGGCCGCGCGGATCGCGGTGGCACTCGGTGTGGCGTCGCCGGGCGGCCACGTCTGGAACAGCAGCACCTTGGCGCCGGCCCGCTTGGCCATCTCGCCCAGTTGGGTGCCGTAGCGCAGCATGGTGTCGGGTGCCGTGATCGGCGTGGTGCTCTGCTCCTGCAGCACCACGATGTCCCAGCCGCGGCCCATGACGGTGCTGATGTCGGCGCGCCCCGCGGCGCCCTTGAGCGATTGGCCGCCGTCGAGCACGGTGGTGATGGACGGCAGCGGCGACCGCCCGGCGGTGGTGCTGAGCGCGGTCAGGAGCGCCGGCAGGTCGTTCACGTACGTGTAGCTGTTGCCGATCCAGAGGATGCGGGTGACGGGCGTGCTGGTCCCGCCGCCGGGCGTCCCCGTGGGCGTGCCGGTGGGCGACCCGGTGGCGACACCGGTGGATGCGCCGCCGCCGCCGCAGGCCATCAGGAGACCGGCGAGCAGGCCGGTCCAGAGGCCGATGAGCCGCGTGGATGCGCGTCCGGGGCGCCGCCGCACCGCGAGATCGTTGCGGTGTGCGTTACGCGACATCGGGTGCTCCGCCGGCGAGGAACAGCGGCGTGGCCAATCCGTCGGTGTCGTCGTAGAAGCACACGGCCCGAGGCGTGAACTGCTTGGCCAGCAGAATGATCTGGCCGGTGTGGCCGGCGAAATGCTCCACCACATGGTACAGCGCCGCGAACACGCTGGTCTCTCGCCCCTGAATGCGTCGCGGTGCGCCCAGCGCGGCCGGGTCGAGCGCCGCGATCACGGCGTCAGCGTCTGCGACGGCGTACTGCAACCGTGTCAGCAGCTCTTCCGTGTTCAGCCCGCCGGTGGCCGCAAACTCGGCGTCGCGGTCCCGCACGTCGGCCGTCTCCCCGATGCCGCTCACCACCCACTGCCGCACGTTACCGGCCAGATGCACCACCAGATTGCCCGCGCTGTTCGCGCCGTCGTGTGGCCGCCACCAAAGCTGGTCCGGCGGGACGGTACGCACCGCGGCGGCGATCTTGGTGGGATATTCGACGCCCAGGTAGTAGCGTGAGCGCTCGAGAAACCGCGCGGCGAGATCGAATTCAGTCATACGGCGACGCATTCGGGGAAATGGGGTGGACGGCCGGAACATACCGCGCGGGCATTCCCGGCGTGGCCAGGCCTCCGCGATTCCCCGCCGATTCCCCGCCGATCCCCGTTGGCATCGGGCCCTCATGATTTGGCGGACGGCGCCGATGCTAGTATTAGGATAGGCGCCGTCGCCTCTTTTTCTTCCCGCTCCATCCCCGAGCCTGACATGGCGACCTGCCCGTACACCTGGGTGCGTGCGTTTTTCTCACCCAACAGCAGCACGCCGGCCAATCCCGGCGAGCCGGCCAAGAACCTCATGGTGCGCGTGGTGCGCGACGGCCAGCAGAAGGTGCGCGTGGCGCTGCCCGCGCGCAGTGCCCGGTGGCTGCTCGATCTGATCCCCGACGAGGTGGTCGAAAAGATCCGCGCTGAGGACATCCCGCTGGAAGCGATGATGCTCGATCTGAGTCAGCAGAAGGAGCTCTATCCGCGCCAGATCTTCTCGCTGAGTGATCCCAGCCGGCAGGTCGATATCTGGCTGGAGTAGATCGGCGATCCACCGGCGGGGCATGACTGCTGCGCCGGTCGATCCGGCGTTCAGGGGCGGCAGAGCACCGTCATGGCGTTGTCCACGGCGCTGCGCATGGCTGCCTGCATCGACGTAATCTCGGCGGCGTTCGCACTCTCCCCGAGACCGCGTTCAATGGCCGCCGCCGACTGCCCGAGGGTGGCATCGGCGGTGCGCGCATCGGCGCAGGTGCGCGTTTTGCTGGCCTGCAGCAGCTGCGCACGGGCCAGCTGCAGTGTCGCCGCCGCCGCGTAGGCGCGTGAATCAGCGCGCGAGCTGACACTGTCGGCCAGCCAGAGCATGGACACCGCGGCCTGTTGCTGGACCGGGAGTGTATCGCCGGCCGCCCGCAGCAACAGCAGACCGCGCGCCACGGTGTAGGTGCGCAGCAGCTCCGCCTGTTCGCCGGTGCGCGGCGCGCGCGCGAGGGCCGCGGCGGCGCTGTCGGCGCGCTGGGCCTCCACGAACAGATCGGCGAGTTGCAGATACAGCGTGGTGCGTGACGCATCGCGCCGGATGGCTTCCTGCGTGGCGCGCAGGGCATCGGTGCGATTGCCCGCCTTTCGTGCCGCGCTGGCCGTGAGCACATAGAAGTCGGGGACCTCCGGAAAGCGCGTCAGTCCGCGCGGTAACGCACTGCTGGTTTCCATGCCCAGCAGTTGGAGATACTGCAGATACAGGCGCGCGTCGCCGGCGTGACGGCGTACCGCGCGCACGCCCACCTCCAGCGCCGCCAGTGTGTCGCCCTGCTGCCGCAGCGCTTCGACGTATCGCGTGGCGTAGTTGCTGTCGGCGCGGAACGCGGCGTCTTCCAGTTCGAGTGAATCGCCCAACGCGGCGGTTTCCCGCCAGTGCGCCAGCGCGGCGTGTGCCCGGAACACGAGGCGGCGCAGCCGGGCATCGGCGCCGAGGCGCGTGAGCAGATCGGTGGCGTCGGTGAGTGCGTCGGCGGGCCGCTGCAGGCGGAGGAATCCCTCGACGACGCGCACCCCGAGCGCGAGACTGTCGTTGCGCAACGCATACACGCGTCGCCACTGCACGATCGCATCGGTGGTACGCCCTTCGGTTTCCAGCGCGTCGGCGCGCACCACGGCGGCGAACAGATTCGTGCTGTCGATGGCGAGTACGTCGTCGGTGAGACGCCGGACGGAGTCGGCGCTGGTGGTGCCATCGATGAGCGCCGCGATCAGACAGTCCCGTGCGATCACCGCGGGCGCGTACGCACGGATTGCCCCCTCGGCTTCCCGCGCGGCGGCGCGGCGATCGCCCCGCGCGAGGGCGTTCTCGCATCGCCGCACGCCTGTAAGCTGAGCGCGGGCGCTGACGATTTCTCTGGCCAGGGCATCACCCGCGAGCGCCGGCGTGGCCGCGCGCACAACCGGCAGTGGCTGCTGCATCCCCCAGCTGCGCAACAGCGCCAGTCGCGCGACCACGATGACGCCGGCCGGCTGCGGTACCACGCGCCCTACGAGGACTTCGTCGGCGCGTAATTGCTGTCCGAAGAAGCGCAGTTCGGCGTCGCCGATGCGCTGCTGCGGTTTGTAGTTGAGCTCCAGCAGGAGGTTGTCGAGGCGATAGCCCTCGAGCACCCGCAGACTTTTGACCTCGGTGCGCTGCCCCGTGCGTTCGCGGACCGCGTCGGTGACCTGTTTGGCGGTGCGGGCGGCGTCTCGCGCGCTGCTGCCACCACTGTCGGGGCGCAGCGGTGCGATGAGCAGCGATTGCCGCACGAATTCCTGCGCGGCGAGGGCGCGGGGGGCTGCGGCGCCGACGGTCAGCAGAACGGCGAGCGCAACGGATCGTGTGGCGCGCGAGGCGCCGGCGTGTGCCACGGCGGATGCCATGGGCTCAGCGCGCGGGCGCCGGTGGCGTGCGCGGGGTGTGCCGCCAGACGATGCGCGCGCCGGTGGCCGGGTCGAGCCCTGCCACCAGAGAACTGGTCATCGTCGTGGTGGAGACGGTGACCTCGCGTCCGAGTTCCGCGTAAAAGCGCGCCGTGACCAGATCCGGGATTGCCGGCACGCTGCGTTCCGCGCTGCGCAGGGTGATGACGCCGCTCGCGGGCAGGGGGACCTGCGTCCACGTGACCGTGTGATCGACGGTCCGCCGAACAGACCCGTCGTCGTTGCGGGTAAAACCGACCTCGCCACCGGTGACGAGGTGACGGGCCTTGGTGGCGCGCGGAATCACCCAGCCCTCGAGCGGCCCGCCGGCAACGGGTACCGGCACCACCGAGAAGGGGTGCCCCGCCTTGGACCAGGCGGGGGAGATCGCTTTGGTGACGTCCATGACCAGCTTGGCCTCCCACGCGACGCGGGCCGTATCGATGGCGCCGGTGAAGCGCGGCCGTGTGCCGTCGAGGCGGACCGTGGTGAAGCGCCGCACGGTGCGCGCGGTGGCGTCCACGTCGTAGACACCACCGATGGGGATGCCGTCGGCGGTGCGTTCGCAGTAGATGAGGCGCGGCGCGGCGGCGGCCGGGCCGAAGGTGCCGCCGGCGCGCAGTCGGGCGATGGTGCTCACGCACTGGTACCAGTAGGCAATCGTGCGGGCGCGGGAGTCGGTGGCGGCGAACGCGTCGGCAAATCCAGCCGGGAGCGCATCGCGTGCGTCGGGCGGGGCATCCGCCTCGGGCGGCGCCATCCGGACCGAGGACGACGGGTCAGCGGTGGGTGCCACCGGCCGACCGGCACAGGCGGCCAGCCCGAGGAGCGCCGTGGCGCCCAGAAAAACCGAGGGGAATCGCATGGGGTGCACGGTATCGGCCGTCGGTCTGACGCGCGAGTCTCCGGGGAAAACCCACCGCTGGCCAGCGGATCACGCCGGGCGCTGAGATATTACCGGCGGCGAATGATCGGACGGTCGCCTTGACGTGCGCCGGCGGCGCACTGGACCCCCTCCCATTCTGTCATGACTGGCTGGCTCGTTGCTGCGTTCCTGGGTGTTGCCTGTGTCCTGCTGGGCGGGCGCGTGCTCACGGACCGGGCGCGGCGGAAGCAGCGCGGCGTGTTCGGTCCTTGGCCGCTGGCGCGGATCCCGCTGGAGGCGCTCGATCCTGTGTTCGCGGCCGGGCCACATGGCCCGACCGTGGCCACGGAAGTGTCGTTCATCGGCCGCGGTCCGATGACGGTGCCCGGCGGCACGAGCGATGCGGAGGCGTGGATTCTGGCGGTGCTGGCCAGGCGGGCCACCACGATGTTCGAATTCGGCACGTGCACCGGCAAGACGGCGTATCTCTGGGCCAGAAATGCTTCGGCCGGATCACGGGTTGTTACCATCACACTCGCGCCATCACAGCAACATCAATACGTCAAATCCGGTAAAGATTCACAATCGGATACAGATTTTGCGCTGCGGGAATCGGCGTTTGAGACCTTCGTGTACACCGGGACCGACGTGGCCAGTGGCGTGGAGCAGCTGTACGGCGACAGTAAAACGTTCGACGAGGGGCCGTATCATGACTGGGCCGATCTCGTGTTCGTGGACGGGTCGCACGCGCGCTCGTACGTGGAGAGCGACTCGGCCAAGGCCATGCGCATCGTGAAGCCGGGTGGTCTGGTGCTGTGGCATGACTACGCGGGCCCGCGGCATGCGCCCGGCGTATTCGGTGCGCTGAATGCGCTGGCCGCCACGGTGCCGCTTCAGCATGTGGGTGGCACCACCTTCGCGGTGTGGCGGCGCCCGCGGGGGGCGCCGTCAGCCCAGCTCGTCGAGTAGCCGGTCGGCATCGCTGGCGAGCAGCACCGGTTTCCGCGCCTCCCATCCGGCGCGCCAACCCTCGAAGACCGCAAAGGGCATCGGCCGTCCCACGAAATAGCCTTGTGCGAGATCGCAACCGACTTCGCGTAACAGGGTCCAGTCGTCCAGATCCTCCACGCCTTCGGCGACGGAGCGCATGCCGAGCTGACGGGCCATGCCGAGGCTGGCCTCGAGAATGGCGCGGCTAACGGAGTCACGGACCGCTCCGTGGACAAACCGTCGGTCGACCTTCAGTTCGTCGAAGGGCATGTCGCGCAGCTGGGCCAGCGAGGAGTGGCCGGTGCCGAAGTCGTCAATCGACAGGCCGATGTGCTTGAGCCGGATGCGGGTGACGACATCGAGCGCGGCGAGCACGTCGTTCATGAGCCGGCTTTCCGTGACCTCGAGCACGAGCAGGTGCGCGGGCACCCCCGCCGCTGCCACCGCGTGGGCCACGAAGTCGGGAAAGTCGAGCGACGTGAGGCTCTGCATCGAGATGTTCACGGCCACGTGCATCGGATACCCTTCGCGCATCCACGCATGGGCATCGCGCAGTGCCTGCGACAGCACGCAGCGCGTGAGGGCATCGATGAGTCCGTTTTCCTCGGCCAGTTCGATGAACTGATCGGGAAAGACCAGGCCATCGTCGGGATGCTGCCAGCGCACGAGCGTCTCGACGCCGGTGATTTCGCCCGACGAGAGCTGCACCTTGGGTTGGTAGACGTTGGTGAGTTCGCCGTTGGCGATGGCCTGCGCGAGCCGCTCCGCGTCATATCGCTTGGCAGGGGCGCGCACCGCCGCGGCCGTGGGAGCGGTCGCGCCAAACAGCGCTTTGAGTGACTCCGGCGTGACCGGCTTGTGCAGCGCGCCGCGGACATCGAGGCGATGCGCCTCGGCCAGCCGGCAGGCGGTTTGCACGATGCGCTCGTCCTCTCCGCTGATCAGGATGAGCGCGCCGGCGTACCCGAGGCGCGCGAGATGGCGTACGAACTCGATGCCGTCGATGTCGGGCATCTGCAGGTCGAGCAGCACCATCTCGATGGACCCGTGCTCGGCCTCGAGAAACGCCAGCGCGTCCCGCGGGTGCTGCTGCACCTGCACGTCGTCAAACCCGAGTCGCCGCAACTGGTGGGCGACGAGCCGCAGCGCAAAAGGCTCGTCGTCGATGAGATAGATCTTCACGCAGCTCGAGGTCGGCGTTCGTGGCGAGGCGTCGGTCGCGTCATCGCGAGCGATCGAGGTAGGCGGTGAGCGCGCGTTGCACGGCGGCGAGTTCCTGCCCGAACGCGGGGAGGACCTGCTGCACCAGATCGGTATCCCGGTCGCGCGCGGCTCGCTCAATTGTACTGCAGAGTTCGCCCAGCGGGAGCGCCCCGACGGATCTCGACGATGATTTGAGCTTGTGCAGTACGGCTGCGGCTTCCGGCAGGTCGTCCTGTGCGACGGCGGTCAGCAGTTCTGCATTCAGGCGATCGGCGCTGCGGGCGTATTCGGTGAGGAAATCACAGATCACCTCGTGGTCGTCGCCGACGAGATCTTCGAGGACGCGGACGTCGAGCGGGAGCATCGTGACCCCCGGGGGGGGCGTGATCATGGCGACTGCGGCGCCGGCCGGCGGTCGCCGGTCGGCGATGGGATCGCCTTCGTGCAGTGGCGGAATCCAGCGCCCGATCGCTGCCTTGAGGACCGCCAGCAACACCGGCTTGGTGAGGTAGTCATCCAGACCCAGCGCCTTGCCGCGCGTTTCCTCGCCGCGCAGCGCGTTGGCGGTGAGCGCCATGATCGGCAGACGCCGCCCGTCACCCCGTGCGGCCTCGTCGGCGCGGATCTGCTGCGTGAGCTGATACCCGTCCATTTCCGGCATGTGCAGATCGGTGAGCAGCAGTGCGTACGACTGCGTGCGCCACCGCTCCAGCGCGAGCAGGCCGTTGGGCGCCACCTCGGCGGCATACCCCAGCAGCTCGAGCTGCTGCATGATCACCTTCTGATTGATCTCGTCGTCCTCGGCGACCAGGATGAGACGTCCCTGCGCTCTGGCCTCCGCCACGGTGACCGGCCGGATGGCCGCGGTGAGCGGCACCAGCGACGGTTGTTCGTCGTACAGGATTTCCGGCGAGGCGCGTCCTGCCGCGATCGCGACGGCGCGCACCAGATTCCGCTCGCGCAAGTGCTGCCGATCGAGCGTGACGAAGTTCGGCGTCACGACGCGTGCCACGCGCGACTGTCCCGCCGTGAGTCGGACATGCCGGACATCATCAGACGGGGCGCCACCGCCGTCGATCGCTCCAGCGGGGGCATGTTGCACGATCACGACCGGCGCTTGTCGCGTCATGGCGGCAGCCACCGCCATGTCGGCGGTGGGAAGGATCGTGACCAGGGCACCGGCAAACTGCAGATACGTCGCGATGTCGTCGGCCTCGTTGGGGGCCACCGGCTCGCGCACGACGAGGCAGTCCAGTCCGTCGATGTCGGGGAGCGCCCGCGGTGGCTGCGTGCCCGCCGCATCCATGGGCAGGGTGACCACGAAGGCCGATCCTTCGCCCAGCACGCTCGTCACGGTCACGTTGCCGCCCAACAACTCAGCCAGCCGCTTGCAGATGGCCAGACCGAGTCCGGTCCCGCCGAAACGTCGCGTCGTGGAGATCTCGGCTTGCGTGAACGAGGTGAACAGCTGGCCGATCGTGTCGGCGGACATGCCGATGCCGTTGTCCTGCACGGTCATGCGCAGTACGAGCGGCGCGTGCGTGACGGCCTCGACCCGGATGTGCACGCGGCCGCGCACGGTGGCGCGCCCACCGCTGAACTTGATGGCGTTGCCGATCAGGTTGTACAGAATCTGCCGGAGACGGATGGCATCGGTGCACACCATGGCCGGCACGTCAGGTGCGATGAACATCGAGAGGTCGACCCCACGGTGTGCCGCGACCGGCGAGAGCGCGTCCGAGATGCCGTCGAGCGTATCGCCGATGGATGCGTCGAGGTGTTCGAGTTCGATGCGCCCCGCCTCGATCTTGGAGAAATCGAGGATGTCATCGATGATGCCGAGCAGGTTCGTGGCGGACGTCCGGATGGTGCGGACGGCGTCGGCGTCGCGCGGCGGAAGTGCGCTTTGCGCAAGCACCTCCGCCATGCCGATCACGCCGTTGAGTGGCGTGCGGATTTCATGGCTCATCACGGCGAGGAAGGACGACTTGGCGCGGTTGGCGTTGTCGGCATCTTCCTTGGCCGCGCGCAGCAGGTCCTCGTTGTTTTTGCGTGCGGTGAGGTCGGATTGCGTCCCCACGGCGCGCACGGGTTCGCCATCGGGTCCGAATTCGACGGCCTTGCCGTGGCTGAGCATCCAGCGGTACTCGCCATTGCTGGCCCGCATGCGGAACTCGACGCTGAAG
Source organism: Gemmatimonadota bacterium (assembly GCA_031127095.1). Taxonomy (GTDB): domain Bacteria; phylum Gemmatimonadota; class Gemmatimonadetes; order Gemmatimonadales; family Gemmatimonadaceae; genus Gemmatimonas. Next base: position 26,527 of record JARIEX010000026.1, read on the forward strand.
GCACCGTCAGTCCGCAAGCGGTGTGCGGCATCGGACGCGATCACCAGGCGATCATCGGCGTGGATCAGCTCCAGCCAGCCGGCGAGTGCGGTGGGAAAACCAGCCGGATCGTACCCGAGCATCTGCACGTATACGGTGCTGAAGGCGATGCGGTCGGTCCGCATGTCCCAATCCCAGATGCCTTCGGACGAGGCTTCCATGGCAAAGGCGAAGCGTTCGTCACTGGCTTTGACGTGTTCGTACGCGCGGGTGACGGCGACATCGTTGCGCCGTTGCTGCACGATCGACCAGATGTCGTGCGCAATGACCTGCAGTTCCCACACGTCGTCGGCTTCGTACGGTGCCGGTTTGTTGATCACGCCGAGTACCATCCGCAGGCGGTTGCCCTCGACGATCGGCAACGTGACGTAGCGCGCCACGGCGGGATCGTCGACCGTGTTGGGGGCGACGACATTCATCACGAGCGGTTCGCGTGTGCGTACGGCCCCGGCCCAGACGCCGGCTGTGAGCGTGGGAGTTGCATTGAACCCCGGGACCATGTCGCCGCCGGTCAGCTTGCGCCGCGACGGACCGTCCCAGCACGTGGAGGCGATGGTGGCTTCATCATCGCTGACCACGTGGATGTAGCAGGCCACGCTGCCGCTGAGGCGCAGCGCCTGATCGACACCGAACTGCAGGATCTCCCGTTCCTCGAGTGATCCGGCCTTCTGGCTGATGTCGAGCATGGCGTTCATCCACATGTCACGCCGCTGCAGTCGTGTGTTGGCCGCCGCGAGTTCACCGGTCCGTTCGGTGACCAGATCTTCGAGGTGTGAACGGTAGCGCTGCAGCTCGTCGGCCGCTTCCACTTCTTCCGTGACGTCTTGCGCTGATCCGACCGCGCGCAGTGCTTCGCCTTCTTCGTCATACTCGATGCGCGCGCGCAGCAGCGCGTGCCGCATGGTGCCCTGCTGTGTGGTGACACGGCAGGTGATTTCGAACGACTCACGTTCACCAACGGCGCGCGTGAGCGCCGCGCGAATGCGCTTCTGTTCGCCGGGGACCAGCGCCGCCATCACGATCTCTTCGGTCGTGACGCCGCGAGTGGCTTTGAGATCGAGCAGTGCGATGAGCTCCCGGGAGCAGTGCTGCTGCGCGGTGGGGAAGTCGTAGCCCCAGCTGCCCAGCCGCGCGATCTGCTGCGCTTCGCGCAACATGGTCTGACTGGTGCGCAGTTCGGTGAGATCGATCCAGCCGATGATGACCTCATCCCCGGTGCGCGTGACGACCGCCTGCACCAGCCGGTCGCTGCCATCACGGTGCCGGACGCTGTATTCACGGACGTGCTTGGCGGTGGCACCGGTGCCGAGCTCCGCCAGATCACGCCGGAACATCTCGAGCGTCTGCACGCGGTAGACCGGATCGGCGAAGAAGCGCGCAAAGCTGGCCTCGAGCGTGGGAAGCTCGTCGGGCTGATAGCCGAAGAGGTCAATGAAGGCGCGGTTGACGCGCTGCACGCGCCCACTGGTTTCTTCCACCACGTACGTGGCCACCGGCAGCGACTCAAAGTGATTCCGGAACCGTTCTTCGCTGCGCCGCCGGCGCTGTTGTTCCTCTGCCCGCCGGGCTTCGGTGGCCACTGACTGGAGCACGAGGGTGAGAATGCGCGAAATCTCCCCGAGCAGCGAGACCAGTTCCGGGTCGAAGGCTTCCGCCTCACGATGGTAGAAGATCACCGCGGCGGTGGTTTTTCCGTCGAGCATGATCGGCAGCGCCATCGATGAGCCGATGCCATACGTCCGCGCGCCCTCATGCCAGGGTGCCGTGTCCGGGTTGTGCTGGAAGTCATTCTCCACGACGGGGAGGCCGGTGCCCAGCGCGCGCCCCATGGGACTCCGGCTCGTGGGGAGCGCCGGATCGACGGTGATGTGGATTTCGCGCAGGTACGCCGCGGCGTCGCCGTCGGATGTGACGATGCGTACGGTGCCCGTGGTGGCATCGACCTCACCGACACACGCCAACACGAAGTCGCCATCCTGCACGGCACTGCGGCACACCAGATCGAACGCCCCTTGGCGCGAGCGCACCTGAAAGAGTTGCTCGCCCACGCGGTTCAGGAACGCATACAGCCGGTTGACGCGCTCGAGGCGACGGCGGGCGGCGAGGTCGTCGGTGATGTCGCGCACGAAGGCGAACAGTTGGCGGCGTTCTCCGTCGCCGAGCGCGGTGGCACTGACGTCGAGGTCGATGTCGGTGCCATCCTTGCGCTGCCAGCGGCTGGCGAAGCGTTCCCGCCGGATGGTGCGCAGCCGCTGCAGCGTGTCGTCGGCCGTGGCACGGTCGCCGGGCACGTTGAGATCGGCGAGTGTCATCGCCAGCAGCTCCTCGGTGGTGAAGCCGGTCATCGTCGTGATGGCATCGTTGACTTCGACGATGCGCCCATCGGGGTCCACCACGATGTAGCCGTCGATGGAGGACTGGACGACGCTGAGGGCACGATCGGCGATCTGTCCGGCTTCGCGCGCGCTGCGCCGACGCTCCCGGAGAATCGCGCTGCGACCACTCAGGAGCAGCAGGGCCGAGAGGAGTACGACGGCGAGGGTGAGCGCCACGGCGGCCAAGCGGATGGGCTGTTCGGCCTCGGTGCGGTCCACGTTGGCGACCAGCACCCACGGCGAACCCGTGACGCCGGCGATGCCGCTGATGACCTCGATATTCCGGAAGTCCCGTGAGGCGTCGCCGCGGATGAACCGTTCGGCTGCGGCTTCCGGGAGGTATCGCACCGGGAGGCGCGCCGACTGACCGGCATACTCCGTGGACATCACGAGCGCCGAGTCGCGTTGTTGCTGGATCAGCAGTCCTTCGTAGGAGCGGCCGGGCACCTCGGCCTGCAGCAACGGAAAGAGGTGCCGGGCCGCGTCGAGCACCAGGTACAACACCCCCTGCGGAGGCCCTGCCGAATCGCCCCGTACCCAGACCGGCGTGGCGATGCCGTATTCCATGATCCCCTCGGCGGACCGGTGCAGCGCGATCGTCTGGGTTGCTCCCGTGCTGACCGCGCGCGTCAGCGCCGTGAGTGATTGCGGCTCGAGTGCATCGGTGTGCTGTTGGGCGACGACGGTCAGCGCGCGATCGAGCAGCACGATGTTGTGATAGCCGTACGCACGGGCCACATCGTCGATGATATCGCGGAGCCGGACGCGGGCACTCCCGCGCGCCACGCCCGTACTCGTGGAGTCCAGCGATTCACGGGTTTCGACGCGCCGGGCGATCACCCAGCCGTCGCCGACACGCTCGTCGAGATGCGAGCGGATCGCCGTGGCGCGCGTGCGCGCGAGCGAGGTCAACAGCGCCTGTGTCTGCGACCGGACGTCGCGGGCGTAGGACTGATAGGCCACCGTGGCCAGTGCGACGACCAGTACGACGGCAAGAGCGAGGGCCGTGAGGAGGCGATACTGCCGCCAGCGGCGGGACGGGCGTGCGTTCATGCTTTAAAGATCGGCTCGCGGACGGCGGGGGATGAGTCCGTCAGCCCAAAAAAACAGGGGGGAGCGGCACCTGCCGCTCCCCCCTGTTTGACCCCGTATCGGCCGCCGGATCAGGGCGCGCCGGTCACATTCGGGTTCGCGCCGCGCTCTTCGAGGCTGATCGGCACGCACGTGCTGCGTCCCTGCAGGGTCGTGTTCCGGCCGTCCGCCAGCCA
>JARIEX010000154.1 GCA_031127095.1 Gemmatimonadota bacterium
ATCAAAGGTTCTCTTGCTGGTGACGATGGCAAAGTGCCCTCCGATACCGGTGTTGCCGTCAGATATCCGCGATTCGGACGATAGCAGGGCTCGTCTCCACCTCCACGGAGTGTTTCATGCAACGTATCACTCGGCTTTCGATGCTCGGTCTGGCGGCTCTCGCCGGCATGAGCGCGTGCAAGCCTGAAGAAGTCATCGTCACGCCCGCCATTCCCACGGCTGGTGTCCGGTTCATTAACGCACTGCCGGACAGCGCCGGTTCGTTCGGCCTCGATTTCCGGTTCCTCGACATCGTCGAGAACAGCACGGCCTTCCGCGTGCAGTTCCGGAATTCGCCCACCACCACGGCCGGCATCACCGCCGCCACCTCCGCGCAGTACCGTGCGGCGCAAGCCGGGTCGCGGCGCTTTGCCGTGTTCCTCGACGACACGTTGCAGGCGATCGCGTCGAAAAAGCTCAAGGATTCCACCCTCACCCTCGAGGCGGGGAAGAATTATACGGTCATCCTGTGGGGTGCTGCCCGTGCCGGTCAGATGAAGCTCTCGGTGATCACCGAGACCATCGCTGCACCGCCCGCTGGCAAGGTGGCCGTCCGTGTGATCAACGCGACGCCGCTGCCGATTGATGTCCGTACCTTTGCCACGGGCGGGGCGGTCCCCGCCGGGGCCACGTGGGCCAACGTTGGCGGCCTGTCGGTCTCCTCGTTCGTCACCGCCGATACGGGCTCGATTTCGTACAACGTGCAGCCGGCCGGCGGTGGTACGCCGTTGTTCGCGAACATGACGGCGCTGCTTGGCGCTCCCGCGTCGTCCAGCGCCGGCCCCGCCGGCAAGCTTGATATCGAGCCGCTTCCCGGCACCCGTGTGGCCGGTTCAGCGGTCACGCTCATCGTGTTCCCGCGCTCCACGGCCGGTGCACGCACGCCGCAAACCGCCGCCTTTGCGGTGCCGGCTGGTGCCTTCGTGTGGGACAAGCGCCCGCCACGCGGGTTCTGACGCCGCGCTGGTCACGTACGCATCACGGGTCGCCGATCTCCAATCGGCGGCCCGTCGTGTATTGTACCCCTCGCGCCGCCGCTCCCGCGGTGGCGTTCCTGACTCCCTCCCGCCGTCGCTGATCCCCGCATGTCCCGTCGACGCCAGGACAAGGCGCCCCGCCCGCGCGCGACTGCCCCGTCCACGACTCCGCACGCCGCCGTCGGGCGCGCGTCAATGCTTTCCCCCACGCTCGACCTGCTATGCGTGGGTGGCCTCTCGCTCGTCGTGATGGTGCCGCTGCTCCTCGCGGGGCGCACCGACCTGCTGCTGGTCAGCGCCGGCGTGCAGGCCTGGATCGGGACGGCCATCAACATGCCGCACTTCATGGCGTCGTACCGGCTGGTGTACGGCAGCCGCGCCATGATGCTCAAGCACAAATGGGCATCGATGTACGTGCCGGCCATCCTGCTGGCGTACATGGCGTTCGCCCTGTGGCAGGCGCAGGAGTCGCAGGCGTTCGTGTACATCATGATCACGGTGGCCAGCGTGTATCTCGCGTGGCACTACACCGGACAGGTGTGGGGGATGATGGCGGCGTACGCCGCGCTCGAGGGTGTGAGCTTCGATGCCATGGAACGGCGCCTGGTGCGCACGAGCCTGCGCATGCTGCTCGCGTGGCACGTGGCGTGGTTTCTGTACACGCAGCTGCGCGATCCCTCGGGCGTCACGTGGATCTATCAGGTGGTGAGTGCGGGCACGGTGGTTGCGTTCGCGGTGGGCGGCTACGGCCTGTTCCGCTTCGCGCAGCGTACCGGGCACCGCCCGCCCACGCTCAGCCTCGTGGCGTGGATCAGTCTGTTCGTGTGGTATGCCGTGCTGGCGCGTGACCCCAAGGCCTTGTTCTGGGTGCAGATCGCGCACTCCATCCAGTATCTCGCGTTCCCCATCCGGATGGAGCTCAACGGCACAGCAGCCGCGCGCGCAGTCACACGGACGCCGTTCCAGGTGGCGCAGCACATGGCGCTCTACGCCGCGGCGCTGCTCGCGGTGAGCATGTTGATCGGCCAGATCGTACCGAACGCACTGATGGGCGTGGTGGCCGGCGCCTTCGGTGAGGAACCGGGGCGCGCGGCGCCGATTCTCATTCTCATGTTCATCAACATCCATCACTACTTCACCGACGGCGTGCTGTGGAAGCTCAGCAACCCGGAGGTGCGTGCGCAGCTGTTCGCGCACGCGCGGCCGGTGGTGCGCGCATAACGCGTCGCGCATAACGCGTCGAGCGGAGCGCCTCGCGATCAGCGAAACGCGCGCTTGGTCCACACCGCCACGAGGCCGCAGCGGGCGTCGGTGCGCATCAAGTCCGTCGGGATCGTGGTGCGTTGCGGATACACTTCCACCGCCGCGATGTCGTCGGGGTGCATCAGCCCCAGGATTTCGTGGTCGATCTGCTGAATGCCGTCCACCTGCAGCATGGCGAGGCACGGGCCGGAGCCGGTGGATGGCAGGTAGATGTTGAACCGGCGGCCGTTCGCGGATGCCGCCTGCACGGTCACGCCGGCAAAGCCGGCGAAGACGGCCGAGAGCGTGGCCCGGGATCCGATGGTGGTGGAGTCCATGTAGGCGCCGAATCCCTGCTGGCGGCGCTCTTCGAAGCGCCGCACCGCGCGGCCACGCGTGCCGACGCCGAGCACGCTCATGGCCTGCAGATTGGTGACCGTGCGCAGCGTGGCCGACACCATCGTGGTGTCGGCGGCGAGAATGTCGACATCGGTGGTCACCGGCGTCATGCCGACGGACGCGAACTCGAGTTGATGGCTCCCCGTCGGGACATCGCGGAGCAGAAAACGGCCGCCCGCGTCGGTCCGCACCTCGCGCACGTTCTCCAGGATCACCCGCACGTCGGCCACCGGACGGCCGCCCGCGTCCACCACCCCGCCGCTGACCACGCCGCGGAGTGCGGAGTCGGCCGCGGTGCGTCCCGGCACGATGAGGTCGCGCCGTCGCACGCGGTCGGCGCTGGCGGCGAGGGCGAGGTCGCCGGTGGCATTGCCCAGATAATTCGCCCGCAACTGCAGCGGGATATCGGTGGGGACGCCGCACACGGTGTAGCCGCCCTGCAGGTCCGCCTGCGCCTCGTTGGTCCAGCGGCGCTGCGTGACGTTACTGGCGGTTTTGGTGCCGAGGTTCACGAGATCGATCCACGACAGTCGCACCGTCGCTTGCGCCACGGGTTGCTGGGCGCGGGCATCGCGCACGGTGCCGTACACGAAGCCGGTGTCGGCCGCGGGGAGCGGCATGCCGCGACACGCGAGATTCCAGAAGGACGCGAACGCCGGCACGGCGAGCACGACGGGCGTTTTGCCATCGGTGACCGTCACGCGCGCCGAGGCGCCTGACAGGCCGAGCGTGTCGAAGATCGCGTGTTGCATGGACAGGTGGTACGTGCCGGGCGGCACCGCCTCGAAGACGAAGCGCCCTTTGTCGTCGCTCGTGGTGGTTTGGGACCGTTCGGTCAGGATCACGAACGCATTGGCCAGCGGCACGTTGTGCAGACTGTCGAACGCCACCCCGCGCACGGTCACCGGGCGCGCCGCCGCTTGTCCCGCGGGTTGTCCCACCGATTGGGCGTGCGCCGAGGCGCCCCACCCCGCGAGCAGCAACCACACCGCACGCGCCGCGACGCGCCAGCGTGTCATCGCGCGAGCCTCGCGTTCACGAGCTCCGTGATGCGGCGTTCGATGCCACCTTTCGACGAGCAGTTCGAATACGCCTGGTTGTACGTCACCGGCCGGGCCCTCGCCTCGACGATGGTGGAGAGTGATGCGCCGGCTGCGCCCGCGGCGTCGGCGCCCGCGGCGTCGGCGCCCGCGGCGTCGGCGCGGACTGTCGTGAGCACGGTCAGGAACACGTCGTAGGAATCCGCGTTGGGGCCGATCTGGGTGTTGCCGCAATCGAGATAGCGGCTGAGCGGCGCCTTCCCAAGCCGTTGCCGTGTTTTGTAGCCGGGATTGCCGATCACGCGCCCAGCGGGATCGATCGTGGCCACCGGAACGCCCAGTGAATCGAACACCGACGGCATGATCCGCCAGACGGCATCGACGCTCGAGGGGATCCGCGACACGTCGGCGGTGGGCGTGTTCGACATGGTGAGCGAGCCGAGCCTGCCCAAGCGGACCGTCTCGGTGGCCGGACGACTCCCCGCCACCGAACCGCTGGTGCTGCCCCCGCTGGCGCAGGCCGAGAAGAGCACGGACGCCACGAGCAGACGAGACATCAGCAGTCGGCGGGACATGTTTCGCTCCGGAAGAGGTCGGCGCACGTCAGCGCCGTCGGGTCCATACCAGCATCACGCCGCAGACGGCGTTCAGCGCACTGTACCGGCCGGGGATACCGGCGGCGGTCGCGTAGAACTCCACGCCGGCGATGTCATCGACCGGCAGGGTGTTCGCGTCGAACGGTTCGGTGGGGCGGCTGGTGTTCAGCAGCCGTCCATCAAGATAGACCTGGGAGAAACAGGCGCACGACGGAATTCCCTGCCGCCGCTCCGCGTCGCTGGGGCAGTAAACCCCCTGCTCGCGCAGGTCGTTCGAGGGCGCACGCTTACCAACGACCCACGCGTGCGAGCCACTTCCCGGCGCTGCGCCGAAGCCGGACAGCTGCGTGAGCACGTCGCCAAGCCGTCGGCCGGCATGCCGGTCCAGCTCTGCGCGGGCGAGGAAGCGTCCCATGCCGGCCCGTCGCCGCTCGTCGAAGTCGGCGGGCAGGCCGTCGCCCCGCGCATCGGCGGTGACGCTGACCGACGCCAGCGTCGGGGCGTGATTGAGCAGAATACGCTGCTCCACCGCGCGGTTGGGTTCGAAGGCGATCGCCGTGATGAATGGGGCGTACCCCACGCGCCGGATACTCACGAGATGCTCACCCGGCGGAATCTCGCTCAGGCGGAAGCGTCCGCGCCGGTCGGTGGTGACGCTGCGCCGCAGGTCGGTGATCGTGACCTCGGCATTGTCCAACGGGGTCCCCACCGTGTCGGTGAGCACTTCTCCCGTGAGCGAGGCGGTGGCTACGACCGTCGAATCGAGCACGAGGTCCGCGCGGGCGATCCGGCGGTCTGCGCCAAGCTGTACCCGGACCTCACGCGCTCCCACGGTGCTCGCGCGCTCGGCCTCGGTGCGCAGCAGCAGCGGTACCCCGAGGGGAACGCGGCAGATCCGGAACTGGCCGCGCTCATCGACCGGTGCCTCGGCCCACGCCATGTGCACACCGGGGGCACTGCCCGCTGAATCCGCCACCTGCGGCCACTCGGCCACCACCCGCATCCCCTCGGGGAGTGGTCCCTGCCACGCGAGCCGCCCCACGATGGCCCCCGGGATGTCCGGCGCCCCACACGACACCCCCATCACCGACGGAATCGAGGGCGTATACAACGCCACCGGGGATGACGCGCCATCCACCACGAGCCGCGTGCGCGACACCGCGCCGATGGAGTCGAGCGCGGGTGTGCTCACCTCCACCACGTACTCGCCGCGCCACACCCCGCCGATCGCGAAGACGCCGGTGGAATCGGTGGCTCCCTCAAACGGGGACTCCAGCAACGTCACGCGGGCGTCGGCGACGACGGCGCCGGTGAGCGAGTCGCGCACGGTGCCGCGCACCATCGCCGTCGCGCGATTCCCCGCCGGCGCACGATTGTTCGCGACGACGACGGCCGCCGGCAGCGGGACCCGGAACACCGCGAGGTCGCCCGTGAGCACCCGTCGTACACGCACGGCGTCCTTGGGGTCACGCCACGCCGCCACTTCCACCGTCGCGTCGCGGGCCAATCCACGGCAGAGCATGAGCAGCCCGTCGGATCCGGTGAGACCGTTATCCGCGACCACGCGCCATCGCGCGCCGTCGGCCACGCTGATCCGCCAGTGCGCGCCGGCGGCCGGTTGTCCGTCGTTGCCGATCACTCGCGCGATCGCCCAGCTCTCGGTGGCCGTCGGCGCGGGCGTCGCACTCCGGCACCGTGTGCCCACGTGCGCCTCAGCCGACGGCACGGTGACCCGCAGTAGCGCCGATTGGGCACGGCGTACGGTCACCGCGCGGCCCGTTGGAATCTGCAGCGCCACGGTGGCCAACGCCGTGTCGTCCGCTACCAGCGTGTAGCGCCCGGGCAGCACATGCGCGATCGTGCCCCGGCCGCTTTCGTCCGTGGTCACGCGATAGTCGCTGTCGAGCAGCCGGAGGGTGGCGCCACCGAACGGCGCCCCGGTGCCATCCACGGCGGTGAGGTGCACGTCGCCGAGTTCGCCCGTCCAGCGCTGTCCGTCGGGCCAGCGGGCTTCGGCCAGTTCACCGCCCACCTCGCGCACCGCATACACCTGCGACGTCCGGATCAGATCGGTCTGCGACGTGTCCGGTGCACCCACCAGCCGTAGCGACCACTGGTCGATGAACGGCACGCCACTGGGCAGCGTGCGGAACCCCACCCGCCCGCCGGCCCGGAACGACTCGGCCAGCGGTTCCACGCCGACATAGCGGAAGGTGATGTCGTGCAGTGCGTTCGCGACGGTGTCGATCCACAGCGTGCCGTCGATGTCTACACGGCCGGCGCGACGCGACGCGGCACTGAAGTGCAACCCGATCTGACCGACCCGCGCACTGTCCGCGGTGGCCACGCTGAAGCAGTAGCCGCGCTGGAACCGCTCGTCGAGCAACACGTCGGCGTCAGGGCCGTAATACACGAACTGCCCCGCCCGCCCGGAGCGGAATCCGCGATCCACGAAATCCACGGCATTCTGCACCGCATTGAACGAGGTGGTCGCGCTGCGCGCCGAGTCCACGCGGACGTACTGCTTTTCGACGTCGATCCCGTCGAGATCCAGAAATCGTTCGAAGCGCAGGATCGTGAGCGCGGCGGGCTCGCGCTCGCGCGCCACAATGGTGGCCAGCAAGCCGGCGCGGGCCTGATCCAGCAGCGCGAAGGCCTCGGCGCGGTCGATGCGCACCGGGCACCCCTGCGCCGCGACGACCTCCACGGCCTCGAGCCCGCGCGGGACCGGCGACATCACGACATTCATGATCATCAACGGGGCGCGTACACTGGGCAGGCGCTCGGTGGCGGGGCGGAAGCCCAGGCGCACGGTGCGCACCAGTTCGGCGGCCTCGGGGCGCGACAGGCGGTAGGTGCCGCGTGCGCTCGTGATCGTGCGGCCGATCGTGGCGCCGGCGGCGTCGAGCAGCAGCACCACCGCGCCCGCGATCGGGGTGCCCGAGGCGCTGTCGCGTACCGCGCCCCGCAGGTCACCCGCTTGCGCTTGCAGCGGGGCGGATGGCACGGCAAGCCACGCGGCCACGGCGACGAGCGCACGGAGCAGTCGTCTGGAGGTCGGGGAAGGGCAGGCGCGCATGGGCGGCGGCGAGGGCAGGGACAACGGGGCTTCGTGTTCATGGAAGGTACGGACATCCCGTACCGTCAGCCACCCGCGCGCCTCCCTCACGGTGCCGT
>JARIEX010000027.1 GCA_031127095.1 Gemmatimonadota bacterium
CGCGAGCTGCTCGCGCGGCACGGCTCCGGTGCACCCGCTACCCCCGCGACCGCAACACCTCGACCGGCAAGCCGCCGTTGGCCGTACGCAGCACGGCGTCGAACGACAGCCGCGTTTGTCCGGCCAGCACGCGGTCGGGCACCAGCAGCCCCAGCTGCCATCCGCGCCCGCCGGCGCGCACCACGTCGCCCAGACGCGCGTACAGCGACCGCAAGTCGGCGCCGTCGCCAATGCGGAGCCCATACGGCGGGTTGGTGAGCACCAACCCGGCGGGGCCGATAGCCTCGAGCGATGTCTCCGACAACGCCCCCTGCTCGATCACGAGATCCTGCCGCACCCCCGCGCGCTCCGCATTCGCCAGCGCGGCCTTGCACGCCCCCGCGTCACGGTCGCGCAGCACGATCGGCACCCCCACCGACGGCAACTGCACCGCCGTGGCCGCCGCGCGGACGGCGGCATACATGACCGGATCGGCGCCGGGCCACTGCTCCATGGCAAACGCGCGGCCCAGCCCCGGTGCCATGCGTCGCACCCGCAGCGCCGCCTCGATGCCGATCGTGCCCGAGCCGCAGAACGGGTCCACCAGCGGCACCGCGCCCTCCCACTCGCACGCCGCCAGCATGGCCGCCGCCAGCGTCTCGCGCAGCGGCGCCTTCGCGATCGCCTGACGCCACCCGCGACGGTGCAGCAGCGCCCCCGAACTGTCGGCGCTGATGGTGCACCGGTCATGGTCGAAGCGCACCACGATCAGCTGCGTATTGCCGTCGTCGTCGTCCTCGTCATCCTTCGCGCGCCCCAGCGCCTGCGATCCCGCAATGCTGTTCGTAATGCCGCGCGCCACGCGCTCGGCCACCGCGTCCGAGTGATAGAGGCGCGACTTGCGGCACGTCACCCGCAACCGCACCGCCGCCCCGGGGGTGAGCACGTGATGCCACGGCACACGCGCCGCCATCTTCTCGAGCGTGGCGAAATCACGCGCCTCGAACTCGGCGAGTCGCACCAGCACGCGGCTGGCCAGACGCGACCACAGATTCGCCGTGAACAGTTGATCGGCGGTGGCCGTGAAGGACACGCCCGCCGGACTCACTTCGCGGGGGGTGATGCCAAGCGCCACGCACTCGGCGGCCACCAGCGGCGCGAGCCCCGGGGCGGCAACGGCGAACGCATCGAAGCCCGACGGGCGCTCCGTCGGGATCGGCGTAACAATGGGGCGTGGGACGCGGGCCGGACGGGCCGGACGCGCGGGGATCAGATTGTCTGGCTTATGCGGCTTGGGCACTCATCTCGCGACGACGCAGCGTGGTGTACGGCGTCCGTGCCCCCCGCGCGAGCAGCAGATGCCAGAACTCTTCGGCATCCAGCGGAGGCGAGAACAGATACCCCTGTCCCAGCTGGCAGCCGAGGGCGAGCAACTGGCCCCGCTGGGGCTCCGTCTCGATACCTTCGGCCACCGTGTTCATCCGCAGCGTCGCACCGAGTGCAATGATCGCACTGGCCAGCACCGGTCCTTCGCCTCCCTGATCGATGTCGTCCACAAACGCTTTATCGATCTTCAGGATGTCGATCGGATAGCGCTGCAGATAGCTCAGGGAAGAATAACCCGTGCCGAAATCGTCGAGGGCCAGCGACACGCCCAGCGCTTTGAGGGCGGTCAGGCGGGCCATGGACAACGCGGTGTCGTGCATCAGCATGCTCTCGGTGATCTCGAGCACCAGCTGCCCCGGCGACAGTCCCGAATCCACCAGCGCCTCGCGCACGTCGTCCACGATCCCCGGCTCCTGCAACTGGCGGCCCGAGAGATTCACGGTGATGCGAACCGGCAAGCCACGCTCACGCGTCCAGCGCTGCGCCTCGCGGCAGGCGCGGCGCAACACCCACCGCCCGATCGGCACGATGAGCCCCGTTTCTTCCGCGATCGGGATGAACACGCCGGGCGCCACGCGACCGCGCTCGCGGCACAGCCAGCGCACGAGCGCCTCCGCCCCGATGATCTCCCCCGTGTCGAGCGCCACGATGGGCTGGTACTGAATCAGGAACTCCTCGTGCTCGAGCGCCTGACGAAGGTCGGCCTCGACCACGAGCCGTTCCAGCGCCGCGTGATGCATGGTGGGCTCGAAGAGCACGTGCTGGCCCTTGCCACGATTTTTCGCGACGTACATGGCGAGGTCCGCATTGCGCACCAGTTCGTCGGTGGTCTCCCCGCACGACGTGCGGGCGATCCCGATGCTGGCGTTCACGAACACTTCCTTGCCGCCCAGCTTGAACGGCGTGCTCAGCGCCGTCCGGATCCGCCCCGCGATCTGCAGGACCTCGTCCACCGACGCGGTCTGCTCCACCAGCACGGCGAATTCGTCGCCGCCGAGGCGGGCGATGAGGTCGCTCTCGCGGACACACACGGCCAGTCGCCGCGCCGCGTCAACGAGCAGGTTGTCGCCGGCGGCGTGACCGAGCGAGTCGTTCACCGTTTTGAAATTGTCCAGATCCAGAAAGAGCACCGTGACGGTGCCGGCCGTACGTTGCGCGCGCGCCAGCGCATGCCCGACCTGATACAAAAACAGCGAGCGGTTGGCGAGATCCGTGAGTGGATCGTGGAACGCCTGATGCATGTACTGCTGCTTGATGATGCTCTGCTCGGTCACGTCGCGCGTGTTCAGCACGAGCCCTTGAATGACCGGCTCATGCAGCAGGTTCGTGCCCACGTTATCCACCGTGAGCCAGCTGCCGTCGGCATGTCGCAGACGCCACTCGCGCTTCATCGCGCCGGACGCGGGGGCGTCGGGAAAGACGCGCGACGGCCGAGCGAGGTCCTCGAGGAATTGCCGGGCGGCGGCGGCGTCGTCGGGGTGCAGCATTGCGTCGAGGGGCGTGGCCACCAGCCGGGCGGGATCATGGCCGAACACCGCCGTCATGGAGGGACTCGCATAGCGGATGGTGCCGTCGGGATCGAGAATCATGATCACGTCGCTGCTGTGCTGCACGAGGGCCTGAAAACGCGCCTCGTTATTGCGGGCCGTGGTCTCCGCGAGGCCGCGCGCGGCGTCCGTCGTGGACGTGAACTGCCGGGCGAACGCGAGAAAGGTGAGAACCACGACACCCACGGCCAGCGCCTGCAACGGCTCCGCCCCGGGAGTCGTGGCCACGTCGGTGTAGGCGAGCCGGAGCAACAGGAAGAAACCCGGCAGCACCGCGACGTAGGGAATGAGACTGCCGGCCAGCCGGTCCCGCTCGTGACGACGGCGGAGCGTCCGCTGCATGGCGGTGGCGCTGGTCAGCCACGCCGCGACGGCCACGAGCGCCAGACTGACCGGCGACACCACCCGCACGATGTCGAAGGCCGCGCCTCCCACGGTCAGCTGCACAATGGCGGCGACATGGGCGACGAATTGCACGAACAGCGCGGCCCCGAGCACGGCCAGCACCTGGGCCCCGTGCCGGAGCGCGGTGCGCCCCCAGGCCACGGCGACCACCAGCATGAGCATCAACGCCAGCGTCGCCTGCAAGTGCAGCAGGGCGAACAGGCCCATCGGGACGCCGCGACCGCCCACCATCCAGCTGTCGTACCAGGCAACCAGCAGGCCGGCCACCGCCACCGTGAGCAGATCGATGGAGAGGGTGGCGCGATCGACCACCGACCGGGGCGCATTGGGCAGCCACCGGAAGCCGAACAGCACGAGCAGCTCGGCGATCACGGGCGCGAGCATGGCCGTGGTCTCCGCCGCGGCCGGAAAGCGCGGGCGCAACACGAACGCCGAGATCAGGCGCACGATCGCCAGCACGACGACGGCCAGCGCCACGATCCGCCAGAAGGTGCGCGTCCCGCGGTCGAGTGCCTGTTCACGACTGGCGCGGATGGCGAGCGCCAGTGCAGCGAGGCCGAGTGGCAGCAGGGCGAGCCCGACGGTCCATGCGTCCGGCTCGGTGCCGGTGGCACCCACCGCCATCGACCCCGTCATCAGCGCGGTGTAGCCGATCAGGAGCGCCAGCAGCAGGCGATCCCTCGTTGCCCCGAAGACGGGGGTGCCGACCACGGGGACGCTCTCGAGCGATCTCCGTAGTGCCGTGGTCAGAACAGCGCCCGATGCTCGCGAGCCGGCGTCGGCTGGTGAAGGCATGAAGACAGGGGGGTCAGGGGATTTGCGTTTCCAGAAAGAGGGACGCACCGCCTGCCCGAACCGTCACGCCCGCCGCGGGCTCCCGCGCCAGACCACGCGCAGCACGAACAGCAGCGCAAACACGCCGGCATACAGCAGCGGCGCCGTGAGATCCTTTTTCACCGCCCACAGGAAGTGCACGCACCCGGCCACCGCCGACACGTAGACCAGCCGGTGCAGCTGGTTCCACCGCTTACCGCCCAGTTTCCGGATCGACGACTTGGTCGACGTGAGCGCCAGCGGCACCAGGAGCAGGAACGCCAGCATCCCGACCGTGATGTACAACCGCTTCAGAATATCTTCAGCGATCGCGGGCCAGTCGAAAAACTGGTCGAGCACCAGGTAGACGCTCAGATGCCCCATCGCCCAGAAGAAGGCGGCCAGTCCCAGAAACCGGCGCTGGGCGACCATCCAGCCCCAACCGGTGAGGCGCATGAGCGGCGTGACCGCCAACGACGCCGCCAATAGCCGGAGCGCCCACTCGCCCGACGCGTGCTCGAGCGCCTCGATTGGTTCGGCCCCTAACTGATCCAACAGCAGCTGCGCGACCAGCACGATGGCGGGCACGATCACGAGCAGCCACAGCGCAGGACGGAGCACGCGCCGCACCGGCGCTTCGGCGCGCGCCAGCCACGGCGACATCCGCGGGCTCAGTAGTTCTTCCGCAGATCCATGCCGCTGTACAGCGACGCGACCTGACTGGCGTACCCGTTGAACGGAAGCGTGGGGATCTTCAGGAACTGCCCGATCCGACGCTCCTTGGCCTGGCTCCACCGCGGATGATCGACCATCGGGTTCACGTTGGCGTAGAAGCCGTACTCACTGGGATTGGCGTCATTCCAGGTCGTGTTGGGCATCTTGTCGGTGAACTTGATCTTCACGATCGCCTTGATCCCCTTGAAGCCGTACTTCCACGGCACCACGAGCTTGAGCGGGGCGCCGTTCTGATTGGGGAGCGCCTTGCCGTACATGCCGGTGGCCAGCAGCGCCAACGGATGGTTGGCTTCGTCGAGACGCAGCGCCTCCTTGTACGGCCACGGCAACACCGCGCGGGCCTGCCCCGGCATCCGGCGCGGATCGTACAAGGTGGTGAACTCCACGAACTTGGCTCCCGGCAGCGGCTCGCAGCGGGCCACGACGTCCTTGAGCTGCACCCCCTGCCACGGGATCACCATCGACCACGCTTCCACGCAGCGATGGCGGTAGACCCGGTCCTGCACCGGCAGCTTGCCCACGAGTTCGTCGAACGAGAACGGCCGCGGCTTCTTCACGAGCCCCTCGACGTTCACCGTCCACGGCATCGGCCGGAAGTCCTTCGCGAGCTCCTTCGGCTCGTCCTTCCCGGTGCCGAACTCGTAGTAGTTGTTGTAGCTGGTCGCGTCTTCTTCAGGCGTCAGCTTGTCGTCCTGCTGCAGACCCGGGTAGGCGCGCGCCGACCCGCCACCGTAGGCCATGGCCTCCAGCGCGGACGGGGCAATCAGGCCGCCCAGCGCCAACGCGCCGGCAGTCCCGACGAAGGCACGACGGTTCTGGTAGACGGTCTCCGAGGTGATCTCGGACGACGGGATGTCTTCGGGACGGCGGATCAGCATGGCGGCGGGGTCAGGGGGCGAAGGTGCATATATTCTATCAACGAACGGGCATTTCCGTTCCCGGATTTCCGTTCCGGGATTTCTTTTCCCGCGACTCCGTTCCACGCGCGACACCACGCTCGGCTCCACATGAGCGAGGAGGCCCTCTTCGTTTGAGCATCCCCCACGCCAAGCGGGGTCGTGTTGAGTGGACGTTTCTCGCACCGTTTTTCGAGAAGGGTGCACGTGACGTCATCACGGTTCACCGACCGCCGCCTAGTCCAGCGTTTTCGAGAACCGCCGCACCGACACCACCAGCAGTAGAACGGCGGCCAACGACAGCACGCCCAGCTGTGTCCACAGGTCCCGCATACCGACACCCTTGAGCAGCACACCGCGCAGGATGTCGAGGAACCAGGTGAGCGGCAGCAGCGCACCGACCCACTGCGCCGGCTCCGGCATCGCCGAGCGGGGGAAGATGTAGCCCGACAGCAGGATGTTGGGCAGCATGAAAAAGAAGCTCAGCTGCATCGCCTGCAGCTGACTGCGCGCCACCGTGGAGATGAGCAGCCCCACCCCGAGACTGGCCACGATGAACACGAGTGCCAGCGCATAGAGCAGTCCGAGGCTGCCCATGATGGGAATGTCGAAGAACGTCACACCAAGCGCGAGAATCACCGACATCTGCACGTAGCCCACCAACACGAACGGCACGAGCTTCCCGAGCATCAGACTCGTCCGACTGATCGGTGTGACAATGAGCTGCTCGAGCGTGCCGCGCTCCCGCTCCTTCACGATGGCGGTGCTCGTGATCAGCGTCATCGTGATCGTGAGCAGAATCCCCACGATGCCCGGCACGATGAACGTCGCGCTCTTCTGTGCCGGGTTATACCACGGACGCACACGGATCTCGACCGGCGGCCGGATCTTGTACTGCGAGGCCAGCAGCTGCGCACCGCGCGCCTGCGCGGCCAGCTGTGCACCGGCGATGGCCGCCCCCGAGCTCTGCGGATCGGCGGCATCGATCAGCATTTGTGCGACGCCGGTGTGTCCGCTGCGGATGTTGCGCTGATACTCCGGCGGAATCACCAGCGCCACGCGCGCCGCACCCCGCTCGATCCAGCGTTTCGCCGCCGCCCGATCGGGCACCGACGCGACAAACGTGAAGTTGTCGGTATTGGCGAGCACCTGAATGAGCGCACGACTCTCACTGGTGCGCGACTCATCCAGCACCACCGTGGGCAATCGTCGCACGTCGGTCTGAATCGCGTACCCGAACAGCAGCAACTGCATCGCCGGCAACCCGGTCATCATCGCGAACGTGAGCCGGTCGCGGCGCAGCTGCAGAAACTCTTTCCAGAGCATCGGCCACACGGTCCAGCGGCGCACGCGCTCGACGAGCGCGCTCATGACGTGGTGCCGGTGGCGGCCAGCGCTTCGTCCGCTTCATCGCGCTGCTGCAGCATCACGAACACATCCTCTACCGTCTCGGCGTTGAACTGTTTCACGATTTCCGCCGGTGTGCCAAGACCGATCAACTGCCCGCGCGACAGAAACGCGAGCCGCTGACAGCGCTCGGCTTCGTCCATGTAGTGCGTGGTGACCAGAATCGTCGTGCCTTCGCGCGCCAGCTGATAGATCGTTTCCCAAAACGTGCGACGGGCCGCGGGATCGACACCGGCCGTGGGCTCGTCGAGAAACACCAAGTCCGGGTGATGGGCCGTGGCACACGCCAGCGCCAGCCGCTGCTTCCACCCACCGCTGAGCGTCCCCGCACGCTGGTGCAATCGCGCGCCCAACCCGAGCGATTCCACATGCTCCGCCAGCCGCACGTCGCGATCGTGCCCCACGAGACCGTACACCGACGAATAGAAGCGGAGATTCTCCGCCACCGTGAGTTCGTCGTACAACCCGTAACGCTGCGACATGTAGCCGATGCGCCGACGCACCCCCTCCGTGTTCGTCTCAACGTCGAGTCCCGCCACCTCCGCCGAGCCACTCGTGGGCACCACGAGTCCGCAGAGCATGCGAATCGTGGTCGTCTTGCCCGATCCGTTGGGGCCGAGCAATCCGAACACCTCGCCGCGCGCGATCTCCAGATCGAGTCCGGCCACCGCCACCAGTTCGCCGTAGGCTTTCCGCAGGGCCCGCGTCCGCACGACGGGGGAGCCGACGGGGGAGCCGGCGGGCGCTCCGTTGGCCGGTACCGGCTGGATCACTTGGCGGTGCGTGGCAGCCGCACGGAAATCGGCATGCCGGCGCGCAGTCGCTGCGTGGTATCGGCGAACTCCACCTTCACACCGAACAGCAGGTCGGCGCGTTCCTTGTCGGTGAGCGCCACCCGCGGCGTGAACTCGGCCCGCGACGCGATCGCGGCGATGCGGCCGCGGAACACCGTGCTGTCGCCGTCGAGTTGCGCGGAAAGCGAATCGCCCGGATGCAGGGTGGGGAGCACGAACTGCGAGACGTAGATGCGGGCCCACGGACGCGACGGCTGCGACACCGTCACCGCACTTTGACCGGCGGCGAGTACTTCGCCCGGCTCCACGTTGCGGCTGGAAATCACCCCGTTCACCGGCGACAGCAGGACAAGGTCACTGGCCGTGGCCCGCCACCCCTCGGCGGCGGCCGCCGCCCCGCGCGCTTCCGCGGCCGCGGCCAGGCGCCGCTCGGAGCGCGCCCCGGCCTCCAGCAGCCGGAGCGCTTCGCGCGCCGCATCACGACGTCCCGCCGCCGCGCGCGCCGCGCCCCGTACGGCATCCAACGACGCCCGACTCACGTCGCCGGCCGCGGCCAGCGGTTCGAGACGCGCCAGATCCGCCGCCGTGCGCTCGGCGTCGGCCTCGGTCACGCGCAGCTCGGCGGCGGCACGGTTGATTTCACCGGGGCGGGCGCCACGCGCCAGTTCGCGCGACGCTTCGCGGGCGGCCACCGCCCGCGCGTCCGCCTGTGCCGTGGCGCTGGCCAGCGTGGGCGTCGTGAACAACACCAGCGTGTCGCCGGCGCGCACCACGTCACCTTCCTGCACCAGCACCTGCAGCGCCCGCGCCGGCTGCAGCGGCCCCACGTCCACCTCGACCACCTCGAGCGTGCCCACCGCCATGTCGGGCACCGCCGGCCCGCTGCAGCCCGCGACCAGACACCCGGCGATCACGCCCGAGGCGAGTACCACCACCCGCGTTGCACGCACCATCACGCCCGGACTCACGAAAGAGAGACCCTGCCGCGACCGGCCACGCTTGACCCGTCGACCGTCGCAACATTGCATTCCGGGATGCCCCACGCCACCCCATCCCCCACTGGCAGCCCCGCGGCACTCCCCGACGCGTTGGCCCGCACGCTGCGCCAGTTCCGCCTGCTCGAGCGGGAAGACAAGATGCAGGCGCTGCTGGGGTGGTCGAAAAAACTGGAGCCGCTGCCGGCCCGCCTGGCCGAGTTGGACCGGGCGGCGTTCACCGTGCCGGAATGCCAGACCCGCGTGGACATCTTTCCCGAACGGCAGGCCGACGGCACCCTGCACTTCTACGCTGATGTGAATGCGCGGCAGTCGCCGACTGTGGCCGCCGTCCTTGCCATTACCTTCGCCGCCGTGAACGACCAGCCGCCGGCGGTTACCTTGGCACTTCCAAGCGACGTCGTGCGCTTGCTCATGCAGGACATCGGGCTCGGTGCCCGTGAATCCGGCCTGTCGGCCATGATCGCCCGTCTCAAGCGGTTCGCCGCCCAGAGCAATTCAGAGGGCACGGAGTAGCAACGCACGTTCGCCTCCGTACCCCTTACTCCATATTCCTTAACGGTTCCATGCCCATGACCATCACCGTCCGCAAGAATGGCTCGCTCGGCATGCCTGCCGACGATGCCGCGCCGATCCTGCTGCGTGATCCGGTGGATGCGCCGGCAGAATCTCCCGCCAGCTGAGACCGGCCATGCGGTGGGTGCGCACGCTGCAGCACTGGTGGGCCTGGACGGCCACCGCGCTGGTGGTGCTCCTCGGGACGCCCGTCGTGGCCCTCGTGTACGCCATCACGGCCCCCTTCGATCCGGGTCGTTATGCGGCGGGTCGCGCCTTCCGCCTGGTGGGCGTCACGGCCCTGCGTCTCAACAGCCTCTGGCGCTTCCACACCCGCGGCACGCTGCCCGATCCGCGCCGGCCGTATGTCGTCGTCGCCAATCATGAGTCGTACGCCGACGTGTTCCTGATCAGCTGTTTCCCGTGGGAGATGAAGTGGCTGAGCAAGGACACCATGTTCAAGATTCCGTGCATGGGCTGGATGATGCAGATGGCTGGCGACATCAGGCTCGTGCGCGGCAACCGCGACTCCGCGGCTGATGCCATTGTGCAGTGCCGCGACCGGCTCGCGAAAAAGGTGTCGGTGATGATCTTCCCCGAGGGCACCCGGTCTCGTTCGTGGGAGATGCTCCCCTTCAAGGATGGTGCCTTCCGTCTCGCGATCGAATCGGGGGCGCCGATCCTTCCCATCGCCGTGGCCGGTACGCGGTACGCGATGGCGAAGGGCACCTTCCGCTTTCTGCCGGCACGCGCGATCGCCGAGTTGCTGGAACCGATCGACACCACCGGATACACGCTCGCCGACGTACCGGCGCTCAAGCAGCTCGTGCGCGACCGCATCGAGGGGGCGCGCCGCACCCTCGCGGCGGAGCTGGGGATCCGCGTGGATGCCCCCGACGCCGCGACGGCGGCCTGACGCGCTGGTGAGCACCGGGGCGCCAGCCGACGAGCGCGCGCTCGACGCCGCGCTCTCGGCGCCCGACGACGCCACCATCGACGCGCTGGCCACACTGCCGGGTGACGTGATGATTCTGGGCGCCGGTGGCAAGATGGGTCCCACGGTGGCCCGCATGGCCCGCCGTGCCATCGCCGACCCCGAGCGCCGTGTGATCGCCGTGTCACGCTTCACCGACGAGCGCGCCGCCGCCGCGCTGCACGCGCAGGGCGTCGAGACCATCCGCGCCGACCTGGCGGATCCGGCCGCCGTGGCTGCGCTCCCCGACGCGCCGAATGTGCTCTGGATGGCCGGGCAGAAATTCGGCTCGACCGGCGACCCGGTCGGCACGTGGACGCAGAACGTCGTGGCCTCCGTGCTCGCCGCGCAGCGTTTCGTGGGCGCGCGCATGGTGTGCTTCTCCACCGGCAACGTGTACGGCCGTCAGGCCGTCGCACTCGGCGGGGCCCGCGAGCAGGACGCGCTCGTGCCCGACGGCGAGTACGCCGCCTCGTGCATCGGCCGCGAGCGCGTATTCGAATCCATCGCGCGGCGCGCACGCACACCGCTGCTGCTGTACCGGCTGTTCTACGCGTGTGATCTGCGCTACGGCGTGGTCACTGACATCGCGCACAAGGTACTGCACGGCGTGCCGGTGCCACTCGACACGGCGTTCGTGAATGTGATCTGGCAGGGCGACGCCAACCGGCTCGCGCTGCGGGCCCTCACGCAGGCGGCGGTCCCGACCATCGATATGCCGGTGGCCCTGAACGTCACCGGACCGATCGTGTCGGTGCGCGAGATCGCCCAACGGATCGGTGCGATCGCCAACGTGACGCCGGTGTTTGCGGGCACGCCGAGTGATGATGCGCTGCTGGCGAATGTCGACCGACTGACCGGGCAACTGCCGTACGTAGCGCTGCCCCTCGACACGCTCTGCGCGTGGGCCGTGCAGTGGATCCGTGGCGGTGGCCGGTTGCTGAACAAGCCCACCAAATTCGAGGTGCGCGATGGCCGGTATTGAGCACCACACGCACGAGGCCTTCGACATCCGCCGCCATCTGCACAGGGGTCAGGTGATTCCTGCACACCCGCTGGCGCTACACCCCACGCGCGCGATGGATGAGCAGCATCAGCGTGCGCTGACGCGCTACTACGTGGCAGCGGGTGCGGGTGGGATGGCCGTAGGCGTACACACCACCGGCTTCCCGATTCACGACGCCACGATCGGCTTGTATCGGCCGGTGCTGGAGCTCGCCGCCGAAACGGCTGACGAGGCGCTGCGCCGCGACCCACGCCCCTTCGTGCGTGTGGCCGGGCTGATCGGCGACACCGCCCAGGCGGTGCGCGAAGCGCAGATCGCGCAGGCGCTGGGCTATCACTGCGGCCTGCTGTCATTGGGGGCGTGGCGCGACGCCAGCGAGGCGTCCATTCTGGCGCACTGCGCGAGGGTAGCCGACGTGATGCCGCTGTTCGGCTTTTATCTGCAGCCGGCGGTTGGTGGCCGGCGGCTGTCGTACACGTTCTGGCGCGAGTTCGCCGAAATCCAGAACGTCGTGGCGATCAAGGTGGCGCCGTTCGACCGCTACGCCACGCTGGATGTGGTGCGGGCGCTGGCCGATGCGGGGCGTGATGACATTGCGCTGTACACAGGCAACGACGACGCCATCGTGCCGGATCTGGTGACCGATGTCCCGGTCACGAGCGGCGGCCGTGCGTACACGCGCCACTTCGTGGGCGGACTGCTGGGGCAATGGGCCGTATGGACCTCGCGCGCGGTCGAGATGCTGCGCGAGATCCAGGCGTGGCGCGCATCGGGTGACACCACGATGCCGCGCGAGTGGCTCACGCGGGGCGCTGCGCTGACGATGGCGAACGCCGTGATCTTCGACGCCGCGCACGGCTATCAGGGCTGCCTGCCCGGCATTCTCGAAATTTTACGGATGCAGGGGCTCGTGCGCGGCACGTGGACGTTCGACACGCACGAACAGCTCTCGCCGGGACAGGCCGACGCACTGGCGCGGCTGTCGGAACAGTACCCGGACTTGGCCGACGACGACTTCGTAGCGGAGCGGCTGGACGAATTCTTGGCGTGATGCGGAGAGCGTTGAACCGATCACCTGCATCGTTGAACTGAGCACGCAGAGAAGAAAAGAGAGCGCAGAGGCCGCAGAGAACAACGGTGTTTCTCTGCGGCCTCTGCGCTCTCCGGAAGTTCTCTGCGTGATCGGTTCAGCGATCTATGAATTACCGCGCCACCGGCAGCAACTTCCCGTGCCAGCTCTCGGCGGCCGCCTTTTCAAAGCCCGCGCGATACGCACCGACCGTGGTGACCGTGGTATCGAACACCGGCGTTTCGAGAACAACCGTACCAGCCGCCGCCGCCTCACGGAACACCGGCCGCGCCCCAGACACGACCGCGCCCGCCGCGTCGCGCCAATACACCGTGCCGCCGCCCACGAGCGTCGTGCCGACGAGCGATTCGATGTCGCGGAGCACGTGAAAGAGTCCGTCGATCGAACAGCCCGTGGCGCCGGTGGCCCCTTCGTCCACGCCGATCACCACAAACCGGTCATCACGCCACAGGCGGGCGCACACCAGTGGTGCGCCGTGGGCCCGCCAGGTGGCGAGATGGGCATCCACGGTGGAGAGCAGCGACTGCGCCGCGGCACCGACCACCGGCGCGGCGGCTCCAAACACCCACGCGCGCGCGTCGTCTGGCAGCGCGTCGAAGTTCACGACCGGCATGACGCTTACTCCGGGTTCTTCGAGCCGGGGAGCTGCAGCATCGGCATCGCGCCGCCGGTCACCTGCGGCATCTGCCCGTTCCAGCGCTTCGCCATCTCGTACTGCACCAGCGTGTTCGTAATGCTCTTCGACAGCAGTTCGTTGGCGCGCGACTGCGCTTCCGCTTCGGCTGTGATCGCCTTGGCGCGGCCGGCGGCTTTGATGCTGTCACCCTGCGCCTGGAACGTGTTCTTCTGCAGCTCGTTCTGCGCCGTGAGCGCCTGCTGCTGCATGACGTTCTTGAGCGAGATCGCGTCCATCACCGCCTTCGGGGCGCGGAACTCGTTCAGCGTGAACTGACGCACATCGATGCCGTACGGGTCGAGCCGTTTCTGCAGATTGGCCTGCGTGCGCGTGACCACTTCGGCCTTCTTCGGACCGAGAATGGCGGCAATCTCCTCGTTACCCACCACTTCCTGCAGCGACTGCCGGATCGCCTGACGGATATAACCGTGCGAGATGGTCTGCACGTCGGTGCGGAACGTCTGGTACAGCTGCGGCACCTTGTCACCGCGTAATTCGAAGCTCATCGACACATCGAGCGACAGCGGCTGGCCTTCCACCGAGTTCACGTTGATCTCGTCGTTGTTCTCAGAGCCTTCCGTGCTCTCGCGCGTGAGCACCAGCGTCTGCATGAACGTGGGATACTCCTGGATCTGCGTCATGAGCGGGTTGCGCAAATGAAAGCCGGGGCCGAGGGGCGTGGGGTCCACCCCGCCGCCACCGCGGTGAATCACGATGCCCACGTGCCCCGGCTCGATGTAGGCCACGGAGGGACGCACCAGAAAGAGCAGCACGAGCAGCACGAGCACCGCGCCGACCAGGAGACGGACGCGGCCGCTGCCACCACCGCCGTCCGGCAGGCCGGTCAGCGGATTGCGCATGGCGCTGCGAAGCTCGTCGAGCGTGGAATCAATCGATGTGGCCATGGACGGCCTCCTGGTAGCAATGAGGGCATAACGGGTCGCCCGTGGGGAGTCGCACGAGATCCTCTTCGCGCTGCACCCCGTGAATCGGGCACGTGAGATCGGCGAGGCGATCGATGCGCTTGCGGTTGGCGGTCTGCCGAATCCGACGGCCGAATGGGGTTCGGCCCAGCGCCGTGACGAAAAGAGCGCCGACCACCGCCAGCAGGGCGATAAAGAGGGCGCTCTCGAGCATGATGGCGTTCATATCGGTGAAGAATACTACGCCGCGCGGCGCAGAAAGTGTCAAACGCCGGGGTGATCCTCCCAGCCGCCGCCGCGGTCAGGCCCCCAGTTCGAACCGCAGCATCTGTTCCAGATCGGGGAGCCGCCACACAAACCCGGCGTCCTGCAGCACCCGCGGCACCACCCGCTGGCTGGCCAGCACGGTGCTGTTCGCCATCTCCTCACCCAGCAGCAGCCGCAGCGCGAACGCCGGCGCGTGGGCGAGCGTAGGCCGGTGCAGCACGGCCCCCAGCACGCGGGTGAACTCCGCATTCGTGACGGCCGTCGGGGCCACCAGGTTGACCGGACCGCTGAGATCGTCGCGCATGAGGCAGAAGTGGATGGCACCGATCTCGTCGTCGAGCGCGATCGGGCTGATCCACTGGGTCCCGGCCCCCAGCGTGCCGCCGGCCCCCAATCGGAACAGCGGCGCCTGCGTGCCCAGCGCGCCACCGGCCGCGCCCTGCACGATACCGGTGCGCAGGTGCACCACCCGGATGCCGGCCCGCGCCGCCGGGGCGGTGGCGTCCTCCCAGCCCCGGCCCACGTCGGCCAGATAGTCCGTGCCCGCAGCGCTCCCCTCGTCCAGCAGCTCGTCGCCGCGACTGCCGTAAATCCCGATCGCCGATCCGCTCAGCAGCACCGCCGGCCGCCGCGACAGCTGCGCCAGCGTGTGCGCCAACAACGACGTGCTTTCCACCCGGCTGCTCTTGAGCGCGGTCCGGTGCGCCGCGGTCCAGCGGTCGGCGATCGAGGCGCCGGCCAGATGGATCACCGCATCGACCCCCTCGAGCGCCCGCGGATCGAGCTGACCGCGCTCAGGGTTCCACTGCACATCATGGCTGCCCGGGCGCGGCGTCGCGCGGCTGATCCTGACGATCTCGTGCCCCCCGGTGGAGAGGAAGGCCGCCAGCTGCGTGCCGATGAAGCCCGTGGCCCCCGTGATGGCGATACGCAGCCGCGGCCGATGGGAAAACTCGGCGTGCCGCGCCAGATCCCCCAGCATCACCGCGTGGCGATACGCAAACACCCGCCCGAGCGTGCGCTGCGTGAACCCACCCGCCACCGCCTGCCCCAGCGGGCCCAACGGGAGCGCATACCGGATGTGATCGTCGAGGGTGCTGGACGTGGCATCCACCGGGGCGAAGCCGTGCGTGTGCTCCCACGCGGCGAAGGGCCCGTCGCGCATGACGTCGCGGAACTGACGATTGGCGATGTAGTCGCGGTGCTCGAGCCGCCACGTGGTGGGCACCGGCCCCGCATGCACCTGCAGCACCACGCGGGCGCCATCGCGGATGCCGCCGGTGTGTTCGAGCACCTTGGGACGATCCCACGGCGGCGAGAGCCGCTCGAAGGCACCATCGCGCTCATGCCACGCGAAGAGCGCCTCCACGGGCACGGGCGCCTGCACGACCTTCCGGAATTCCTGCATCGACACGACCACACTCCGCTGCGACGACCTGCGTTGCCCTCACCAGCCGCCGGCGTCCTCGAGATCGAGCACACGCCAGCAGTACCAACTGGCAACGCTTGCCCACGGGCGCCAGTTCCGCGCCACCTGCTCAAGTCGCTTCGCCTCGGGGAGCGCGCGCATCCGGTATATGCGTTGCGCGCCCTTCCGCACGCCAAGGTCGAGCACGGGGAGCACGTCGGGACGTCCCAACCGGAACATCAGGAACATCTGCGCCGTCCAGGCGCCCACCCCGCGCACCTGCACGAGCGCGTCGGTGATCGCGTCGTCGTCCATCGACGCGAGCTGATCGAGTGGGAGCCGCGCGTCGGCCACATGACTCGCCAGATCGCGGATGGCACGGGTCTTCGCGGTGGACAGTCCACACGCGCGCAGCGTCTCGTCATCTGCAGCGAGCACCTCGTCCGGCGTGGGTGCACCACCCTCGCGGCCGATGCGCTGGACAAACCGCCCGTAAATCGTGGACGCCGCGCCCCCCGACAGCTGCTGAAACACGATGGCGCGTGCGAGATGGTCAAAGTGCGTCCCATCGGTGCGCGGCAGCATCGTGCACGGACCGACCCGCTCGATGGCCAGCGCCATCTTCGGGTCACGGGCCGCAAGCGCCGCCGCCGCTTGCGTCAGCCGACGGCGCGTGAGGGTGATCAGCAGTCCCACGTGCTCACATCGTCATCGTGAACATGATGTGTGCCTTCGGGGTGCCGGGGAGCATCAGCCACGGCTTGCTGTCGGATGGCGTCGTGGACAGCCCCGTGCTGGCCGGCGTCGCGAACGGGATGTACACCACGAACAGCGGGTTGCCCTTCTTCACCGTGCCGGTGGCCGGATCGAACGCATCCTTGGCCCCGAAAATCTGATACAGCGACGCCGGCGCCGTCGGCATCTTGATCTTGCCCGCCTTCACCTCCGCAAACCGTACCGTATCCACCTGCGCGCCCTTCACGCCCGTTTCCCGCAGCGCGCGGCCACGGGCCATGAACGGATCCATCGCATCGTGGTAACACGACACGTGGAACTGCTCCTCGGCCGGGTCATCGGCCAGACAGAGCATGCCGTTCTTGGTGGGACGCAGCCATTCCAGCTTGCCGGGGGTCTTGTAGCCCATCACCCCGGCGCCGTCGCGCAACTCCTTCGGCAGGGCCAGAACGGCGGCTGTGATCTGTTCGGCCACCGGTGGTGCCGCCTGGGCGCCCACCACGGCCCCAACCAGCGAGCAGGCGGTGGCGGCAACGACGCGCAGGAATCGGACGGACATAGTTCGGTCTCCCTGAAGGGGATGGACGGCGGGACGGTTGTGCAGAGCACGGATCTGCGTATTCTACGACCTATATGGCCGACTCCACAAATGCCGGATCCGACACCGAGGCGGTGGTTCGCTTCGCCAGGCGCGTGTCGCACGATATCAACAACTTCTCGACCGTGGTCCGCACGTACAGCGAACTGCTGCTATCCGATGTCGACAGCAGCGATCCCATGCATGCGGACATCGAGGAGATTCACCGCGCCGCGGATGCCACCGTCGTCTACCTCCAGCGCGTCACGCTCTTCTCGCGCGCCGAGAACATGCGACGGGCCGTCACGTCGGCCGACAACGGTCTCGCGGACGCCGTTGCCGAGTTGGCCACCGAACACGGGGCGCGGCCGGTCGAGCTCTCACTCGGCGGCGGCCACATCTTCGCCGAAGCCGGCTGGTGGCGTGACACCGTACTGGAACTGCTGCGCAACGCGCATGAGGCGGCGCCGGCCGGACATGCCATCGTGGTGCGCAGCCGTGTGCAGGACAATACCCTGATCGTTGATGTCGAGGATGACGGTCCCGGCATCCCCGCGAACCTGCTCGACACGGTCACGCAGCCGTTCGTGACCGGCAAGCACGGGGTGCGCGGCGCCGGGATCGGGCTCGCCATCGTGAGCGCGGTCGTACGTGTGCTCACGGGCCAGCTGCTATTCGAGCGGGAGGCGGGGCGTACGCGGGTCCGTCTGGTGCTGCCCACGGTGTCCGCCGCCTAGCGGCGGCGGCGCGAGATCGCTCCGACGTCGCGGTCAGACGCGCGTGGCCGCCACCGCCTGCAACAGGGCGTCGGCGATGCGATCCAGTGGCAGCACGTCTACCGCCGCATCGATCTTGACGGCCTCGCGCGGCATGCCGTACACGATGCACGTCTCTTCATTCTGCGCCACCGTGTAGGCGCCGGCCTCGCGCATCGCCAGCATCCCCTTCGCGCCGTCCGAGCCCATGCCGGTCAGCAGCGCCCCCACCGCATTCCGTCCCGCGCTGCGCGCGACGCTCTGAAAGAGCACATCGACGGCCGGACGCTGATGATGCACTTTCGGCCCGTCCTTCACGCGGGCCACCCAGCGGGCGCCGCTGGCCTGCAGCACCAGATGCTTGCCTCCGGGTGCGACCAGCGCGAGGCCGGGCACCACGTAGTCGCCATCCTTGGCTTCCTGCACACGCATCGCGCACACCGAATTGAGACGGTTGGCGAACGACAGCGTGAAATGCTCGGGCATGTGCTGCACGATCACCGTGCCGGGTGCGTCGACGGGAAAGCGCCGCAGCACCTGCTCGAGCGCCTGCGTCCCACCGGTGGACGCGCCGAGTGCAATGATCTTGTTGGTGGCGTTGAGCGAGGCGATCGCCGAACGTCCGGGTACCACCGGTGCCTCCGCGGCCGCGGTGCGCTTCACCACGCGGGCGTGTGACGCCGCGCGCACGGCGCGCACGAGTTCATCGGCGATATCGCCCGCCGCCAGCGACGAGCCAGGCTTGGCGATCACGTCCACGGCGCCGAGCGCCAGCGCGCGCAGCGCCGTCTCACTGTTCTTCGGCGCGAGCGAACTGACCACCACCACCGGCAACGGGAAATGCCGCATCAGCTTGGACAGGAACGACAGTCCGTCCATCCGCGGCATTTCGATGTCGAGCGTGACCACATCCGGCCGCAGCTGCACGATACGTTCGCGCGCCACGTACGGGTCGGTGGCTGTGCCCACGACCTCGATGTCGGGGTACTGCGAGAGTGCCTCGCTCAGAATGCGGCGCACGAGCGCCGAATCATCCACGATCAGCACGCGCACCACGCCGGGCGTCCGCGTAACGGTTCCCGCCGCCGCAGCGCCGGCGTTTGACAGCACCGTCACGCGGCGCTCACGGCGTCCTGCCCCAACGGCGTCGGGCGGTCGCGGGTCGGAAAAATGTAGAGCAGCGCTTCCACGCGACCCTGCTCGATGCCGAGTTCGACACGCGCGGCAGGGGCATCGTCGTCACGTGAGATCAGGGCACCGCCCTCGCGTACGAGCGGCGCCGCCAGATGGAACACCGCCTCCGCGCCGGCGATCGCCGGCAGCACGTTCCCGCAGATCACGTTGCACAGCTCGCCGAGCGCATCGCGCTGCAACGGCTGCTGCCGGGAGGCATCACCGCCCAGCATGTTGGCGGTGATCTCCGGCAGCACCACCGACGAGGCTCGCAACACGAGCCGCCCGCGGGCGTGCCCGCGGAACTCCACCGAGACCGCGACATCGAGCGGGGCCGCGGCCTGTTCCGGTGTCAGATCAATTTCCGGAAAGAGGAGCGCGAGCTCCTCAAAAGTCGCCGTCGTCGCTCGCGACAGGGACTGGACCGTAGTACTCGGCATCGGTGACTCCAGTAACACGCAGGATGGTGTCGCGCAGGGTTTCCGGCGCGAAGGGTTTGCGGACAATGGCGGCGCCCAGTTCCTGCAGCGCGGCCAGACGGGTTTCACTGCCTTCCGTGGACACCACGATGACGGGCAACTGCTCGGTTTCCGGTGCGGCGCGCAGACGCCGCAGCATCTCCTCGCCGTTCATCACCGGCATGTTGATGTCGAGCAGCAGGAGATCCACCCACTGCTCCTGGAGGACGAACAGTCCTTCCTCACCGTTCCCGGCCTCGAGGACCGTGCCCAGCGGAAGACCACTCATCCTGAGGGTACGCACGACCATCTGCCGCATGACGGCACTGTCGTCGACCACGAGAACATTAAATGCCATGAGTTGGTTTCCGATGCGTCAAAGCGAGCGTTCGGCGCCGTTGATCTTCAGTGTGACCTCGCCAGTGGCCACCTCTACCCACATGGTACGGGACGTTTGCACGCCCCCGGTATCGTGCGCGTGCACGAGCACGCCGTTCTTCCACAGCAACTTGCGCAGCGCGATCATGTTCCGCTTGCCGATCTGGAAGCGGTCATCTTCCTCGGACGCACCGGCATGGGCGCCACCGGCGACCTTGCACTGCATGCGTTCTTTTTTTGCGCCGAGCTTATAACACTCTTTGAACAGCATCGGCACGCCGCTGTCCACGAACATCGCCGGCTTGGCCTGCATTTTGGCGGCATCGATCGTGCCCGTGGGCAGCATCACATGCAGCAGTCCTGCCACGTTCACGACGGGATCGTACACCACGATCCCCAGACAGCTGCCCAGGGCGTACGTGATCAACCGTTCGCCGGGCACATTGGACACTCTCACGTCGGCCACACCGACCACGCGATCGATGAGGCGCACAGGCGCAGGAGCACTCATCTTACTTCACGTACGCCGCCGGCTGCACATACCGGAATTGGTGAGTAAGGCCGGTGAGACTCTCGGAGTGACCGACGAACAGATACCCACCCGGTCGGAGCAACGCCCAGTAGCGGTCGACCAGCTGCTGCTGCGTTGCCTTGTCGAAATAGATCATCACGTTGCGACAGAGGATCACATCGAACGGCCCCTGCATCGGCCACCGTTCCATCAGGTTCAGCTTGGCGAAGTGGACCAGCCGCCGCAGCGACTTCCCCGCCTCCCACACATCGCGCCCCTGCGCATCGCGCACGCGCGACCAGTACTTCTGCAGCCACGTCGCCGGCACGTCGCTCATCGTCTCGGCGGGGTACGCGCCGGCCTTCGCCGTGGCCAGCACCCGATGACTGAGGTCGGTGGCCAGAATACGGACGTCGCGCGTGGCAATATCGGCAAAGCTGTCGTGGCAGAGCATCGCCAGCGTGTACGGTTCCTCGCCGCTCGAGCAGCCGGCGCTCCAGATCCGCACCGGACCGGTCAGCCTCGGGAACACCGTATCGCGCAGGAAGTCGAAGTGCGACGCTTCCCGCAGGAAGCTGGTCTTGTTCGTGGTCAGCGCGTCGATCATTTCCGCGAATTCGCGGCGAGACGGCTCCTGCTCCACAAAGTCGAGATACGCTTCGAAGTCGGGCAAGCCGAGCAGCCGCAGGCGCTTGGCCAGGCGGGCGCGGACCAGCCCTTCCTTCCCTTCGCGCATGCGGATGCCGGCGTGCTCGTGCAGGACCTGCGCGACCCGCGCGAATTGCTTCGGCGTGATCTCGCACTCGGTCGGGAGCGATGACGGCGGGTTGATGCTGGCCATGGATTCGGCGGCGCGTAGCGTGAGGCCGCGCGTCAGTCGACGTGGCTCTGGGCGGCTTCGAGCGCCTCAATTTCGCTGGAGGCGAGCACCTTGTCGATGTCGAGCAGCAACCGCACCCGTCCGCCGGTCTTCCCGATACCGAGCAGAAATTCCGTGCGGATCCCGGCGCCGAAGGTGGGCGCGTCTTCGATGTCAGCCGCGGCGATCGCGACCACCTCGCTCACGCGATCGACCACGATGCCCGTTTGGATCCCGAGCATCTGCACGACGATGATGCAGCTGTCCGTGGTGCCCTCGACGGACATGCCGAACTTGCGGCGCAGGTCGGTGATCGGGATGACCTTCCCCCGCAGATTGATGACCCCGCGCACGAAGTCGGGCATGCGGGGCACGCGCGTGATCGGCTGGAGGCCGATGATCTCGCTGACCTTCAGGATTTCGAGCCCGTACTCTTCACCGCCCAGAAAGAAGGTGAGATACTTGCCCGCGCGGGACGGCGTAACGGAGGCCGAAGCCGGATCGGTGTGCGTGCTCATCGCTCGAAAAGAAAGAGGGTCGCGGACGGAACAGCCCGCGTGTGTAGTGGTATCGGCGCCCCCCCGTCGGAGCTTGACTCGAACACCGTGCCGCCGTCGGTCATCCCACCCGGCGGCGGTTCTGCATCAGGCCGCGTGCGGCCGGTCGCCTCGGGCCGGGTGGCCCTCCGCACTCTGTGCCAGCGCCACGGTCTCGGCTACGTCGAGGATCAGCCCCACCCGTCCGTCGCCCAGAATCGCGCCACCGCTCACGCCAGGCACCTTGCCCAATCCGTCGCCGAGCGTCTTGGCCACCACCTGCTGCTGGCCAAGGAGATCGTCCACCAGCAGCGCCTGCCGACGCTCGCCGTCGCCGACGATCATGAGCAAGCCGTCGAGCGGGGACTGCACGGCGTTGGTCACGTCGAACAGCGTGTGCAACCGGATGATCGGCAGCAGCTCGCCGCGCAGGAGCACCACTTCGCCGCGTCCCACCACGGTGGACAGCATGGCCGGCTCGGGGCGGAAGCTCATGTGGATGTGCGTGAGCGGGATGATGAAGCGCTCGTCGCCGACGCGCACCAACATGCCGTCGGTCACGGCGAGCGTGAGCGGGAGACGAATGGCGAAGGTGCTCCCCTTGCCGGGCGCCGAGGTGATATCGATGCGGCCGTGAATCTTTTCGATGTTCCGGCGGACGACATCCATCCCCACGCCACGCCCGGAAATGTCGGTCACTTGCTCGGCCGTGGAAAATCCGGGCGCGAACACGAGGTTGAACACGTCGCTGTCGGTGAGCCCCTTGTCGGTTTCGATCAGCCCTTTCTCGATGGCTTTCTTGACGATCTTGTCGCGGTGCAATCCGCGGCCGTCGTCCTTGAGCTCGACCACCACGTTGCCGGAGGCATGGTAGGCGTGGAGCCGGACCACACCAACGCGCGCCTTCCCGGCCGCCTCGCGCTCCACCGGCCCTTCCACGCCATGATCGACGGCGTTGCGGACCATGTGCACCAGTGGATCGCTGAGGACGTCCACCATGTTGCGATCGATCTCGACGTCATCGCCCTCCGTCACGAACTGCACGATCTTGTCGGCCTTCGAGGCCGTGTCGCGCACGACGCGCGTGAGCTTCTGGAACGTCGCGCGCAGCGGAACCATGCGCATCGACATACTGAGGCCCTGGAGTTCGCGCACGATCTTGCCGGCGTGCGTGACCTTGCGCTGGAGATCGTGCTGCTTGCCGCCGGCGAAGAGCGTGTCGCCGGCGATCATCGACTGCGCAATCACGAGTTCGCCGACCATATCGATGAGGCGATCGAGGCGATCCGTGCGCACTCGGATGGTGGCGTCGGCATTCGACTCCACGCGCCCCTTGGCAGCGGGTGCGGCGGTGGGGGCATCAACGGCGGAGCTCACCGGCGGAGTAGCGATGGCCACCGAGGGCGCGACAGCCACCAACGCGGCAGCGGGGGCGGGGGCGGGGGCGGACGCTTGCGGGAGTGTCGCCAGCGGCGTATCCGCCGGGTCGTAGCCAGCCAGGGCGTCGAGCAGGGCGTGATACCCGTCAGGAATCGGGAGACGGCCATCGCCATTGAGTCCGCTTTCCACCGACACCAAGAGGGCCTTGAGCATGTCCGCCGAGCGGAGTGAGAGATCAGCACACCCCTTGGTGTAGGCGATCTCCTTGTCGCGCACACGGCTCAGCAGCGATTCGGCCTCGTGGGCGAACGCGGCGATCCGGGCGAGCCCGAGAAAGGCCGAGGTGCCTTTGACGGTGTGAAAGGCGCGGAACACCGTGTTGATGGCTTCCTCGTCGTCGGGCGACTCCTCGAGTTGCAACAACGCGGCTTCGGAATGGACCACGCACTCGTGGCTTTCCGTGAGGAAGTCGGGGAGCAATTCACGATCCGCGTCGTCCGGCAGCACATCGAGGCTGGGGTCGTCGGTGCGGGTGGTGGCGTGCTCCGGTGCCGTCGTCACGACCGGCGCGGCGACGCGCGCCGGTACCGGCGCCCGTCCTTCACTGGCGCGCATGGCCCCCTCGAGCGCTTCACCGACCTCGGCAAACGCGGCTGGCACATCGGGAGCCGTCCCGTTCACGATGGTACCGAGTACGCGGGCGGCGCGCGCCACGAAGGGCTGCGCCTCATTGGGCACACCATTCTCGAACGCGAGATCCATCAGCCCCTCACGCAGGATCGCGAGGTCGGCGGTGTCGGTGGCCTCCAGCTGCATCAGCAGCGTCGCGGCATCATCGAGATTCAGAGAGGGCACAGGCGAACCGTCGGGAGTCGGCATGCGGTGCCAACGTGGGCACCCGTATCATGGCACAGTATCGGCTGGTCGTGCCGCGAGGTTCACTGCGGTGGCGCAATTGCCGTCGCCAGGCCGACACCACCGCAGCGCCGTGACGCCGTGACGCCGTGACGCCGTGACGCCACCAACGAAAACGGCCCGTACCGGTGAAGGTACGGGCCGCTGCGATCTCACGTCGGAGCGTGGGGGGACGCTACGCCGCGGGAGCGCGGACGGCGGTGAAAATTTCGTCGGCGAGCGCCTGACGGCCTTCCGCATTGCGGGTCGTGGCGTTCGGATCGTACGTCGTCTCGTCGGCCGAGGCGTGGGCGGCATCGAGCTCCGCCCGCGTCTGGTCGGCATTGTGATCGAACAAGCGGGCGACATCGAGCAGACGCTCCTCCATCTCCACGAGCACGGCGGATGCATGCGCCAGCTGCTGCGAGGTGATGTCCTGGAACTGCAGGGCGCCCATCATGAGGAACAGCTCGTCGCGCAGGGTGGAGCGGATACCGGAGGCCTTTTCGCGGTCCGGCACGGCTTCGCCGTCGATCGTGTCGAGTTCGTCGACCATCTGCGTGGCGCGGTCGCAGGCATCCATGATGTTGATGGCGGCGTCTTCGGTGGCCGACGTGACTTCACGGATCTTCTCGTGGGTCGTTGCCAGCTTCTCAAGCGCCGTACTCTGCAGCGCCGCGCGGCTGGCGCGCAACCGGGAGAGGACGTTGAGGATCTGCGCGTTGGCCTGCTCGAGAATCTGCGGGAGCTCGGCGAGCGACAGCTCCGGCGCGGCCTTGGCCTTGGCCTGGGGCTCGGCCTCCGCCGCATCGCGCGCGTCATGCATGCCGGTGAGCTCATGGTCCACGAGGCGGAGCGCCGCCTCGGACTCATACAGCACTTCCTGTGCTCTATTGCTGGTCATGGCTGGATCCTCACGCCGCAGCGGCCGGGAGGAGCGCATCGATTTTTTCTTTCAGCACCTGCGGTGTGAACGGCTTGACGATGTAGTTGTTCACCCCGGCCTCCATCGCCGTCAGGATGTCCTCCTTCACCGATCGGGCCGTGACCATGAGAATGGGCACGGTGCGGCCGTCCTCGCGAGAGCGCAGCACCTTCGTGAATTCCGTCCCGCTCATGTTGGGCATGTTCCAGTCGGTGATCACGAACTTCACCGAACTGTCGAACTTGGCCAACGCTTCCTGTCCGTCGCCGGCTTCGACGGTTTCATTGAAGCCGATCCGCTGCAGCGAGTTGATCACAATTCGCCGCATCGTCGCGGAATCGTCTACCACTAGGAACTTCATACAGCCGGTCTCCTGAGCGTGCCGGTCGGAGTGGGCCGCGGACTTACAGTTCGCCGCGCGTCAGAATGCGACGCGCCACCTGGTCCACGACATCGAGAGTATTATAGGCGCCGGTGAGCACCTTTGTACGGAGCTCAGCCACCCGCTCCGGATTGAGGGCGTTCGCCTGCTCAGTATTGAGGCGACGACCGGCATCCGAAATTTGGACCGAGTCTGACTTGACCGGCTTGGTAGCCGGCGTGGGGGTGATCTCTTGCGCGGGACGCTGAACGGCAGGGGCGCCGTTGGGTGTCGAGCGGACTGGATCGATACTTCCGTTAATTCGCATAGGGGTTCCTCCTCCTAACAAGGGACTATCGGCAGGAATGTCTGGTAACTTGAGCGTGAAATCTTTTCCTTATCCTGGAACGCGACGTCCCTGTCGCCGAACTGCTACGGGTGAATCCCGACCGGGAGCGGCAACGGCTGCCGCGGATGGTGCGGTCGGTCGTGCGGGATAGCTGATATCCAGGGTGGGCGGCGGGATGTCCAACTCCGATACGTCCCCTTGAAAGTGCACTGCAGCCCCAGTTTGCCACGGCTTGCCATCAGTACGACTCACCAGATAGGCCGCGTGCAGCCGTAGCTGTTCGACCTCATCATGGACCAGCAGGGCCTCGTGCTCCGCGGCCGCATCGAGCTCCTCCAGCTTCTCCTGCAGCAAGGAGCTGAACGTTTCCTGAGGCACGGCACGCTGGGTCATTATGTCCGTTACCGGTCAGCGCAGCCGGTCCACGACGTGCGGGCCAACCGCCGCGCCATAGCCCAGCCCGGCACTGCTGGCCCGTTGGACGGCATCCAGTTCACTCCGGATCTCGTCCGTCCGACGGGCCACCTTGGCGGCCAACTCCATCGTCACCCGGTGCGACGTGCTGAGCGCCGCAGACACCTCGGTGAGCAGGGCGTCGGCGTCATCCACCACCCGCTCCGTGGCTGCGTACAACGCGCTGTCGGCCGTCGGGCGCTCGAGCCGCAGCATGACCAGGTGTTCGGAGAGGTCCTGCAGCATCTCGTCGCGCTGCTCCAGCAGACTGAACAGGCGGTCGTCGTCGTGACCAACCACCTCACCGGCTTCACGCGCCAGCTGATCGGCCGTCGCGCAGAGGGCGAGGGCGTCGCGCGCCGCCGCCTGACGGCTGCCCGGCAGGCGACGACCGAAACGGCTCGTGCGAATAGTATCGAACGCGGTCATCAGAGAGTCCGGTTACGCCGTTTTGAGACGGGCACCGACGGCCACGGACTGCGCAGCCGACGTAAAGCCATCGCGCAACGACGTGGCGATGTTCACCAGCTTCCGTAGGGTGGCCACATCGCCCCGCTGTCCGATGTCCACCAGTTCGTACAGCATGTACTGGTAGAGATCCGCCAGCTGGGTAGCGATCGGCCCGCCCTGCTCGAAATCGAGCGTGGCCAGCAGCTCGCCCACCAAACCGCGCGCACGCCGCAAGGACGTGACACGCAGTTCGATGTCGCGGCGTTCCATCGCGATGCGCGCGCGCTCGAGGTTCACGACCAGGTGTTCGAACACGATCACCACCAGCCGCTCAGGAGCGGCCGCCTGGATTTCCATGTCGCGATACGAGGAGGTTTGCGTGGCGTAGGACATCAGTGTGTATGGCTGGAGTCAGGACAAGGCCGGAACGGCGTCTGCCTTGAGTATCGGCACTTACTTGTTCCCCTGAAGTCCCTGAACACTCGAAAGCAGCGAACTGCTCTGGGAATTCAGCCGGCTCATCGCCGATTCCATGCGCGTGAACTGCGCCACGAGCTGCTCGCGGCGAAGATCGATGCGCTTCTGCGCATCCACCTCACGCTTCTTCAGCGCGATCGTGTTCTGGTTGATGTTCTTGAGCTGTGAACTGATCGTCCCGACGCCGTACTGAGTGGCATTGTCAGTTGCCGTCACGAAGGCCTGCCCCACACCCGAAAACCCGAACAGCGCTTCAATCTCGGCCGGCTTTTCGTTCAGTGCCGTCTTGAACGTGTCCTGATTGAACGTCAGCATGCCGTTGCGGTCGAGCGTCAGCCCGGTCAGCGTCAGCTTGTTGTACGTGGTGTTGGCCGTCACATCAGTGCGCAGCGCGTCCTGAAAGGTCGTGACGACGCCGCGCAGCAAGGTGTCGGCGTACAGCGGCGCATCGGGCACGCGCTGTTCGTCGAAGAATTTCCGGATCTCGTTGTACGAGTCCACGAACTTCTGCACCGAGTCCACGGTCCCCTTCACATCACGATCCACGGTGACGTCGATCTCGGTGCCGGGTTCGGCCGTGCTCAGTGAGAGCGTAACACCCGTAATGCCGTCGGTGATGGTGTTGGAGGTGCGCGTGACTTCGCGCCCGTCCACGCGGATGACCGCGTCCTTCCCCGATTGCAGTTCGCGACTACGCCCGGCCACCGCCGTGCTGGCCACGCCAAGCGACCCACTGGTGCCGTCGGCACGCGTAACCGTCATCGACAGGGACAACCGCGACGCGCCGCCGCTGTCATCGGTCAGACGGATCCGCCCATCGCTGCCGAGGGCGGCGGTGGCCGTGCGTGTGCCTGAGCCGAACCCCGTGCTGGCATCGTTGATCTTGTCGAGCAACGTCTGCATGGTGTCGCCCGCACCGACCACCAGACCGATGGTCACGGCCGTGCCGTCGCCGCGCATCCCGCGGATGTTGATGGCATCGCCCACCGCCAGATTCGACGCCGTACCGCCGGCCTTGAGGCCGACGAGCGACGTAGACACACCGGCCACGGCGTCCGACGAGTCGGTGTACACCGGCGACTGCACCGTCTGCTTGATACTGCCGGTGGTACCGGCCGCGAACCCGAGCGCGTCGATGACGGCCTGCGAATTAGCATCACCGTCAACCGCGGTGACGTTGCCGTCCACCACCAGGCGATACCGCGTTTCGTTGCCGTACGCTTCGGGTTCCACCGACGCGGCGGCACCGGCCGCGTTGATCTTGGCCGCGATCGATGCAATCGACTCGGTGGCGAGGTCGGCGGTGATCAGCGTGTTCCCCACGCGAATCGACGCCGGCTGCGGATACACCGCCAATCCGAGCGCTGCGGCAGCCGCCAGGCTGGCCGATGAGATGGGCTTGGAGCGGGTGTCGATGAACCCGAGCTCGCGCGCCATTCCGCCGGTGCCGTCGGCAATCGTGATCCCGGTTGAACCGGCGGTGTTGCTGGTGAGCACCAACCGACCGGCCGTCCCGCCTTCGCTCACGATGGCCGCCGTCACCCCGATGTTGGCATCGTTGATCTTGGTGCGGATATCGGCCAGCGTATCGGTGCTGACAATATCGATCGCGGTGCCGTTGAGGGACATCGATCCCGTGAGACCACGGGCGGCCGTGGTATCGGTGACCGAGCTACCGCCGACTCTGGCGGTGTCGGCCAGTTGGAGCACCTCAACGCGATACCGCCCCGCCGTCGCGTTCAGCGATGCCGTGGCGGACAACAACGAGCGGGACGTGGTCGGACTGGTGGGCGCGGTCGCGACAAAACCACCGAACCCGGTGCGACGCAACGCGCGCGCATTCGTGCTCAGTGTTTCCGCGAGACCCTGCATCTTGGTCCACGCCGTCTTCTGCTCCGCCCGCTTGGTAATACGATCGGTGATCGGCTTGACCTGCCGGGCTTCGTAGGCCTTGATCGTCGAATCGACGATATCGCCCCACTGAATCCCGGTGCTCAGACCACTGATGTTGATCGGACTGGACATCGTCGCCTCCCTGCTACTTGCTAAGGCCAGACCCCGGGGCCGGCGAATTCGCCGACCCCGGGGTTATTCACCCGCCGGAAACCACCAGGTTTAGCGGAGCAACTGCAGCACATTCTGGCTGCCCTGGTTGGCCTGCGACAACATGGCCTGTGCCGCCTGCGTCAGGATGTTGTTCTTGGTGAAGGAGGCCATTTCTTCCGCCATGTCGACGTCGCGGATGGTGGACTCTGCTGCGCGGACGTTCACGACGGCCGACTTCAAGTTCTGCACCGTGTAGTCCAGCACGTTCTGGCCGGCACCGATTTTGGCGAGGACGGCGTTGACCGCATCGAGCGCCGTGTCGGCGTTGGCGAGCGTGGATCCCGACGCCAGCGAGGTCAGCGTCAGCGACGTGTCGACCGTGACCGTGCCGTTGGTGGCCGCATCGGACACCTGGAACACGAGTGACGCGAACACGTTGGCGCCCTGGAAGTCCGCGTCCGCAAGGATACGGGCCGATTCCGTCTGGAGCGTGGCGATTTCCGTGCCGAGCGTGGCCGACACGGTGCTGTTGTTGCCCGTGGAGACCTGCTGCGTGATCAGTTCCTTCTGCCGTTCGATGATGCGCTGGATCGTGGACGCCGCACCTTCCGCGATGCTGAGCATCGCATTGCCCTGCTCCGCATTCGACGACGCCTGGGTGAGCGAGCGGCTCTGCGTGCGCAGCTTGTTGGCGATCGAGAGACCGGCCGCATCGTCAGCCGCACGGCTGATCTTGAGACCCGAGCTCAGCTTCCGCATGCTGTTTTCCGTCGCCATGTTGTTAATGAAGACGTTGCGGGAAGCGGTAAGAGCGCCGACGTTCGTGTTGATACGCATGAGACTATCCTCCTTGATGTGTACGCTGAGGCATCCGTGCCTCGCCCGGATCCGACTATCGAATCGCGGTCAGAGTTTATTGTCGTCCGGGTGCGGAAGAACTTGAGCG